>CAZJIV010000001.1:0-2295 GCA_964546165.1 Candidatus Woesearchaeota archaeon
GTTAGAGATGTTCACTTAGGTAACCTTTATGGTTGTTTTGGGGCTTTAGAAAGAGGTTCGCACAATATAGGTTGTACGCACTTTTTACGCATAGAATTGAATTAAGCCAGATTCTTGGTGTTTTTAGGGGTTTTAGAGTCTTTATAGGGCATTTTGAGGGCAGTTTTTTGGGTTTTTCTTAATTTTCTAAATTTTTGGTATTCTCTTGGTTTGTTTTTGGCAGGGGGTAATTGAGGGGTGTGCACTTTGGTTAGCTTAATTCCTTATTATTTCTTTTCAGGTGTGGCTGCTTGGTTCAAAATCTTCTTGGGGTTCTGGAAAAAATTTCCCCATAACAAAAGATCGAACTTCTGAGTATTTTGTTTCAACTTTTAATAAATAATCCAGGGGGCTGGTTATTTCTATTAATTTGATTTTTAGGCTTGCAGGGCTCATATACTCTCCTGAAACAGACTCCAGGTTATTGCCATTAAAGTAGTATGCTTCAAGCAGGTTTTCGGGGTTATAGTAGAGTTTCCCTTTTTCTAGGTTCATAGATTGTGATAATGTGTGAACTTAGGTAACCTTTGCTCCCTGTTTCTTAATTAGGAGTTTTTGGGGGCTTTTCTGCCCATTTGTTCAATATTATGATGCCAAGGACCACAAGGATCGTAGTCAGACATGCTGAAAGAACAGGGGCCAAAAATTCTGGAGCGCTACTAAAAAGAGTATCTGTTATAGATTTGAAAACCGATTGAAAAACAGTGTTCCAGGCGATTGCAAGCACCAAACCCAGAGCTGCAGTCCAGGCCGTGACCACTTGTTTTTTTACATCAAATGCAAATTTTTTTGCGTCCTTCTTTGCATCTTTCTCGATAACTTGGTCTTCAGATTTTAAAGATTTTTGCGGCATTTTTTCACCTTTTTTTGTTATTTTGATATGGAAAATTTACGGGAGTTTTGTTTAAATATTTTGGGAATGAAGAATTTTTTGTTGCAATGTTTGCCTGAAAAATTCGTCCAAATTTTTAGCAATCTCCAAGAGCAGGGGCGTGGATGTTCACTAAGGTTAACTTAGTTCTATTAAATAAAAATTTGTTGGATGGAGAGACGGAAAGGATTTTAATTTTAGGTGTTTAGGGGGGTGTTTGTTTAATTTGTCGACGGTAAAATTGGTTGTTTAAACAGCTGTCCAAAAAATTCAAACAGCATGGTTAGGGTGTTTATGGCTGTTTATGGCTGTTTAAACAGCCTGTTTATATAACTTTTTTTGGAAAATTTTGAAAATTTTAATGAATTTTTGGGTATTTTTAGGAGGCTTTTTGTTAGGGTCTGAGGGAGCGGATTTAGGGTTATTCTCGTCGAAAAAGAGAAATATTTTTAAAGTATATTTTGCAACATATATCATGTTTGGATGGGGATCTAAGAAAAAAGAGGTTGAAGGTCTTAAACAAGACACGAGAAAAGGTTTTGAATCTGTAAAAAAAGATATTGAATCTATTGGCGGTTGGATAAATTACTTGGAATCTGAGAACAAAAACAGCAAAAAAGAGTTTGAAGATTTGAAGGAAGATTTATCGTCGATAAGAGAAGAGATTTCTGAAATCAAACACATAATTTCTTTCATGGGTGAGATGAAAGTAAACAGGGTGTTTAAAACACCCGGACAGGTGTCCAAGAAACAAACACCTGTTTTTGCTGTCCAAACACCTGTTCAAACGGCTGTCCAAACACCAAAATTAGAACAATTTTCAGTAACTGAAAGAGCGATCCTTTGGGTACTTTTGAATAGCGATATGAAGCTCAGCTATGATGATTTAGCTGCTATGTTGGGTAAGGAAAGATCAACAATAAGAGGCCAAATAAACTCCATAAAACAGAAGAGTGAGAGTCTGATTGAGGAAGTAATAGAAAAGAATGGCAAGAAGAGGGTGTTCATACCTGAGGAAATGAGGGAAAAAATGCTGAAAAAGGCAAAAGTGAGGGTTGGGAGTAAGAAAAAAGCTAAAGAATCAGAGAAAAATGAGTGAAAATATCAAAATTTGAGGCCAAAAAGGCAAAAGTGAGAGTTAGATAATCAAAAAAATTCAGAAGATCCTAAGAAAAACAAAATAAAAAACAGGAAAGTGAGGGGTAAACTTTTCAAAAAAGAGGAACAAAAGATGTGAGAAAAGACAAAAGAGAGACAAATTTTCAAAAACCCGGAGAAAAAGAGAAAGGAAGGGTAAAAAGTTAGGAAATTGTGGGTAAAAATCCTTAAGTGAGTATAATAGTTATTCGGTTAAAAGGAAAAGTATTTATTTGAAGGTTTTGGGG
>CAZJIV010000001.1:2395-26281 GCA_964546165.1 Candidatus Woesearchaeota archaeon
TGAGTATAATAGTTATTCGGTTAAAAGGAAAAGTATTTATTTGAAGGTTTTGGGGGTATCAAAGATCCCGAAGCTGTAAAATCGCGTTAAGTGAGGCCACTTTCTTGAGGGCAGGCGAGATTGAAAGTTGGATGTTTTTGTTGTGAATTTTGATTTTCTCGACGGGAATCTCCTTTTTTATGAGTTTTCCTATGTAGTCCCTAACAGAACTTTCACTTAAATTCAACCTTTCTGAGAGGGTTTTGTAGTTGGTAAAACCAGATTCTTCCTCAAGCTGATATAACGTCGAAAAGACAAGAAATTCCTGGTCTGTGAGATCCTTAAACTTCAATCTTATCTCTTTTCTTACGCTATCGAGAGAATTAAGGATTTCGAGGGCATTGTCCATAGGAGTTAACTTCTTCTGATATGTTTCAGGGGTGTTATTCTCAGAAGTTAAATTAGAGGTACTTATTCGGTTAACAGGAGTATAGTGTGTCTGTTGGTTTGTCTGTTGGTTTGTCTGTCTGTCTGTTGGAACCCCTTCATTTCCAGTGGAAATACCTAAATTTTGGGCTTCTAAAGGCTTAAAGGGCTTAATTTCAGGAGGGTTATGTGTTGGAAGTGTCTGTTTTTCCAAAGAATATGTCTGGTTTACGGGGGTGTCTGTCTGTTGGTTTGTCTGTCTGTTGGGTTCTTCTGAATTATACAATTCATGATTAAGAAGATGAATCAAAGATTCCTTTAACTCCAAAACTTCTTCAGTAAGGACAAATAGCTGTTCCCTAAGAGAATCTATGTCTTCTTTTACTTTCCTAAAAGATTCTTTTACAGGATCCATGAAAAACCCACAGAGAGGGAGTATAAATATTTAATTACTTAAAAAAGCATACAATCAGTTGTTGGTTTCAGCTTTCTTTTTGTATGCGTTGTAAGCCTCGTTGCTCATTTTCCACCTTGCCCTGCGCTTGTAAGAAATGCCTTTTGGGTTCTTGTCCACTTTTATCACAAGGCCCTTTTTCTTTAAATCCTCGAGGAGATCCTTAACAAATTCCTCATCGCGGGCGATATCTTTTGCAATGTAAAATGTGAAAAGGGGTTTTGGAGAATTCATAAAGAGTGTGGCCAGAATCTGCTCTGAAATTCTTTCTCTCTTTTCAGCAGAAATTTTCATATATTAAATAGAAATATCAATTTTAAAAGCCTTTACAATTATTCCGACTTTTGAGATTTGATGCTGTCTTTTGTAACAGAAGGGAGTGGTATGTGAGAGGGAAGATTCATTTCATCTTCAAGTTCCATAGCCTTTATGTTTGATTTCTTGAGGATTATATTAAAGAGAAACACTTTGACGTCGTCGTTAATGGTTTTGTTCTCCTTCCATTCTTTCATAACGTCTTTGAAGAGCTTTGGCTCGAGAGAGATCATTATTTCACCGGCAAATTCAAGTTTTGCGTATTCAGGTTCATAATTGATGTTATAATTAAATTTAGCCTTAAGAATCTCATCCTTTATTTTAAAGGCATCTGATTTTACCTCTTCAATCTCAGGAACTGCAAAATTAGTAACTACTTTGAGGTCTTGCGATTGGCTTGGCAATCTTTCTATGCTTATCTTGCTGAAATTAAATCCCAATAAGTTCATGATAAATTAACCTTTAGTGGTTTTTTAAAGTTTTTTATAATAGAATATTAAATTAAATCTTCTTCAGAAACAATTACAAAGTCACCTATTGCTATAATTGAGTTGTAGGGTATCAATAATTCATTAGCGCTGGTTCTTTCAAGATTGAGGTTCCTGACATAAGGTGTTGCATCACGCACGACGATACTTATTAACTCACCAGATCTTGTTTCAAAAGTTATGTCCTTGACAAAACCAAGCCTCTTTCCTTCTTTTGTAACAATCATCTTTCCGACAATTGAACCAAAAGGACTTTTATCTTGCATGATGAAATTACAAGGAAACAATATATAAACTTTTCTGTGAACAAACAACACTGTTAATTAACAGAGATTTTATCGAAGATAAATTAGATTTATTAATTTAAAATTAATCAAGAATCAAAAATAAAAAGATAATCTAAATAACCTCCTTTAGTAATATAACAAGAATTTGTTAATACACACTCACCCCTTGATTTCTTATAGAAGAATTTAAAAAGAAAATGTTGTGTTTATTATTATTATTTTTATTTAAAAAATTATATATTATATATTATATATATTAAGTAAATAATATAATAAAAGAAAGAAATAATAAAATTAAGTTAAAATAAAATAGTTATTCTGAAAATATATTTCCATAAGAAATAGAGGTGTTTTTCTTTTTTAGTAGTTATAATTGTTTATATAAAGATACCAGTTTTCTACGTATAGAAAGTTCTCTCAGAAGAATTTTCCACTGGAAATAAAAGTGTGGGTGTGTCATGGCTTTAGAACTGGATAAAATATTTGATACGTTTGACAAGAATAATATCTTTAAAGATAAATCTTATCTGCAGATAAATTACCAGCCTGAGGAGATTCCTCACAGGGATGATCAAATAAAGCAAATTGCTTCTATTTTAGCTCCTGTGCTTAGGGGAGAGAGAAGCAGCAATCTTTTCCTTTATGGCAAGACCGGAACAGGCAAAACGTTATCTGTTCAGTTTGTAAGGGATGAATTAATAAGAAGAGCAATGAAAAATTCTGATTTTAAGCTTAGAATAGAATATCTTAACTGCAAGCTTAGGAAGATTTCAGATACTGAATATAGGATTTTAGCAGAGTTAATAAAAAAGCTTGGGGGGGAAGTTCCTGATACAGGCCTGCCAACAGAAGCTGTTTATAATAAATTCATAAAAATAATAGATTCTGAAAAGCAGCTTGTTGTTTTAATTCTTGATGAGATAGACCAGGCAGTGAAAAAGATTTCAAGTGATTTCTTATATAATTTAACAAGGTTGAATTCAGAACTTTCAAAGACACAGATTTGTGTGGTTGGCATAAGCAACAATTTAACATTTCTTGATGAACTGGATCCTAGAGTAAGAAGTTCTTTAAGTGAAGAAGAAATTGTATTTCCTCCATATAATGCTCTCCAGCTTCAGGATATTTTGAAGAGAAGAGCAAGTTTTGCATTTAAGGAGGGTATATTAGATGATGGTGTTATCGCGAAATGCGCTGCTTATGCTGCAAGAGAGCATGGGGATGCCCGTAGAGCTCTTGATTTGCTGAGAGTTGCTGGAGAACTTGCAGAGAGAGATAATTCTGAGAGAATTTTGCTCAAGCATATTGATGAAGCAAATTCCAAGATTGAGAAGGATAAGATTCTTGATGTAATAACTTCTGAGCCAAAGCAATTTCAGTATGTTTTACATTCAATAATCAGTTTATCTGAACAAAGGGCAAAAGAATCCTCAAGGCGTGGAAAATCAGCAGAACCTCTCTTTACAGGAGATATCTATAATTATTATCAGGGTGTTTGCAGCAAAAACAGGTCGGAAGTTTTGACTCAAAGGAGGGTTTCAGATATTATACAGGAATTTGACATGCTTGGAATTATTAATGTTCGTGTTATTTCAAAAGGGCGCGGCGGAAGAATGAGAGAAATCAAGCTTGCTGTGACAAATGACATTATAGAAAAAGCAAAAGATATTATCAATAATTCATTACAGTTCTTATAATCAAAATGGACCAGAAAGAGATACTGAACTTTTGTTTGGAAAAGGGAATTTTATTAGATAAAGAAGTTCTGCAATTATTTAGCCAGGCGAGCGATTTTGATGCTGTTAGGTTAATGATAGAGAAAATTAAGGAGAGCACAGACAGCAAGATAATAACAAAGAATGTTTTTGTGCAGGGTTTCAGGCAGGTTGAAGGTTCTGGTTATCTTCCAGAGGACAAACAAAAGAGTTTGGAGAAACTTAGGATTAAGTTAGGGCTTGAACTTGAAATTTCAAGAGAGTTTCATAGTCCGGAGGCCACAAAGAAGGAAACTTCCTTTGAACAGAATTTTTCTCCTATGGAAGTCTATTCTTATCCGACCATCTCAAACAAAAAAGTTGGCGTGGAAGACTTTACTTCTTTTTTCAGAAATAGACTTAATAGGATAAGGCCCATTTTACAGGCGCATCCCACACTCAAAAATTTGGTTTCAATAAACAAAATTTCAGGAAACAAACAAGGAATTTCCATAATAGGGCTTGTTTCTGAAAAAAGAGTTACCAAAAACGGGAACATATTAATGGATGTTGAGGACCTTACAGGGAAGATAAGAGTTCTTGTAAATCAAAACAAGCCTGAACTCTATAAACTTGCAGAAGATATAACCCTTGATTCTGTGATTGGTTTTTCAGGTTCAGGAAATAATGAAATAATTTTTGCCAATGATGTTGTTTTTCCGGATGCTTTCATTCCCGAGAGAAAAAAAGCTCCTGTTGAAGAGTATGCTCTTTTTATTGGAGACCTTCATTATGGAAGCAATCTTTTCATGGAGAAGAGCTTTATGAAATTTGTGGATTATCTTAACGGGAAAATTCCGAACACACCTGAAGTTTCAAAGATAAAATATCTGTTTATGGTTGGTGATTTAATTGCGGGTGTTGGTGTTTTTCCTGAACAGGAAAATTTCTTAGAGATTCCTGATGTTCAAAAACAATTTGAAGGGATTTCAGAGATTTTTTCAAAAATAAGGAAGGATATCCAGATAGTCATGATTCCAGGAAACCACGATTGTGTCAGGTTAATGGAACCTCAACCCCTTTTTGACAAAAATTTTGCTGACTCAATTTACAAAATGGAAAATGTTACGCTTGCTACAAATCCCTGCAAGGTCAACATCGCAAAGAGAGATGGTTTTCAGGGCATAGACCTTTTAATGTATCATGGTTTTTCCTTTTTTTATTATGTTGACAATATTCCTTCCTTAATTCAGGCAAGCGCAAAAAATGCACCTGAAAAAGTTATGACCTATCTTTTGAAAAACAGACATCTCGCCCCCACACACACCTCTGTACAATATTATCCTCTTGAAGAGGACCCTTTCATTATTGATAAAATTCCTGACATCTTCTTTTCAGGGCATACGCACAAATGTGGGATTACTTTTTATAATAATATTCTTGTGATATCCGGAGCCACTTGGGAAGGGCTTACTCCCGAACAGGAGAGGAGAGGAAATGAACCTGATTTTTGTAAGGTACCTATTTTAAATTTAAAAACAGGGGCAATTAAAATTCTTGATTTTGAGGTCGCTGAAGATCATGAGAAGGAAAAACAATTAAGATGATAAAAATGATTCTTACAGACGGAGACGGCACACTTTGGGAATACAATAATAAGCCTTTCCAATCCAGCTGGGATGCTTTGCCCGAGTCATTTCCCCCGAAAATGAAAGAGAGGTGGTTTTCCATGAGGGATGCTTTTTTTAACACAAGAAAAGCAAAAGTTACAAGTTATTCAGATTGGTTTGATCATCAGTTAAGAATGCTGAAAGGACATTCCCTGAGCAGCGTTGAGAAATTTCTTTTTCCAATACCTTATTCAAAAGGTGCAAGGAATTTTTTTTTGAATCTAAAAACAGGCCATAAAAAAGGAATTGTTTCTTCAGGGGTTAATCTCGTTGCAGACAGAGCGAGGGACGAGCTCGGAATGAATTTTTCATTTTCCAATGTTCTCAATGTAAAAAATGGGAGATTCACGGGCGATGGGAATTTGCTGCTTGATTTGGATGGCAAGGCGGATGTTGTAAGAAGGATTGCAAAAGACAATAATACAAGGCTTTCTGAAATCTGCTTTGTAGGAGATAATGAAAATGATTTGCCTGTCCTTGAAATTGTTGGTCGCCCCATTGCGTTTAATCCAAAAGACCCAAAACTTGATTCTTTCCACAGGATAAAAAACTTTAATGAATTAAAACGCCTTTTAAAATGAGATGAGTACGGAAAAATATTTTCAGAAATTTGAAGAGCAGATACACAGAAATTATGATGCTGCAGAAATTGCACGCTCCAAGGGTTTTGATCCTGTGGACAGCGTTGAAATTCCTCTTGCAAAAACCATGGCAGAAAAGTGTGTCGGACTTATTGCCACACTTTATCCTCAATTAACAGGTACAGGTACGACAGCAAGAATTTTGGAGCTTGAAAAGCAGTATGGTAAACTGGATTATGCTGTTGCATTCAAGATTGCCGAAGAGATTGCAAGGGAAAAGTTCTGTAAATTCAAGGACCAACTTGAAGCAATTGAAGCAGGAATCAGGGTTGGCTTTGCTTATTTGACTCTTGGCGTTGTTTCCTCTCCTATTGAAGGGTTTACCGGAATAAAATTGATGAAGACCAAGGAAGGCAAAGATTATTTTGCAGCTTACTTTTCAGGACCAATAAGGAGCGCGGGAACGACTGCATCGTGCGGGGTTCTTATGCTTATAGATTACCTCAGAGAATTGTTCGGGTATGCAAAATATGACCCGACAGAAGAAGAGGTTAAGAGGTATGTCACTGAAAATCATGATTATCATGAGAGGGTTACCAATCTTCAGTACATGCCTATAGATGAGGAGATTGTTTTTCTTGCGAGCCATATTCCAATCCAGATTGCAGGAGAGCCCACAGAAAAGAGGGAAGTTTCAAATTATAAGAATCTTGAAAGAGTTGATACAAACCAGATTCGCGGTGGAATGTGTTTGATTTTTTCAGAAGGCCTTGCACAGAAAGCTGCAAAAGGCTACCGACTTCTGAAAGGCGTTAAAGCCAAAGAAGGTTTTATTACCACTGGTTTTGATTTTTTGGAGGAATACATTGAGCTTCATGAGAGGACAAGTTCCGCGAAGAAAACAAAAAGTTCCGGAGATGTAAGACCAACATACATAAGAGATTTGGTTGCAGGAAGACCTGTTTTTGGACATCCTTCAGAAAGCGGCGCTTTTAGATTTCGGTATGGTCGCGGTCGTGTCTCAGGTTTTAGTGCTGCCTCTGTGCATCCTGCAACAATGGCAATTACTGATGATTTTATTGCAATAGGAACACAGCTAAAAATCGAGAAACCAACAAAAGGGATGGTTGCCACATCTTGTGATGTAATAGAAGGGCCCATAGTGAAACTTTCAAACGGAAGCGTTAAAAGGGTGAGAACTGCTGAGGAGGGAAGAAAACTTTACAAAGATGTTGATGAGATAATATACCTTGGAGATCTGCTTTTCCCATTCAGTGATTTGGCAAACAGAAATGCCATGCTCATAAAACCAGGTTATGTCGAGGAATGGTGGGCTCTTGAGCTAAAGGAGAAGAATCCCGAAATCGTTAAAACAATCGATCAGTACAATGTTCCCCTTGGTGAAGCCATGAGAATAAGCAGAGAAAATAAAATTTCTTTTTATCCAAAATATAACTTTTTTTGGACCCAGATTTCGAATGAACAGTTTTCAAATCTCATGGAATGGTTTAATCATGCAAGACTTAGCAAAAAGATAATTTTGCCCTATACAAAATCGGATAAAGAAAAATTTGAACTTGGAAAAAGGGCACTTGAACTTCTTGGAGTTGAGCATGATGTTGTGATTGAAAATGTCGTTATTAACAGGGGAGAGAGTAAATCTCTTTTTGTTAATCTTGGTTTTGATTTAGCTTTGTTGGAAGAGGAAGAATCCTCGCTTTTTGGAGCAATAGATTTTGAGAAACTGAAAGAGAGAAATAAAGAAGGATTGAAGGTGCTTGAAATTGTTAATAGCCTTTCTGAATTTGAAATAAGAGACAAGGCAGGAGATTTTGTGGGAGCGAGGATGGGCAGACCTGAAAAGGCAAAATTGAGAAAACTTACGGGGAGCCCAAATATTTTATTCCCTGTCGGAAAGGAAGGAGGGAGACTGAGAAGCGTTTACGAGGCTGTAAATGTTGGAAGTGTGAAGGGCTCTTTTCCCATAAGATATTGTGAAAAATGCAATAAGGATTCTATTTACAGAGTTTGTGAGACTTGCGGCAGTAAGACAAAGCAAATGTATTATTGCAGAGAATGTGATAAAAAATATTCAGCACCCTGCGAAGAACATGGCAATTCCTCAATTTCTGCTTATCAATCTTTGGATATTAAACATTATTTTGAAGAAGCAAAGAAACACATAAATTTGAGAAGTGATGAAATGCCTGCACTTATCAAGGGTGTTAGGGGGATGTCTTCTTCAGGGAAGAACATAGAACATTTGTCAAAAGGAATTCTCAGAGCGAAGCATAACCTTCAGGTTAACAAAGACGGCACTATAAGATTTGATGCGACAGAATTACCACTTATCGCGTTCAAACCAAAGGAAATTTCTGTAAGCGTTCAAAAACTGAGGGAATTGGGTTATGAAAAAGATGTTTTTGGCAAGGAACTTGTTGATGAAAACCAAGTTTTGGAATTGATGCCTCATGATGTTCTGCTTCCAAGTTCTCCTGAAGGGACTGATGAAAGGGCGGACGACATTTTTGTTAGAATTGCGAGGTTTATTGATGAGCTTCTTGTGAAATTTTACAAACAAGAACCCTTTTACAATCTAAGAGACAGAAATGATTTGGTGGGAACTTTGGGTGTGTGTATGGCTCCCCACAATTGTGCAGGGGTTATCTGCCGGATCATTGGTTTTGCAAATGCTCAGGGGCTTTATGCAAGCCCTTACATGCATGCAGCGATAAGAAGAGACTGTGATGGGGATGAGCTCGCAATAATGCTTTTGATGGATGTTTTGCTTAATTTCTCGAGGGATTTTCTTCCAAGCCACAGAGGAGGAACACAGGATGCGCCACTTGTTCTTAACGGGAAGATTAGTGCAGGAGAAGTTGATGACCAGATTCTTGATTTGGAAATGGTTGAGAATTTTGAATACCCTCTTGAACTTTACAGGCTTGCAGAGCAGAGGAAACATTCTTCCGAGATTAAAGTGCCAAATGTCAAGCAAGCTTTGAAGGAAGACAGAGACCCCTTTGTGAAAATTAATTATACACATGACACAACAAATTTCAATGATGGTGCGGTTTGTTCTTCTTACAAGACTTTGGGTACGATGCCCGAAAAAGTTCAGCATCAGATGCAACTTGTTGAGAAACTCCGTGCCGCGGATACATCTGACACTGTTAAATTAATACTGGAGAGGCATTTCATAAAAGACCTCAGAGGAAATCTCAGAAAGTTTTCTACACAGACTTTCAGATGCGTTAGCTGCAATGAAATTGTCAGAAGACCACCTCTTACAGGAAGGTGTCCTGTTTGCAGAGGAAAACTTATATTCACTGTCAATGAAGGGGGAATAAAAAAATATCTTGAACCTGCCGTTGAACTTGCGGAAAAATATGATCTTTCAACATATCTAAAACAGAATATTGATTTAATCAAGAGGTATGTTGACAGTGTTTTTGGCAAGGAGCCGGAGAAGCAGGAAAATCTGAGCCAGTGGTTTTAGGTTAGTATAGAAATGCTTATAATAAATAATTGTACAGATTTCTTATGGGAGAATCTCTTAATCAAAAAGTCCTCAACGATCTTGTTGAAAGTTCCAAAAAAAGCCTGAGAAGGCATATTGTCAGAGTCTGGAATGAATCTACAAATTTGGCAGGAGTGCTTGAAGGTCTTCCAAATGTATTAAGACTTGTTCTTAAACCAATTCAAAAAAATCTTTATTTTTTCCCAGATTATGTTTCCAATCTCCCCGAAAGCCCTGTGAGTGACAAAAGAAATGCTGATACCCTTTCAGAACTTTTTGCTTATGTTGATGGATTCATTAATGATGGTCTTTTTACCAATATGAATCAAGGTGACAATAAATTCAGACCAATGGATTTGGAATATTCATTAAAGATACTTGATGATGTCGAAACTTTTGTTGAAATGATGTATGAAGCAAACAGAGAAAGAATAGCCAATCTCAATTGCGGCACTTTTGAAAGGGTTAATCCTTTTTCCGGCTCTGGATTAAAGAAGAATTTTGAAAGTTATTCTCCCGACTATAAGACTGAAGAAAGAAGCTCAATGGGCAGACCACTCTATAGAATGGGGGATCCTGCCGGAAGAACAAAAGCACTTATTCCTGCAAGGGACTCAATTAAAGAATTGAAGCCTTTTTTTGAGAGATACAAAATTATTAAACAATTTGAATATGTTTCTGCATTCAGGAACCATAGGCAACTAATTTACGAAACTCTTGCGGGGAGTCCTTTGCAATTTGACAAGGCTTTGACGGCTATATCTCATTATCATGACCTCTTCCCCGATGTTCTTTTTACAAGGAATTTTGTTTTGCCAAATCTTAGAAAAACCGAAAATCAACTTGAGAAGGAATTTCCTATTGATTTCATTCTCAGATTCCAACCAGGTAGAAGAGAATAGTTGGTATTAACAAGCACCCCATCATGTTTGTTCTTCTTACTCCAAGAGAAATGCAATATAATCCTGCAAATGTTGAAACTATGAGTACTGCTAAACCAAGAAATCCAGAGATTGCAAAAACAACTATCGAAAGAATTGTCAAGGTAATTACTGAGAGTACTGAATAGTTGACTTTTTCTATATATTTTGAAAAAACTTTTGTGAGATTTAATGTTACAAAAAATGCGGCAATGCTTGCAAGAGATGCCACTATGATAATTAATGTTAATGTGTGCAAGTTTATATTTCCAATAATTTGTTGCAATGCAGAAGCTGCTCCTGTTCTTGTTTTTGAAATTGCATATAAAGATACAAACGAAAAACCCATTACCAAAGTGTTTGTTGCTCCGAGCAAAATCAGGAATTGTTTCCTGTTTGTTTCTTTGATAAGGGCCACTTTATTTCCTATGATTGCCGCCTGCCCGCTTCCAAGCCCAGGAAGAAAACTGCAGAGCGGTGATGCAATTAAAGAACCCAAAATTGGTTTCAGGAATTTCATATTTTTTGGTTTTGTGATTTTTTGTTTGGGGATTTCAACCTTTGATTTTATGCTCATGACCAACATGGAGCTTCCGAACAATCCTGTTAACAATGGCAGAAGAGGCTGGTTTAACGAAGGCATGTTCAAGACACTTAATCCAAGAGCTCCCGTAAAAATTAAAACAAATAATGCAACGATTTTCCTTTTTTCAAAAATCACAAGAAGCAAGGATGCTCCGATGAGGATGAATGGCATTGCAGATTTTATTACGCTGTAAATTTTTGGCACAAAATTTATTGAAGGGATAAGTATCAGGAGCAGAAGACCTACTGCCACGAGCCCTCCATATGCCGTGAGAGAAACAGCTTCATATGCTCTACCCTTTTTTAGAAGTTGATGGCCAGGAAGAATCGCCAACATGGTGTCTGTGTCAGGGCATCCAAGAAATATTGAAGGTATAAAATCCACAAAAGTGTGTGTTATTGCCATTGCCACAATAAGAACTGATAAATCCAGTACAGGAACCTTTGCAATTAATCCTGCAGACAAGGAAACAAGAAGTGTTCCTATAAGATTAATGTGGATTCCGGGGGTTAGTCCTGTTATTGTTCCGAGCAAAATTCCCAAAAGACAAAATAAAATCAGTTCCAAGAGCATGAAAGAGGTTGTCAAAAATATTTTAATAAAATTATTGTGCTTGCAGACTTAGGCAAATCTTTATTAATTCTTGTAGGGGTTTTATAGATATGAAGAAGAAAGGGAAGAAGGGTGTCTTAGATGTAGCTCGCGATGAACTTACAACTGAAAAAAAAGAGAAGATTGTTATTTATTTTCTTCTTGCGACCACTGTTTTGAGTGTTTCTGCATTGTTATTTCTGCTTTCATCTTCTCTTATCAGCACCGGAAATGTTTCTGTGGCAAGCAATGCGGGCACCATTTCTGAGATTAATTTAACAAGGAGTATTGCAACATTATACTGGCATGGGATTTATGGACTTGCGCTTTCAGTCAATAACTTCTCGGAGCAACTTTCAGATTCTTTGGACAGCGGCAGTGTGACGAGACAGGACCTGTTTTTTTCATGTATTCAACAGGGTGCTGTTGGGGGAAATGAGGTTTATGCTTCCACTTCTCCAAGTATAGACTTTAATAATTTGCACCCCGCAAATATTTCCTTAATTGATAATTTTACAGGATGCAATGTTGCAACATTTGATCCAAATCTTGGTTATAATCACGTTGATTGCGCGAATAACACATTTACTGGAACCATGTGGGATTTGGTCGGGAGTGAAAATATAACTGGAATACCCTCAACCCACACATACAGCTCTGACGGCACTGATGTTTTTGATATAGGTGCACTTACAGATGGCACACATCTTGTTTTTGTGACCCACATCGTCCCTATACAAAGAGGATTTGATCCCGCGAAAACGGTAAATTATCAAATGCTGTTGCCGACAAATCCCGACAATGCCACAACATATTATTTCTTTACAGATCCCAATGACAACTGCCCCACAGGTGCACTTGGACAGACTATAAATTCAACCCTTTATGGTTATGTTACAAGCACCACCAACGGCAATCCCATTTACAACGCCACTGTTTCTGTTCTTGGACATACTGCCCAAACAGATTCACAAGGGTATTATAACATAAGCTTTTTGTCTGGGGTTGAAACTCATAATGTTCTTGCTCTTGCAAATGGATTTGACCCTACTTTCACAAATATCACAATAAACAGTTCTCATTATAACTTTGAGTTAAACCTCACTCTTTCTCCTGCGACTCCAGGATTGAATCAAACAGTTAATCCGACGATTTCAGGTTATGTTAGGGACAACACAACAGGGGATTTGCTCCAGAGTGTTATTGTCTATGTGGGAAATTCTAGGGCAATCACTGACGCAAATGGTCATTACTCAATTTCTCCTGTTTTGCCTGCGGGTTCAAATCCTCTTGCCGCAATAAAACCAGAATATGAAAACTATTATACGTCTTTGAATTTTACAAATGACAGCGCTATTTCATACAATTTTACCATGACTCCGCTTCCTCTTAATTATCCTTATCAGACGGGGCCATATACACAACCCCCACAACCCATACAGAAGAACGCACAAGATTATTGGATTAGCACGAAGGATATTAATGTTCAGGTAAGGAAAGACACTTTTATTGACCAGACCATAAGCCTTTACAATTTCAAAGGCAGTCCAATGACTGTTATCTTCTCTATTCCCGACAGTGCCAAGGATTATCTTAAGTTAAGCCAGACTTCTGTTGTTATGGGGCCCAGTTCTTTCGGCAGCGTTGTTCTTACAATTTATGGGACAAGACCTCTCGGAAATTATAATTCCACAATTTCACTTAGCGGAGACATAACCTCTCAAATACCTGTGGAAGTCAAGGTTGTGGATAAAAATTTCCCTGTTGAGACCTTGCTCGCACAGCTGCAACCATTCCAGAGTGTTGTTAATCCTGGCGGAAATTTGACTTATAGATTAAACCTTCAAAACCTCCTGAGAGACCAAAGCTATCAGTTGGCAATTACAACTTCTGTGAGGGACAAAGAAGGAAATGTTGTGGCGACTAAGAGTCTTCAGAGAGAAATTTCCAATTCTCTTACCTTGGTTAGCGACATAAAAATTCCTGACAATGCAACTGTCGGAGATTATACTCTTGATGTTGGAATAAGTTATCTTGGCTCTTTCACCGGTGTCACTGCGCCTTTCAAGGTTGCAAAGCCACTTTATTTGTATGCTGTTTTTGGAATTCCTCTGTGGATTTATTTTGTGATAGTTTCTTCAATTAGTTTCATATTCCTTAATGTGTTCCTTTACAAGGTTTACAAAAAGAAGAAAGCGAGATATGGAATACAGATGGATTACAATACCTTGCCAAAACCGGGCAGGAGGGTTGTTAAACTTGGACTTATTGCAGAAACAAAGAAACCTGCATATTATGAAATTGATAAGCTAACTGTGCATGCTATTGTCGCGGGAGCGACAGGTATGGGCAAGTCTATCTCTGCTCAGGTTTTGATTGAAGAATGTCTTTTGAATAATGTGGCTGTTATTGTTTTCGACCCAACTGCACAATGGAGCGGAATGCTGAGGAAATGCACAGACAAGAAGATGCTTGCATATTATCCTAAGTTTGGACTTAAAGAAGGAGATGCAAGAGCCTTCAAGGGGAATGTCAGAGAGATTAAGGATTCAAGAGAATATATTGATGTCAAGAAATACATGAATCCCGGTGAGATACAGATATTCTCCCTTAACAAACTCCAACCAAAGGACATTGATATTTTTGTAGCAAATGTTATAAGGGGCATATTCAAGTCTGACCCTAAAGAAGCTCCTGATCTTAAACTTCTTCTTGTATTTGATGAAGTTCACCGTTTGCTGAGCAAGTTCGGTGGAAGCGGACAAGGCTTCCTGCAAGTTGAAAGGGCTTGCAGAGAATTCAGGAAATGGGGAATGGGTGTTATGCTGATAAGCCAGGTTCTTGCAGACTTTGTCGGTGAGATTAAGGCTAACATTAACACAGAACTTCAGACAAGAACTGTTGAGGAAGGAGACCTTAACAGGATTAAGACAAAGTATGGAGAGGAGTATCTTAAATCCCTTGTGCGTGCGGAGATAGGGGTTATAATGTTCCAGAATGCAGAGTACAACAGAGGTAAACCTTATTTCATAAATTTCAGACCTATACTTCACAATACGAGGCGTTTGTCGGACCAGGAACTTGACAAATATAATCAATATAACAACATGCTTGACGATATTGAATATCAAATAGAACAACTGGAAAAACTAAAGATTGACACTTTTGATTTCAAGATGGAGCTCAAGCTTATGAAAGACAAGTTGATGTCTGGTAATTTCTCTGTTGTTGAGATTTATCTTGAGGGTTTAAAGCCAAGAATTGCAAAAGAATGGCAGAAGTTGGGCAGGACTCCACTCAAGAGACAGTTGCAGCTTGTTTCTGAAGAAGAAATTCAAAAGTCCATTGCAGAGGCACAAAAAGCAAGGAGTAGTTTTGAGAAAGAAGAAGCTGCGAAAGCTGCAAAAGAGGCTGCGAACAAGAAACCTGAAGAAAAGAAAGAAGACCTTGACAACAAGATTGTAAATCCTTTAACATTTGACAACGGGGCTATGGTTTCTTCTCTTAAGGAACTTAAGGATTTCCTTCCAAGTCTTCCTGATGATGTCTTTGCAATTCACGTCAATGCGCAAAAGAATGACATTGGTAAATGGATTGCAGATAACTTCCAAGATAATAGCATTAATGCAATCAGAACAAAACCAGAGATGATAAAAGCGGTTCAGCAGGTTGGAAAAGCAAAAGCGGCTCCTCCTGCTCAAGGCAAAGCTCCTGCTCAAGCTGCGGGAAAACCCGCTACAAATGCAACACAAGCAAAGCCCCAACCCGCTAAGAAATAATAATGGCACAACAACCAGCAAATACGAATCCAAAACAGAACCCCCCACAAAATCAAAATAATAACCAGGATGCTGCAACTCCAGAAATCCAAAACAAGAAAGTTTCTTTTGGACAGAAAATAAAAAATCTTTTTTCGAAAAAAGAAAAAACAGGGGACAATTCAGAAGAAGTAAAATTCAGTAAAGAGGAAATTGAACAGGCCAGAAAGAAAATGGAAACGGAACTTGGGCAGAGATTGGTTCAGATAAGAAATTTAAAGCCACAACAAGGTACACCTGCAGGAGCAAATCAAAACACCCCCCAAAAGGTCGATGAAAAAAAACCTGCAAATCAAGCACAGCCATCTCAGCCTATAAACGGGAGCCAATTTTTACCTTCTGTTAAGGGAACACAGTTGCAGCAGATGCTTGATTCTCTTGGAAAAAGAGGTTATGATTCCACAATAAGAAAAATTTCTGCAGTTAATTTCACATCTCTGGATGAATTTGTCATCGCTTTGATTTCAGAACTTGCCGGATTTTTGGAAGACTATTACAACGATTTGAACTATAAATTATCACAGCTCAGAAAAGAGGGTGTTGATGCAGAGGACATTGGCTATAGAATTATGACTGTTCCCCTTAAAATAAATGTTTTCAAGTCTACGGGCCTGAAGAAAGATTTTGATAAAGCCAAGATAATGTTAGATGGAATAAAATTGCCCATTGAAGCTGTCGAGAAAGAGCTTGAGACGAGGAAGGAGAAACTTCGGCAGATAGAAGAGGCTGCACAAAAGGCGCAACAAGCACAAGCTGCCCAACAGGCTCAGGCCGCTCAGCAAACACAACAAAAACAAGCTGTTCCACAGACTCCTGCACAGCAGCCTGCTCCCGCAAAACCTGTCCTAGCACAACCTGTTCAGGGAACTCCAAATGCTGTTGTTCCGCAGACAACTCCAGTACCAACGCCTCCCCCTGCAACTCGGCCAAAGGCATCAGTTAGAAAGAAAGTTGCAAAAAGAAAATCTTCAAAGAGAGTCAAAAAAGCACCAGCCAGAAAGAAGAAATAATCAGTAATATTCTTTTCTTTTTTTCCTGAGTATTATGAACAATACCACAAGGATTATGATTATGAAAACTATTGCGGCTATGGAGTAAGTCAATAAAGTGAACATTTCAACGCCAAGAGGGTAATTTCCTGAGATTGTATTTACAAGGCTATCCTGTTTTTCTCCTGAATACACAACCAGGTTCACATAAGGGTTGCTTTGCAAATCTGTGTCTGTCATTGCCTGTTGGAATTCAATTGTCTTTGTTCTTCCAGGAGAGATCATAACGGAGCCTTCTGTTCCAAGGGTCTGAGTAGAGTAACCTATTTTTATATTCTGAATTTCACCATCAACCCAACAATCAACTTTATTTGGATTTTTTATTTTTGCATAAATTGTTCCGGTTTGCTTGTTGTAGTTTACAGATTTTACATCATCTTTACTGAGGGGACATGAGTCAATTACCTGAACCACATTAATTCCTGTTAAATTGTTTAGGACTTCTTCAAGACCTGATTGGCTTTCTCCATATAGTGTATATACTTGTGCAGTCATATTTTGAATCGCAGTGAGGTTTGTTGGATAGCCAAGAGTTTTGAAGTCTCCCGGGGCTATGAATACGGGGTTGTTGTCACCAACTCTTGTTATCTGGTTTGAATCATTGATTGTTATTGTTCCTTTTATGTAAATAGGAATGTTAGAGTCGCTTCTGTAAGTTACGTCAAGTCTTGATAATGCTTTGTTGTATTGGACCGAATGAAGAAGGAGGTACATGGAAGGTGTTGGTACCGGGAACAAATCGAGACCTTCAATTGGAGCAACCCCTCCTGTCTGGTCTCTGGCATTTCTTGCGAATTTGACCATAACAGTTATTCCTGTTGTTCTTCTTATTGCGCTTGCCGCGTTTACGAGGTCATTTCCAATTAACACACCCACTTTTATATTTGAACTCTTCAGCCAATTGCTAATCTGTGTTGGAACATTTTGCTGCCCTGTAAACAAGACTGGCTCGGTGCCGCCCATAATTTCTTTTTCAATGAATTCTCCGTTTGTCAAAACCACTTGTTGCGTCGGATGTATCTTCAGATATTTTTCTACTATGTCTATGTTATCGCTGAACCTGTCGCCATTGTTTATTACTTCGGGATTATATTTTGCCAACACTGTTCTTACAGAAGGGTCCACATAACCATATACCATCAGGGATTTAACATTTCTTTGACTAAGAATTGAATCTATTTGATATATGTTGTTGCTGTTTGCAAGAAATACCCATGAATTTGTTTGCAATGCATAAGGCGTCACTGCGAGGGCATTATATCCAAAGGAATCTCCTACAACTATAAAATTTGTAATGTTTGGCAGGTCCTTTATCAAATCGAGATTCATATCGCTGCTTTTTATCTCATCTGCTCCTGCAAATCCTTGGGACCTTATCATTGAAGGATAATTTATCACATATGCGTTATTGCTTGATGTCAGAACACGTATGAAATTTCCCTTATCTATTTCATTGAGCAGAACCTGTCCATGGGCTGTGCTGACAAGGAAACTGTTTGGTATCCCCTGAAGATTTGCATAAAGAATTGAAGAATAAACGTCAGTCCATTTATCTGAGTTTGATATTATGTAAGTATACTGAGCTGCATGCGTAAGTGGTATTATCAGGAGGGATAAGAAAACAATGCTCGAGATTAGGATTCCCCTTTTCATACTTAGACGTGGTGTTTGATTATTTTTAAATTTTAGCATTCTAATAGTCAAATGTCCTCCTGAATAATTTATCGTAGATTTTTTCCTGATCTTTCTTTGGTAATCTCTTGTAAGTCATTTTTATTTGTTGATAAAGGCGTTTTGCGTCGTCTTCACGTCCCTGGTATTTTGCCTTTTCATATTCTTTTACGAAGCCAATTATGTCTCTTCTGTCGATGCCTTTTCTTATCATTGTTATCTCTCTGGTTGCGTATTCTCTGAATCCTTCCGGCACGAGAACGAAAAGTTCTTTGATTCTGTGGTATGCTTCTTTTGCAGCTTCAGTATCATTGTCTTCTCTCAGGGCCATTTTTGCACGTTCGATGTCCTGCATGATTCTTTCCACGTTTTCTTCTTTCTTCCATTTATCCAAATCTGCTTTCCCTTTGAATTTTATTCCCCCATATACCAACCCCACTATAACCAGGAAAATTACAAGATAGTACCATGAAGACATTCCGCTTCCTGAAATAAAGGGAATGAAGCCCGTTATCCCTGAGGATTTGACTGCAAAGTTCTGGAAGAGAATCGTATCTGATTGTTTTAATGCTGATGGCTGCACTGACTTTGGAAGGTAGTAGACTATTTCTCCATTCTGTATCTGGTCTGTTGAAATTTCGTAAATTGAAGTTGCAAGTTTTGTTGTTGGTACAAGGAATGTGACGTTATCAACCCCTGATGGCAGGACAATTATTATATTTCCTATGCTTCCATTGCTGATGTTTAGCTGTTCTGTTACAAGAGTCACTTCCTCTGTTGTGTTTGCGTAGTCTATTGTAACCTGCCTTGCATTTGTGAAAACGTTTAGATATTTTTGTATGTTCATGTTTTGCTGTGCAAGGAATCTTATTTCCGAGCTTCTCAGGCTTATGTCTTTAGAATTCATGTAAGCTTGGACTATATTTTCCATATTACTGCTCATGCTGTTCTTTGTGAATTCTTCCTGGTTGCTTATTGTTATGTCTGTTGGTATGTGAGCCGAGATATACGCAAGGTCGTTGTTGTTCTCGCTTATTGCTTTTTGTCTTTGTGTTGGGTTTGAGATCATTGCAGATTGGTTTGTTTCAAAAAACTGTTTTATTTGTGCAAGCCTTTTTGGGAAGTAAGTGCTTATGTTTGTTGCTAATCCCAAGTCATCTAGCGCCTGAATTTGGTCCAGGCTGTATGAGCCCATTTCTTTCGTGAAGTTATCAAGTGCGTCAAGTGCCCCTTGTATCCCGCTCTTTTGGGCATAATTCGTAAGGGTTTGGTTGTAAGAAACTGTGAAGTCGTCTCCTCCTCCGTTTGGATCATAATCTCTAAAATTTCCTTTTGTGTCATAACATTTTACATCCCAACTATAAGTTCCCGGAGAAAAATCTATCAAAGGGATGTTTATTGCGGTTCCGGAGGTGGGTGTGTCTGTCCTTGAATAATTTAGGCTGCCATATCCGTTTTTGTAATAGTAAATGTCAGTTGTACAATTTTTTATTCCGGAAGAGTCTGTTGCCCTATAGGAAAATGTTATCGAACTCAACGAGATGACCTGATTGTTTGCGGGACTTATCAAATCAATGGTAGGGCCTGATGTATCATTGGAGCTTTTTACAGAGATTGTTTTCATTAAGTTTCCTGATATCTGATAGTTGTTCCCATTCTTGAAAAAGTATGTAAATTGTATGATTGGACTCCCGACACTGTTGTAAACATTGTTGAATGTTTTTTGGAATGTTGCTGTGGGTGTTATGGTCGTGTAAGCAGTGCTATTTCCGTTCCCAAAATTAATCACGTATCCTGCTAAACCATTATAGGATGTTGACTTTACACTGACACTTATTGCAGTATTGTTATATGTGTACGCTCCTTTTGGCAATGTTACGTTTATTTGTGCTACTGAGAAGGGTTTTGAAATTGTTGGTTCTCCTGGGAATGTTATGTTAAGTACATAGCTCCCTGCACCATAATAGTTTATACTTGGCTTTAGATTTAATGTTGAATTGTCATAATTGTTTTCATGGTATCTTAGTTGCCCATTTATGTACAGGTAAACATCTGGTTTTGTCGTGCTTTCTTTGTTTATTGCAATTGTTGTATTTTGGGTCCCAGTTAAATAATTACTGCCATTGATTAAATAAAGTGGAGAAGGATCACTTACAGAATAAATTTGGTTTACTGTGAAATAACCCTGGCTGTTCCCTTCTATTGAACTGTTATCAGTGTCTTCACAAGAAGCGTTCCAATTGTAATCTCCATTTGGTACCATTATGCTTGAACTTGTTTGAGGAATATTGTTAATTACTGTGAAATTTGTTTGGCTATTGTAACTGGCGTTGAATACCTTTAAATTGCAATAAATTGTCGAATAGCTGTAGTTTGCGGTTATGTTTAATTTAAGGGGGTTTGATATTGTTTCTCCTTGTGGTCCTGTTATGGTTATGAAGTTTCCGCTTGTATTATCTGTTTGAGGTGTTACACTAATCTGGAATATTTGTGTTGAGAGGTGTGGGACTATCCAAGAGACTCTGTCGTAAAGACCATCGCTGTTTGTGTCATAAAATCCTGTAGGTGTTATTGACTTGTTCTCGTTTTTCCAAAAGATTTTTACTGATGATTTTTGACTTGGAGATATTTCCGGTATGTCTGCATAAACTGTAAGAGGGTCTGTTACATGGACAGGACTCGATACGATTACTTGCTGTGATGAACCATTTTCCTGAATGTCCTGTTTTTGGATGTTGTTAATGTTGAATGATTCCGGCAAAGCTCCTTCCACCTGAACTTTGTTGTTTTCTACAAGAGAAACTTTAATCTTCTTTTCTGAATTGTTTGTTTGTGTTTTTTGCACCTGTGTTGTTACTGATTCAATTGGTTTGTAATCTGCATTGGAATTCACTGAAGAGATGTTGCTCTCATTATTTTGGGTTGTATTAATTTCGGGATGTGAATAATTTGCAATAGTCACGTTTGTTAAATTTGTTGTTTCATTCAAAGAATCATTGGCGCTGACATTGAATGAATCTATTGGAACCAGAACAGAATCATTCTGAGATATGTTGTTTTCTGTAAGATTGGTTGTGTTTTGAGAATTGTTCACGGAATTTCCTGCAATTAACCCTATCATCAAAAGCGACAGCACAAGAACTGCCGCCAATTTTTGAGCGCCTCTATTTTTCATTTTTCCTCCCTGTTTTCTTTTTGTTTGTCAAGTAACCTTCATTGTACAACCAGAGAGTTATAATCTTTCCGATTACATCCTGTTCATTGCTTCCAATTACCCCAATAAATTTTTGCAGAATTTCTTTTTGTTCAAGAGTCACAGTGCCTTTGATAACTGTTGTTTCAGCCCTCTTTTTCTCAGGACTTATTTTGGTACTTTTTTGGTCTTTCTTAGGCATACATAAGGTACTAATTAGGACTTTAAAAAGCTTTCCACAGATTTTGTCGAGGAGAGATTCTTTTGAACAATTTTTTCATTTTGCAGGTTATAGAAAAGTATTTAAAATAAAACATATATTCCAATATAAGTAATAGAAAAAATGGCATTGTTTGGTTTCTTAAAAAAGAAGGGTGTACCTGGAGAGCTTCCTGATTTGGCAATGGACGAAATTGAGGATAGACTAAAGGATGCAGACAGTTTCAAAAATCAGCAAGGTGCTGCTGCAAATGGACAGGCCCAGAAACAGGGGGCAATACCTCAGCCACCAACATCACAGGACAAATCAAAATCAGATTCAAAGGATAAAGTTCCTGCTGTTCCCCCATCAGGAGATGCTTCACAATCTCAAATACCTTCAGGCGGTTCAGGAGATAACGAGAGCATGTCTGAAGAAGATCAGGATGCTGAAGAGATAAAGAAAGCTCTCGATGAATCTAATACGGGAGATACAAACAATAAGAGCTTCTTTGATGAATTGCAGAAGAATATTTCTGAGGAAATAGCAGACCCTGATAAGATAGGCGATTGGTATGAAAATAAGTTTGCTTCAAAGGATATTCTTGCAGAAATGAGAAATTATTGGGAACGGAAGAAAATAAACTCCATGATGCAGGTTTTGGGAAAGAATTTTAAAGAGAGAATAAATGAGAAGACTGGGAAACTCCAGGACCTCGAGAAGGAATGGCAGGAGATTTACTTTCAATTGATTGAAAAGGAAGAAGAGATAAGAGAAGAAGAGGCCGAATTAAAAGAGGACCTTTCCGAGTTTGTTGAATTATGCAGGAAGAGGAAAAAGTCAATATCACACAATGGGCAAAGGAAAACAAAAGAAAAGGCGGCAGGTAAACGCTGAACTGAAACTTATTCTCGTACTTCTGGGCGTTTTTATTCTGGCTTTGCTGGTTTTGCTTTCTATTGATTTCGGGGGAACAATAATTCACAAGGTTTTTGGGAAGCCCGAACTTATAACAATTCAGGGAGAATGTTATGCTGCATTCAATTCCGTAATTTATCAAATAACCAGTGAGGATGATTGCATGAAGCAGTGCTCTGATGAATGTTGGGTTAGGAAAATGGATTACAAAGGTTCTCAGTTTGTTCCAACTTCCACATGTAATCTTTGCGACTGCTACTGCAAATAAAAAATGGAAGACATAGATGACATAGAGGACCTTTATGCAAAGCAGGTTGAAGATTTAGATAATTCTTTTCTTGAGAGATTAAAGAATGCCACAAAAAGCAGGGATAAGAGGCAGATAGAGGAAGAGTATAAACAGCAGCTTCGCGAGTTAAAACAAAATTATGAAACAAAACTTTCTGTTTTTTTGAAGAATCACAAATCATTTGGTTTTGAAAAAGAAGAGAAGCCAAAGGAAGAGGAAGAAGAAAAAGATGAAAATGATTTGAATATGGACAAGCCATTTAGAGCCGAAGGAGTGAGCCTTGAAAAGACAAAAAAGGATTCTGTCGACGAAAAAGTAGATTTATTGAGATTTAACAGCAAGATAAAAACAAAGAACTTTGTGAGGGGTGTTACGCCTGATTTTGCTTACCCCTTGTGGCTGAAAATGGGCATCCATCTTAAAAGATTCTTTGTTGCAATGGGAAAAGGAATATCGAAACTTTTATTAAAGGTGGAAAATTTCTTTGTAGGAATAGGGGAGGCATTAAAGAATCTTTTTAAAAAAATGGGCTTAGGAATTAAGAAGATTTTTGGTGCCACTAAAGACCTCGGAGGTAAACTGTTCAAGAAGAAGGAGGATGAAAAAAAGATGACTGAAGGACAAGACGCTAATGCTCAACCTGCTCCGGCAGCACCAGACGCTTCTGCAACACCAGCCGCACCTGCAGCTCCAGCAGATCCAAATGCAGCTCCTGCAGCTCCAGCCGCACCTGCAACACCACCTGCAGCTCCAGCCGCACCTGCAAAACCTAATAAGAAAGATAAAAAGAAAGATAAGAAAGCAGCAAAAGATGCTGCCCCTGCTGCTCCAGCAGCACCAGACGCTTCTGCAACACCGGCTGCACCTTCTGTTGAAACACCTGCATTACCTGATCAAAATCCTGTTGATTCTTCAGCACCAGCAGCACCAGACGCTTCCGCAACACCTGCAGCTCCAGCAGATCCAAATGCGCCTGCACAACCAGCCGCACCTGCAACTCCTGATGCCAGTGCTGCACCAGCACCACCAGCAGATCCAAATGCGCCTGCACAACCAGCGGCTCCAGCCGCAGCAGCACCTGCAGCTCCAAGAAAAAAGACAGCAAGAAAAACTACTCACAGAAAGACAACAACAAGAAGAGCTCCTGCAAAGAAGAAAACAACAACAAAGAGAAAGACTTCTTCAAGAAAAACTACTCACAGAAAGACAACAACAAGAAGAGCTCCTGCAAAGAAGAA
>CAZJIV010000001.1:26381-46059 GCA_964546165.1 Candidatus Woesearchaeota archaeon
AACAACAACAAAGAGAAAGACTTCTTCAAGAAAAAGATAATTTAGCTTAATTCATAATAAAAATATACTTCTGAAGTATCTGCTGTGTCTTGATTTCTCAGCCTTACAGGAATACTTATTTCATAATCATATCTTCCATATGCGCCAAGGGCCCCCTTGTTTATTTCTGTCACGAAGACAACTTTTTCTTTATCTGTTTGGTCAAACTGGCCGTTTCCGCTTGTGTCATCTGCAGAATCCCACAGTATTCCTGTTTTAAAGTTTGAGTTGTTTGTGGAATCTATTACAGGAACATTATCCACAGAGACCGATTCAATTGTAAGATTCTCTGTTTGCTTTGGCGTGCTGCCGTCGGTGGTAAATTTTTTGGAAATTGAGTCATTGAAATTTGTCATATTAAATAAAGCATCTATATCTGAAAAATCATTTGACATAAATGAACCGTTTATTGCTCTGCTGAGCGCAACAAGAGAAGCCCAATGAATTATGCTTTCTTTATCTGCGACAAAAATCATTCCTGTTGATTTTGAATCATTAAACCAGAGCGTCATGTTTTCCATTCCACTATTTCCCAAGAGTTTTGATGCTGTTACATTTCCAAAAAAGGTCTGCCAGGACGTTACATCTATTGTTTTGTTTGCCTTATTGTTTGATTCATTTCCTTCCGAGATGCTATTATTGAAATCTGCCACAACAAAGAAATTTGTAGGGCCTATTGTGGTTGTCCATGTTATATTGACTGTTTGGTTTGATCTTTGTGGGATTGACATAGACTTGTTTGTTCCGACTTGTATCCCTGATGAGGCAGGGTCGCCGTTATAGAATGCAGTCCAGAAGTTTCCTGAATCTTGACATCCGTTATTGTAAACATTTGCAGTTATTGTTATCTGCTGATTTTCCAAGGGGTTTAAGTTACTGAATTTTATCCCCGTTCTGTTTATTGTTAAATCAGGCGTTGAATAATAAGTTTCAATTGCTGAGGATGTACTGTTTGCAGAATTTCCAGCATAATCATATGAAACGCACGTGAAATTCCAAAATCCTGTTTGGTTCAATGAAACGTCTGAATAATATGTATTTCCGCTTAGCAATTGTGCGGGATAGTCATATGAATCTGTCGGGCTGTTTGCAACTATTGTGACATTTTTTATTCCAGTGAATGAATCTGTTGTTGTGCAATTTACTCTTACTAAAGAAGAAATTCCGCAAGTGTAGGTTTCATTGAAAAATACAGATGATACTGAAGGGGGTGTCCTGTCAACATTTAAGGTGAAATTTGAAGCGGACATACTTGTCGTATCAGAGGTGTCTGCCTGCTGACAATTCCATACAAATTTTCCTTCCGGAAGTTGTTTTGTGAAATTGCTGCTGTTTGAAGTTCCTGAAATGTTTTTTGTTTCATTTGCTGTCCAGCTTCCCGTCCAATTTTCATACAACGTTATATTTGCAAGTCCAATTACGGATGTTGCAGAACAATTAAAAGTTACAGAAGGGAGAGATAGGTTTGCATTATTCAAGGGGTAATTTAATGTTACTGTAGCTGATGCTGTGGAAATAACCAAAACTGCCAAAAACATTAATAAGACTGCTCTTGAGGTGTTCATTTTTTCTTTTTTTTGTCCTCTTTTATTATAATTTCCCCCTTATCCGGATTAAATCTTATGCTTATCTTCTGTCCTTTTTTCAGTTTCATGGTGTCAACTATCGCCTTTGGAATTTTAATCCTATCCCCTACCTGAATTTTGCTTCCTTCAAAAAAAACCTCACCCATTCTAAAGTACTTTTTAAGTACTTTTTAAAGTATTTAAATCTTCCTTCTTCTCGGGCTTAGAAAAGTTATTTAAACAATATTACGGTATTTATCACATGGTGGAGAAAGGGCGATATTTTCTTTTTGTGCTCGTGGCATTTTTTTTAGTTACTTTGATGTTTTCTTTTGTAAAATCCGATACAACAGTTCCCACAGAGGTCAATATTTCAAATTCTCCTCCTATGTTAAATCAAAACATTCCAAATCAGACCTGGCAGGCGCATACCAATCTTACAAATGCATTTAATCTTAATGATTACTTTAGCGACCCTAATGGAGACAATTTGATTTTTTATGTAACTCATGCAGATAATATAACAATTACAATTTCTTCAAATGGTTCTGTTTCTTTTTACCCTGATGAGAACTTTTTGGGAGTGAGAACTGTTACCTTTACTGCAAGTGACGGTACGTTTAACACCACCAGTAATTTAGTTTATCTTAATGCAGGAGTTGATTCAACCCCTCCAAAGTGGTATTCTCCTTACAAAAATCCTGCGACAGTTTATCAAAATGCTTATGTTAATTTTTCGACACATTGGACAGATGATTTCGGACTTGCGAGTTGGATATTTTCCATCAATCAAGGTTCAGGATGGAGCAATCACTCAGGAACTTTTTCAGGGCTTGTTAATAATTCTAAGTATAATATTCAGATAAGTGCTGCTGCTGGCAAAACAGTTTCATGGTATTTCTGCGCTTCGGATACGAGTGCTAATCAAAATTGCACCACCCTTGAGAATTTTACAGTTTCAGAACAACCCTCACCTCCTCCAGGGAACAACAACACCATAGGAAATTATACAGAAAATTTTACCCAACCCCCTGCACAGAAAGTTTCGAATTTTACATACACTCCAACTCTTTTTAAGATAGCACTTAAACAAGGAGGCTCTCAAACCAGGATACTGAAAGTTTCCAATATAGGCACCTCAAACATAAGTTTTTCTCTTGATGCAGGGAATATTGATAGTTTTGTTACGCTGAGCGACACTTAT
The DNA here is from genome assembly GCA_964546165.1 of Candidatus Woesearchaeota archaeon. GTDB lineage: Archaea > Nanobdellota > Nanobdellia > Pacearchaeales > GW2011-AR1 > JAKLIN01. The sequence goes on from CAZJIV010000001.1 coordinate 29,190, forward strand.
TTTGTTCTTGGACTTGGACAATCCAAGAGCATTACAATAGATTTTGCCGCAAGCAAATATGTAACTCCCAACGAGTATCTTGGTTCCATCTTCATAAACAGTTCCACATCCGGTTCAAGGAGAATCCCAGTTGTCATTGATGTTAATCCTTTTGTCCTGGACTTTAAGGTTTTAGTTAATGTTTCTGATAAATACAAAACTGTGAGGCCCGGCAATGTTGTAAAGGCAAACATAACACTTGAAAACCTGAAGGATGCGCCCCAGTCAAATATAACCCTTTACTATTCTGTGAAAGATTTGGATGGAAAGGTTTACAACTACTCTGAGGAAAATGTTTCCCTTTCAAATAATCTTAATCTGGAAAGAGCTCTTAATGTTCCTGCAGGTTCTCCTTCCGGGACTTATTTGTTTTATGCAAGAGCAACTCTTGGAAATTTTACAACAATAAGTTCAGATACATTTAATGTGGGTGCCAGATTCAATTTTGAAGCTGTTTTCAAGTATGGTTCCATAGCGTCTGCCATTTTTCTGCTTTCAGCTTTTTCAATAATTCTGTTCCTAAAATACAGAAGGGAGAAAGAGAAGGATAGGTTGCTGAATCTTTACCTTATGCTTACAGAACTCAAGAAGCTTATCAAGGAGGGGGATGTTGAGAATGCGATTCAGCTTTATATTCGAGTTAAATCTGCATACGGAGAACCTGTCTCTAAGACTGCTCTTGAAAATAAGACTGTGCTGAGACAGGAAATTGAAAATCTTTCCAAGAGGTTGCAGCAAGATGTTCAGCTTGCAGATTCTAAAACTCAAAATGAAATAAAGAACGCTGCTACTTCAACTGCCCAACCACAACAATCTGCCCAACCTTCATCAGCAGCTCCTGCAAAACCCACTCAACAGCAACCGGCTAAATCTGCTGCGCCTGCACAACCAGCTCCAAAAACTGCTGTTGCGGGAGCACAACAACCTGCAAAACCCGCCCCTGCCAAAACTGCTTCTCAGCCACAATCACAAGCAACTGCCAAGAAAAAATCAGATAATACAAAAAAGAAATGATAAATGAAAGAACTTCCCCCAATGTTCAAATAAGAAAATTAACTTTGATTTTGTTACTTCTGTTGTTTGTTTTTTTATTCTCCTCCAAGGTTTTACTAGCTGTGTCTTCTTACGGGCCGCAGATAAAAACCTCCAGTTACATACTTTCAAGGAGTTTGATTAGCAGGAGTGTAGGGCAGGGGAATATATTCTATGATTCTTTGCGAATTGATAATTTAAGGAATAGTCAAATATCTGTCAGTTTTTCGACAAGCACCAATCTGGGTGATGTTATCTCTCTCAATTCTTCGACTTTAAACATAGGGCCGCTTGCTAACAAGACTCTTAATTTTTTGATTATTGGAAAAAGTATTGGAAATTATTCCGGAACCCTCGAAATTCAAGGGGACATAACCCAGTCTATTCCTGTAAATATCTCAGTTACGGAACAATCTTTTAATGCACCCATTCTGTTGGATTCACAGTCTTCTAAAAATACCTTCAATCTGGGCGGAAATATCTCTTTTAGCCTTGATGTTGAGAAACTGAAACCAACAGATGTTTATGGCGCGGTTTTCAATTATACACTTTCTGACAAAAATAATAATTCTTATTTTTTGGGCTCCGAAATCCTGAATATAACAAGTTCTTTCCAATTGTTAAAGACTTTTGCTGTTCCTGAAAACGCTTCCAAGGGGGATTATATTTTGACAACTGTTTTGAGTTATGACAATACAGAGGTCACTAATGAGCTTCCTCTGGCCTTAAAGATAGCTTTTCTTCACATTATGGTTTTTAATTTTATTCCAATGTGGCTTTTGTTGGTGATTGTAGGGACGATTTTTGCAGGTGCTTTGGGTTATATTTTTGTCAAGAGGTTTATTGACAAAAGAAAGAAATACAGAATGGAGCTTGACTTAAAGACACTTCCTAAGAAGACCCCTGGATTTTTCTATCTTGGAAAAGTTGCAGAAAAGAATCATGATGTTTTCTTTGACCCTTTGAAACTCAAAACACACTCAATTGTCGCAGGTGCTACGGGGGGCGGGAAATCTATAACCGCGCAGGTTATTATTGAGGAAGCTCTGATGAATAAGGTCGCCGTCATTGTTTTCGACCCAACTGCACAATGGAGTGGAATGCTGAGGAAGTGCACAGACAAGAAGATGCTTGCATATTATCCTAGATTTGGATTGAAGGAAGCTGATGCCAAGGCTTTCAAGGGAAATGTCCGAGAAGTTAAGGATGCGAGAGAATATATTGACATAAAGAAACACATGAATCCCGGTGAGATACAGATATTTTCACTGAACAAACTTCAACCAAAAGATATGGATGTTTTTGTTTCAAATGTTATCAGAGGCATTTTCGAATCAGATCCCCAAGAAGCACAGGATCTAAAGTTAATTCTTGTTTTCGATGAGGTTCATCGTTTGCTGAGCAAATTCGGTGGAAGTGGTGAAGGATTCCTGCAAATTGAAAGGGCCTGCAGAGAATTCAGGAAATGGGGAATGGGTGTGATGCTTGTCAGTCAAGTTCTTGCAGACTTCGTCGGTGAGATTAAGGCTAACATTTCCACAGAACTTCAGATGAGGACAAGAGATGAAGGAGATCTTAACAGGATTAAGACAAAGTATGGGGAGGATTTCCTGCAGTCACTTGTTAAGGCATCTGTTGGTGTCGGGATGTTTGTTAATCCGGCGTATAATCATGGCAAGCCCTTTTTTATTAATTTCAGGCCGATACTCCACAACACAAGAAGGTTGAGTGATGAAGAGCTTGACAAGTATAACAAATACAATGATGTACTTGATGACCTGGAATATCAAATTGAGCAATTGGAACAATTAAAGGTTGATGCTTTTGATTTCAAGATGGAGCTCAAGCTTATGAAAGACAAGTTGATGTCTGGTAATTTCTCTGTCGTTGAGATTTATCTTGAGGGTTTAAAGCCAAGAATTACAAAAGAATGGCAGAAGTTGGGCAGGACTCCACAGAAAAGACAGCTTAAACTTGTTTCACAAGAAGAGATTCAAAAATCTGTTGCAGAAGCTCAGAAATCCAGAGCGGCATTTGAGAAAGACGAAGCGGTTAAAAGTGCAAAAGAGGCTGCTAACAAGAAACCAGAAGAGAAGAAAGAAAATCTTGACGCTAAAATTGTAAATCCCCTAACCTTTGACAATGGTGCGATGGTCTCTTCACTGAAAGAATTGAAGGATCTTCTTCCAAATCTGCCTGATGACGTCTTTGCAACCCATGTTAACGCACAAAAGAATGACATTGGCAAATGGATTGCAGACAATTTTGGAGACAACAGCATTAATGCAATAAAAACAAAACCAGAGATGATAAAAGCGCTTTTAAAAATCAAACCTGCTGCAACTCCAGCACCTGCGCCCGCAACTCCGGCACAACCTGCTACTTCTGCTACTACACCAGCAACTCCGGCACAACCTGCTCCTGCACCGGCAAAACCCGCGGCAAAAAAGACTGCCAGGAAAGCTCCTGTAAGAAGAAAAGCTACGAGAAAAAAGAAGTAAATTTCTTTATAAATCAAAAGAATTTTAAATTGTCTGTAGTTTATAATTGAATGGCAGCAGGCATCTCTTCGCTCAGTTCACTTAGGTATATTGCAGGGAAGGTTGTTAAAAGTCATGTTGCCAGAAAAATAAGAGGAATAAAAGACAAATCAGAACAAAGAATCCTTTATGAGTATTCGATAAAGGCTTCACTTGAAATGAAATATGCCGAATTGAAGGACAGAATCCAAGAACTTGAGAAGAAAAAGAAAGATGTTTTCATACCACTGACTAAAGTTTACCTTTTGGGTTCAAAAATTCATCTTTTGAACACAACGTTCCATAAGCGAGACTTTAAAATCGTTATGAACTTATTTAATGATATAGAAAAGGAGATGAAACATGTTTAGTTTTGGGAAAAAGAAAAAAGACGATCCTTCTGCAGAGGCAGCAGCGCCACCTCCGGGAGCGGCACCGGAGAAAGAGCAGAAAGAGGAAGCCAAGCCTGCTCAGGCAGCGGCACCGGCAGTGAACAGCAATAATCCTGAAATAATGAAATTGTCGAGCGAGATTACAAGAATTAGTGCGGGAGTTGAGGCTTTTGGTGAAGTCAGAAAATCTTTTTCAGAGAGCTTCTCCAGGCTAAATGAGCAAATCGGAGAGCTTAGGTCTATGATTCTTGAAAGAGATAAGAGCATACAGGAAATAGAGCTTAAGGCTGTAAAAGCTTACGACCTTGTTGATTCGGTCCATCCTGAAAAAATTTCTGCAATGGTTCAGAAAGAAGATGCCAAAATAGAGGCGTTAAAAGCAAATCTTGAAGGGAATGAGGCAATAATGAGCAGAGTTATGGATGAACTCAGAGAGATAAGGAAGAAAATCAATTTCTTCAGAGGTGTTGAGGAAATCATAAAGTTGAGCGAGGAAGTTAAGAAAGAGCTTATAGAGATAAAGAAAGTTGAATCCATGGTAAATATAAAAGTGGACAAGGCTGATACAATTTATTCTGAAATGAGAACAAAGTTTCAGGATGTTGACACTTTTGATTCTTCCTTGAAAGAGGTCAAGGTTGCTGTTGAGCAAAATACAAAAGATGTTGGTTTTGTCAAAGACCGAATGGGTGAACTTGCAGAGAAAGCAGACATAGACAAGATTGTCAATAAGGTTCAGAGATATGTTGATGCATTAAAAGATTTGGAAAAGAAGTCTTCAATGTCGAAAGATATCGAGCAGTTGAGAACCCTCTTGGATGGTCTGAAATAATCCTTCTTAATATAAAAGATTTTAAACCCCTCTTGATTTTTTATTGAATGAAGAATTGGGGTGTGTTTTTGGTCTTGATTGTGTTTGTATTAGTTCCTTTTGCTAGTGCAGACATTTTTTTTCAGGATACTTTTCACAGCCTTTACAGTGCGGGCGATGTTATTAATGCAAGTCTTTCTGTAAAAGAGCAAGTGCCTGTTTCAGATTATCTTGAATCAAGTATTGTGTGCGGTTCTAACAGTGTTGTTGTGAGCAAGAATTATCTTACTCTTCAGGCCAATCAACAGAAGAGCTTTAATTTCAGTTTTCCTGCTTCGATAACAGGGGATTGCTATTTTAGGACATCCTTTGACGGAGACAGCCAATCAAGCCAGCATTTTACAATTTCAAGTGCAATTTCTTTGACATATAGTCTTAATGACATTACATTTCTTCCAGGAGATACTCTTGCAATTAACGGCACCGCAATAAAGAGCAACGGAGAGATGCTGGACGGTTCTGTTTTTATTTCTTCTCCAAGAATTGTCAACAAGACAGTGGAAGCAAAAAACGGAAATTTCTTTTATTCTTTCAAACTGAATGATACACTCTTACCAGGCATTTACAATTTTTCCCTATTGGCTTTTGAGAAAGATGCCGGTGGCAAGATAATAAATTCCGGACAAAGGGTCTTTCAGATTAATATAAAACCAACTCCGTCAAGTATTTTTGCACCAGGCAATTTTTCTATCACTCCTCCTTATAATCTAACATTTCCTTTCAGTTTGAGGGATCAGGCCGCAAATCCTGTTGCCAACAAGAGCATTTTGTTAAGAGTTATCGACCCCTCCAACAATATAACAGAAGAACAGAGCATTAACAGCCCCGGAACCTATACATATTATTTTCAAACCAATGCAACAAAAGGATTTTGGAAGTTTAATTTTTATTATGGGCAATTTTTCACATCGACAAAAGTTTACGTCGGTGAAAACCCACAGGTTTCAAGCCAGATTAGTTCCAATTCAATCAAAATCACAAACATCGGAAATGTTAGATATGAAGGAATTGTAAATTATACTTTCACAAATTCCTCAGGGGTTGCTGAGACAATTCCAATTAATGTAAACCTTGGGGTTGGCGAATCAAATGTCACTCCTCTTGATTTTAGGGGGAATTATAATGTCTCCATGAATGGAAATTCTCTTGGAAGTTTCAGCATTACAGGTGGTGTGATCGGATTATCAGGAGGAATACACCCAACTGCGCTTCTTATTGCTTTTTTGATAGTTCTTGCTTTGAGTGGGATTTTTTTCTTTTTATGGAAGAAAAAATTCTTTGAGCCTCTTCATTTGTTCAAGAGGAAAAAAATACACAAGGATTACCAATATCTCGGTAAGAGGGCTTATGTGGCGTTCATGCGTTTTGACCAATCATTCCTAGATGCTCAGGGCATTATTAAGAAATATGGATGGAAACTTCACGATGTTAATCAAAATCTGCATTTCATTCTATTTTATTCGCCTTCAATAAAAATGGCTTCAAGACTTGTCAAATTTGCGAAGGAGATGAAGTCTGCTGCAGATTCAAGAGGGAAAGATTTCAGCATCGCGCTTAATTCAGAATCTTTTGAAGGCAAGGCCAGCTTTTTGCAAAGCTTTGCTTCTGAAACAAGAAAGATGCTGGACTTTTCAAACGGGAGAATATTAATTTCAAAGAGCATGGCGGAAATATCAGGGGTCACAGGATATTCTGACGACATAGAAATTAACGGCAAGAATCTTACTGTTCACTATATCTAGCTATTTAAGGTATTATTTAAATAAAATGTACTTTTTAATATAATATTATCCCCTATTTGTTTTCTTTCTATTTAAGTAAAAGGTACTCTTTATTTATTATTATATGAAATAAAAGTAAGCTTTAAAAAGTACTTTTTCATTAAATAGTTAATGGCCATAACCCGAAAAGAACTTGAAGAACTTATAAGCGTGAAGCCCAAGGTTGAGAAAGTTGCGACGCTGAGCAGCGATGGCAAAAATCTTCTTCTAAGAGTTCCAAAAGAGATTCGGGAAATGTTCTCTTTGGACAAAGGGGACAAGGTAAGGTTTGTTGTTGATGATAAACAAAAAATAAATTTTGAGGTAATCAAAAATGCAGAAGAGAAAGAAAAAAGATCTTGATGGAATTGACAGGGAGATTCTGAGATTGCTCTATTATGACGGGCCTCTTGTCGGCAGCAAGATTGGAAATCTGGTTGGATTATCTGCTTCTGCAATCGCGCCAAGACTTGAGAATCTTAAAGATAAAGGAATAATCAGGCAAGGCAAGGTTCTTGGAATAAGGACTTTCAAGAAAAAAGTTGCAGGCAGAACAATTAAAGTGAATTCTCCGAGGAGCATTTACTGGGAGATTGATTTGAAAGATGAAGAGTAACTATTTTATCATTCTCTTACTTTTTGCAGTTTTTCTTAGTTTGGGATTCATTCAGGCAATCATGCCGTCGGGTGCGAATGTTACAGAAATTAGCAACAGCACAACACCAACGGTTCCGGCAGGGAGCGCTGCAGCGGTTGCAGGAAATGTAACAGAATTGAATCTTTATGGTTATACCACAACACAGTCCTGGCAGGGTTATTACGGAAATGTTACGGGGACAATAACTCTTGGGAATTCTGCAGGTGATGCTTTATATAATTGGTCTGATACAAGTCCAAAAGGGGAAGTTTATGCTTCAACCAGCGACAGTATTGACTGGACAAATGTTCAATGTTTTAATTATACCGCTACGGGAACCTATGCAAATGATGATGCAAACAGAGGCGGGACAAGCCAATACGGGATGAATCTTACACAGCTTGAGACCCAATTTAACATTCCTTTTGATGCAGTTGACAGTGTCAATAATACATTCAACCTCACAGGAGCAGGCAATCATGCCACGTTTTACACCAGCAATCTGCAGTTCAGCAGCGGGCAGTGTGTAAGTACAAGACTTTACACTAATGCAGGTACGGGTGAACCAAATAAATTTGAAGAAGTACTGCTTTATGACCCTGATACCCAAAATGTTATTTTTACTTCTTTACTGAATCAGGATGTTCTTGGATTTGATGGGAAGACACATGATTTCGAAATGCTTGTTCTGGAAGATGGGCATAAGGCAGACACCTCCGTGACTCCCTATTATTTCTACGTAGAGCTGCAGTAAGTGTTATTTAAGTTATTTATTAAATAGTTAATTATATTAATTACTTTATTTAGTTTAATATATTATTTTATATAATAAACAAAAAGTTTAAATATATATTTTTTCTCGTAAAAGCATGAATTTTGACTCTTTTTTGGTTTCTCCTAGATGGGAAATTCTGCAGATATTAGCCAAGAGCCCAAGTTCACCTACTGAACTTGCTGTGAAACTTGAAACGACAGTTGCTTATGTGAGCCAGCAATTGAAACTTCTTGATGCTGCGGGGCTTATAACAAAAACAAAAACAGGGTCTTCTGAAAAAGGCAAGCCGAGATTTTTATTTGAGTTATCCAAGGAAATTATTTATCTTGCGACGCTTTCTGAAGGGATTTCTGAGAAGAAAGTTATTCAGGTGAATGATTATCACAGGACAATACTGAAACTTTGGCTTGTTAAGGATTCTTCTCTTCACTATTATTTTGAAAAGCTTTACTGGAAACTTGATGAAAACAAAAAAGAAATTGATTCTATTTTCCTTGATGTTTCTTCTCCAAGAATTATTGTTGTCTCTGATTCAAAGACATTAAAATCTAAAATTGATTCTTATGTATCTGATTTTGACAAGAAGATTAATTGCAGTTTTGTTGCTAAAGAGAATATCAAAAGTTCCAAGGAAGTTGTGCTCCTTTATTCAAATAAAAATGAGGAAAAATCAAAATGATTAATAGAAATGTTTTGATAGGGCTGTTTCTGTTGACTGCAATTCTGCTGTTTTCTGGAATGGCTGCTGCAGTTAATGTGGGAGTTAGTCCTGCTACATTGAGTTTCAAAAATGTTCTTAGGGGAGGTTATGCTCACGGGAGTGTTGTAGTGTCTGTTGATTCTCCATATCCAGTTAGGATAGCTGCAAATGCAACCGGAGACGTAGCAAGCTGGCTGAATTTCACGAGCAATTTTTCATCCTCAGTAAATAACCCGTATGTGCTTGGAATATCTGTGACCCCCCCGGATAATATGCCTAATGGAAATTATACTGGTTTTGTAAGAATTGAAACTCTCGCCACCAATGGAACTGTGCCAGGACAAGCAGTTGGAATTATTCATTCCACACTTGACGTTTACATAAAGGTTGAAGTTGTTGACACGCAGGTTTTGCAATGCAGTGCAGGAAGTTTTAGTGTTCAGTCTGTGGAACAGGGAGACGATGCCGTGTTTAATGTCAATGTTACAAATCAAGGAAATGTTATAATCAATCCGAAAATTTCGATTAAGGTCTGGGATGAGAATCAGACAAAAGTTGTAAAGGAGATAAATACACAAGGAGGGAACATTTTGCCGACATTGAAGAAACAGATTTCAATAAGAATGAACACTGCTGATTTTCCTATTTCACAATATTGGGCAGATGTTTCTGTGGATGATTGTCTAGCTTCAAACCTTTTGACCTTTGATGTCCTTCAGCCGGGTGCTCTCAAGGCGGATGGAATTTTCCTTAATCTGTTGTCCTCACCAAATGCAAATGTAGGGGATACTGTTCCGATAATAGCTAATTTCAAAAATACTGGAGAAAAAGAGGTTAGTGCAGAGTTCAAGGGGCAGATAACAAAGTCAGGCAGAATTGTTCAGCTGCTTGACAGCCCCGTGGCAACTGTGCCAATAAATCAGCTTAATACTTTCAACTTTTATTTCACACCAAAGAGTCCAGGAGAATACATAATTACAGGAAGGATATATTATTCCGGAAAGCAGAGTTATGAATTAAGCACGAAAGTTGAAGTTGCAGGAAGTTCTGTTTTTTCTTTTATACTTCCGGTAGTTTATGCTATTCTGGTATTTGCAATTGCATTCTTGTTTGTTAAGATAGTTAGGGAAAAGAGAGCTTACAAGAGAAGATTGAGGAGGTTAAGAAAATGAAAAAGATCAATTATCTGATTGCAGGAATTTTGATTTTCGCAGTTATGAGTGTGATGATGTCTTCAGCCATGACTCTGTCTTATAATTTCAATAATGATAGTTCTAAACCAATTGTAAAAATTACTTCTTCCTCTTTTGAGTTGACTGTTAATACAGGTCAGTCTGATGCTATATGTAGATATGGACTTAACCCTGCAAATTATACGAATCTTCCTAATAATTTTATTTCTCTAGGAGATGGTAATTATAAGGCCATATTCAATGATTTGTCAGATGGGCAGATAAACACTTACTATGTGAAGTGTAATTCCTCTGTGCTAAATGGTTCTGAGCCTCCAACTCTTTCTGTTCCTGTTAGGGTTGATCTTCCTGTGAGTGTCACAAGTATTTCGTTCCCCGATGTGTCAACTTCTACATTGCCTGCAGGGAGATTGGAACTAGACTTACAGACTTCGAAATTAGTTCAAGGGACTCCAACTCTGCAATACTCTTTTGATGGGAAGGATTCAAATTGGAATAATTTGCCTCTGTTTGGTTCCGGAACAGATTGGTACACCTATATAATTATACCAAATGATATTCAGAGTGGCGCTGTTTATTTCAAGTTCAAGGGAATTGATTTGGAGGGAAATCCGGGGTCTGACATTAAAAACGGTGGTGTTTTCCCTATTGATACTGTGAAGCCTGTGTTGATTGCAGATATAACTGCAACAGGTCTTACAGGTTCTGTTGGGCTTAACTGGCATATTGCAAATTCAAATGATGTTGTCAAGTACAATATTTACAGAAGCACTTCTCCCGGTGTGGATTACACGGATTATTATACAAGTGTCTATGGCAGGACTGCCCAGGTTTACACAGATTATGCTGCGCAGAAGGGTCAGACATACTATTATCGCGTTGCTGCTGTTGATGAGGCAGGAAATATTGCAGATTTGTCAAAAGAAGTTTATGCAACTTCATTGAGGAATAATGTTAGTGTGAATACAACTTCTGGATTGTCTCCTTCGCTTGTAGGAAATGTTGAGAACTTTTTGGTGAGTGCTGACGCTGTCATATCAAACATAAATGAAATAAAGACTTCGCTTCCTGGCAAGAGCCAGTCGGAACAGAGTTTGTTTGCTGACATGGGATTCAAAAATCAGCTTGACAGCACCATAAATCAAATCAACGGAATCGAGAGAGATGCAAAAGCTTTGGAGCTTCAGGATTTGACTGAACAACAACTTACAGACAAACTTAATGCGCTTAGCGTTAAACTGGACATTGCAAAGAGGCAAGTTCCGGAAGACATAACTATACTTTCCAATACATCTGATTCTTATGTTCCAACCGAAAATGATGTAATAAAAGCATTGCTTGAATTTAATTCCTCCTTAAGCCAGTCTGAAATATCCAAGAGTTCAAGGGCTGCAGTGGATTACATCAAAAATTCAGGGATGACTATAGACAGCAAGTATTATGTTCTTCAGGTTGTGTATCTTGACGGAACAACTCAAGATTTGTCTGTTGTCTCAAGATCGATAGGCGGAGAAGTTTCGAGAATGCCCAATGCTTATTTCATAGAGAATATTCCAAAGGATGTTGCTTCTGATGTTTCGTCACTTAATTTTCCCATTGGTTCTTATACAACGATTCAGAGTGATCCCATAGTCAGTTTTGGAACTGACACAAAGAGAATTCTGTATTATATCCAAGGGGATGAAAGTCTGCAGACCTTACAGGGAGCACAATTATCTTTCATAATGCTTGCAAACCAGACCTCGGGAATTTCTTTTACCGGTTATATTCTTAAAGGGGTGAACAGTGGTTTGTCAATTTATGGTGGAATAATAATTGGCGTTTTGATTGTGGCTGGATTGTTGGTTTATTTCTTTATTTTTAAAAAAAGAAAACTTTCTGATAAGGGAATAGAAATTCTTGGGATGACGAGAGAGATTAATGATTATGTGAAAGATAAAGATGCAGAAAAAGCCAAGTCAATGTACTCAGAAGTTAAGGACAAGTATAAGGAATTGGATGAAAAAGAAAAGAAAATTCTCTACAAAAAGATAAAACTGGCTTATGATAAATTGTCGGAAATTAAATCCTCTGGGGATAAGAAAAATGAAATTAAAAATGACAGCAAGTAAATACATTGTCTTAGCTTTTCTGATGGTGATAATTTTGGCTTCTGCGCTTTTTGCAGTTTCTGCACCCGATTCGCGGACAGTAAATCTTGTTGAAGGGAAGAATACCATTTCTTTTAATGTGAGCAATCCTTTTTCTGTAGAAACTTTTGTTAAATTAAATCCTGCCATTGAAACTGTATCTTATCATGAGGGAAATGAAACTGTTGGATATGTAAATACTTTTGGGGGTGTTGGAAAGAATTTTCTTATTGAAAGCGGTAAGGATTATGAAATATTTTCTTCTTCTAACATAACCCTGAATATACCAGGTTAAAATGAGAAAGTATTCTCTGATTTTTTTCGCAGTTTTTTTGTTTAGTTTGCAGGGTGTTTTTGCGGCCCATTTTATTGTCGGGCAGGTTAGCGATGCTGTTGATGGGACTTCTGCCAATGGGCATGTTGTTGTTCTTTGGAATCCTGTTTATGGCATGAGCGACAATGTTACAGACATTATAGGAACTTTAGGAAATTCGGGACAGAATAACACTTATCTCATGGATTGTGAGCTTCTGTCAAATGGATGCAGTGTTGGAGATGTTTTGGATGTAGAAGTAATTGACACGGGAGATAATTATTTTTCTTCAAATGTTTCTTTGACTGTTACAGGGGCAGGATTTGACATAGCGCCGAACATAAAGTTGAATTCTCCTCCAAACATAACTTTAATCACGGTTGATGATTCTTTGACAAGTCCTGCACATCAAATAGACCTTGTGACAGCTTCGACAAGAGATGTCAACTGCACGGCAATAGTTAATGAGCCTGACGGAAATCCTCTGCAAAATATAAGTGCGGTTTTCTACAGCACCAATTCAACTTACGGGAGTATCGATGATAACAATAATCATTACACCAATTCCAGCTGTTTTCAGAATACGAATTATGGAGGCAACCCTAATGTGACACAGGTAATATGCGGTTTTCAGATTTGGTATTATGCTGATGCTGCAACATGGAATTGTCTTATGAATGTCTCTGATAATTTTACTGCAATGGTAAATTCGTCAAATTACACTACAATAAACACTCTGCTCTCTGTGGGCGTAGATTCTCCAATGGATTTCGGAATTGTTAATTCCCAAAACATTTCTGAAGAGGTTCCTGTTAATGTTACAAATTACGGGAATGTGAAAATAAACCTTAGCCTTTATGGTTATGGTCAAACTGAAGGAGACGGCATTGCAATGATATGCGACCATGGAAATATCTCAATAGGGAATGAGAGATTCAATCTTACAAGTTCAAATCCCGGGAGCCTGACACTTAACCAATTCCAATCAGATTATCAGAATCTTACAGATTTTTACTCTATTTATCCGTTCGGCCTTTCTCAAAGAACAGATGATGTTTCTAACAATGCTGTGAATTTCACTTATTGGAGGGTTTATCTCCCTAATGCTGTTGCGTATAATTGTACAGGAAATGTTGTGTTTGGTGCAAGCACATTACAAGGAGCATAAATGGACATAAAATTTTTAATCGGTTCGATGGTCTCGCTTGCGATTTTTGTAGTTTTTACCCTGAATTTTATCAAGCATTATAAGGAAAGAAAAACAAAAGATGCAGCATTGCAAATTCTTCTTTTGGGACTTATCTCCCTCGTGGTCTCAACAATTTCCCTGCTTTGGTTCTTTGGAGTACTGATCTATTCCCAGAATGATTTTGTTTTTATTTATTCAATTCTTACTCTCGTTCAGGGCTTCTTTATATTCATGATTTTTTATTATATCTCGGGGAAGAACAATAAATTATTTTATTTTTTATTCTTTTACTTTTCAGTTTATCTATCCTTGTTTTTTATTCATTCATCTTTTATGATTCTTTCAATAGTTGTTTACTTCCTTTTTGTGGCTCTGATTTCTGTTAGTCTCCTGTTCCGTGATGATGATTACAGAAATTTGGGAATTTTTGGAATAATCTATGCAGGAGTTTCTTTAGGGTTGCACATCTTTGTAATTTTTGGATTAAGTGACATTTATACTTTCAGCATTTTTTACAGTGTTCTTTTTTTTACATTTGTGATGCTGTTCATAAACTATTTGAAAAAGAATCCTCTCCCTCTTATTTTGGAAAAAGGAAAGAAGAGGCACAGTTATTTTTTTCACTTTATAAGAAATTTTGTATTCACTCTTGCAATTATCAATTTGGTTTTTATAGGAACTGTGGTGATTCATGAATTTGGGCATTTGCTTGTTTCTTACCTTTACAACTGCGCTTCGAGAGAAATTGTTTATTCCATGGGATTTCCCGAGACAAAAATTCTTTGCTCAAATATAGGAAGTAATTTTCTTGTTTCACTTGGGGGGCCTGTTCTTCCGGTTCTTCTCGGAGGGATATTAATTCTTGTTGGAGGCAGATTCCTTAAGGAGATAGGAATGTTGATGATTGGTTTTAATTTGATAATAGCTTCTCAGGATTTTGTTAACCTTGGCTTATCAGATAATGTCACAATTTTTTTGATAATATTAGGGGTTATGGTCGCAGTTTCGGGGATTATTTTACTTGCAAAATCGAAAACAGAGGAGTATCTCTATTCGCATTAGATTTGGAAAAGGGAAATTGAAATTATATAGTGAGGTACAAATTTGTTTAAAAGATTGGGATGGGTTGTTTAAAAATGGATAAAAAGGGGATTTACAAAATTGGAATTGCCGTTGTGGGAATGGCATTATTTGCGGGATTGTTTCTTTTTCTTTTTCTCCCTTTTTTGTCATCCCAAGCTAGTCCACAACCGCAAAACATTTCAATAAGGGTGTTGAACCCGAAGAGTTTTCCGGTTGTCGGAGGAAACTGGAAGGTTGATTTTGTTACTTCTGGAACTGCAAATCTTACGATAAAAGCGGTTAACGGGACTCATTTTGGAAAATCAATTGAGCTGAAATCTATCGAATGCGGAAGTCAGAGCATTAATTTTACATGGATTGACAATGATACAATTTTGATTCCAAATTATTCTTGCAATTCCACATCTCTTGAAGTAAGCCATGTTCTGACTTCAGGGAACCACACATTAGAATTTGATTTTGGCAACGCGGTAAGTTATGCACATAATTTTGCTTCAAGACTTAATTGGTTTACTCAGAGTGGTGAGGTTACAATGAACGCTCAGACTGTTACTGTTAATTTGCCGACAGAGGTCAATACAAGCAGAGCTTTTATTTTGGTTACCAGGAGAACGACTACGAGTTATGATGATCCAGACAAATCGGGCATTTATGCAACTTTTGTCAACGGAACACAATTTACCCTTAACCAATACAATCCAACAACTTTTGGAGCGCAGATCGTTTGGCAAGTCATAGAAGGTGGTTCGATTTATGTTCAGAGTGGAGTACAGACGTATGCGACGTCAGACACGTCTTTTGATATCCCTATAAATTCTGTCAACACATCCAGAACTGCTGTTTTCATGAATTTTGGAAGTTGTAGTTCTTCTACTGTATCGAACAATTATCAGATATTCTGGACGGGCAATGTGAGCAGTTCTACAAATCTTCATATCCAAAGAGATGGTGCAGGGTCCTGTGCAGGGGATGTTTCGTATTATGTTGTTGAGTTTAATGGCGGCTCTACGGTTCAAAGCGGAGAGATATCAAGTCTGGGCACTCTTTCTTACGCAATGTTCAATCCTGTCAATACTTCTGACACTTGGTTTTATTTTACACAGGCAGATAATTCAGGAGCTAATGGTTTGAATGATGCAAGTATCATTGCACTTCCCTACAACAACACAGCTTACCAGGTCTCTCGTCTGGCTAATGGGGGGAATGTGAGAATTCAGTGGTATGCAATTTCGACTCCGGGGGCCACCACACAGAAAGGGATGACAAATTTGAATACAAACAACAATGTCAATACAACTATTTCAAGCGTTGTTTTGAACAGGACATTTGTTGTAAATTCTTTCAATGATTCTGGGGGTGGGACGACGTTTGCAAACACTATGGGAACTGCACAAGTAGTTGATTCTACAACATTGAATCAACAGAGGGGAACAACAAGCCAAAACAATGCTCAGGCATATGAGGTTGTTCAGTTGCCTTACAATCCCCCTTATGTTTTGTGGAATCAATCAACTCTTGACCTTGGTAGCCAACCTATTGAAAACGGAAATCTTACAGGAGTTGTTCAAGTTTATTCTTTTTTAACAAACAATAATACACATGTATCCTGTACTTCAGGGGATTGTTCAGATATTTCAACGAATTTTACAAGCATGAATCTATCGGATGGCGATTATGAGAATGTTTATTTTACCTGTTTGAATACAACGGTCGGAGCACTTTCTGCCACGTTTAATGTGACTTCTTTGCAAAATACTAAAAATTCTTACATCACTGTTTCGTGCGGGTTTGATGACATCCATGCACCTACCGGAAATTTATTAACTCCCTTAAACGGGGCTTATGTTAATTCTGTGAATCAGAACCTTACGCTGGAAGCATTTGATAATTATGCTTTGCAATATGCAACATTGCAGGTTTGGAACTCAACGGGTTCTCTGATAAACCAGACTTCAAGACCAATTTCAGGAACAGATGCAGTTTATGGAATTGTTTATAATTTTCCATACAACGGTGTTTTTACATGGGGTTATCGCCTTAATGATACTTCAGGAAATACAAATTATACTTCCAACAACACCCTGACGGTTGATACTGTAAATCCTTCGCTTTCTTTTGCTTCAGGAACATCGCCCAATGATACAAATACTACAGATACCTACATTTATGTTAATACCAGTTTCTCAGATTTGAATTTTGCAAATGTTACTTATTCAGTTTATGATTCAAACAATAATC
>CAZJIV010000002.1:0-12257 GCA_964546165.1 Candidatus Woesearchaeota archaeon
ATTGAATCATATACCATCAATGATAGTAGATTCCCTTTTGCGAACAAGAATTCTGGCGGAGAACCAGGAGGAGTGGAGCCTGCTTTTGGAAGGTCGTTCAGGAATTCCGTTTCTTGTTTTGATGAAGCAAATTGCATAGATGTTTGTTGTATGACTTTTGGGTAATTTCCATTACTATTATTTATATTATATAACGACAAACCAAGTCCTTCCAATGAGCTAAAGTATGAAGGGGCTTGATTGTTAATATAAGTCTTAAACTGCGCCAATTGTGTTTTGGACAAGATTATTGGATACTTTAATAATTGGTCTTTGGTCGCTATCGACTCAAGAACTCCGCTAAAATCGAACTTTGGATTTAGCTTTCCATAGCTTATTCCCTGCAATTCATCTCCCTGTAAGAAGAAATCTTTTAGTGCAAGCATTGGTTTTGGCACCTCCCCTTTTGCAATAGACCAAGTTTTGCTGACGAGCGATTCTTGATAAGGTTTTATGAATGCACTCAACCATCCTGTGTCTATTCCTGCGTGTCCGTCCATACCCCAAGAGATTTCCCAAGGTTGACTTTTTTGAGGATCTTCCTTTTGAAAATAAGCTCCCGCAGTAAGGCCCACCAAAGGCCCAGGACCATAGTCAACATTAAATCCGACATTTATTGTTACTGTAATTTCTCCCTTGCCAACTTTGAAACGAATTGGGCTTGGGCTTAGAGTTGGTTTTGAATGAGAATCGCCTGTCGCAGACCATGTTCCATTTTCATAAGATATCTTGCCATCCAGTGTGCTGGCATCAGAAAAGGCTTCGTTCATCTCGGAGAATTCTCCATTTGCTTTAATTATCAGATTAGCAAATGCCTGCATAGTTGTTGGAATTCCCATTACATCCACAAAATAAGGGGGTGAAGTTAATCTTATGTTGTAAGACCCGTCCACATCAACAGGTTTCGGAACATATAATTCCATGTCAGTCTTAAATGTGGAGTTTGCCCCTACTTCTAAAAGCTTTGAGGTTACTTTCCTGCCAAGATGTGCATTTAGGAACACATCTGAATCTATGAACAGAGATCCGCTAAGAAATAAGGGGTTTCCTTTTTTGTCTCTTGCAATAGCAACATTTTTGAAATTCTTTTTGTAATTAAAGGAGCCATGCAGATAGGGAATTTGTTTTGTCCCTTCTGACGTTGTTTCTGTGAGATAACCATCTGGTGGTGTGATATCTAAACGATGCACAGAAGCCGAATCAAGCATTTGCTCAAGAGGGATTCTTTTTACATAAAGCGTTTTTCTATCAGGAGATATTCTGACAATCTCTTCGGGGGGAATGCCTTTTGGGATAATTCCAGGTATTGGGGGGGAAGCGAATTCATCTCCCACCTTAAAAGAAGTTGGTTTGAGAAGATGGACTTCGTTGGATTGGATAAAATCAAAGGCAGGCATATTCGCTGCCTCCTGTTTTGTCAGCACATGAGCATTTTTGTAAAGCCCAGGTTTGTTGCTTTCTGTGGATTTGTTTTCAGGTCGTGAACAAGAAAAAATTCCTGCAGTTAAAAGAATAGCCGTAAGTCCTGTAATAAGCCCGCGCTTAAAACCATTCATCTTAATTTATTGATGAAAAAGGCTTTTTTATAATTTTATGAACTAGAAAACAATTTACCCAAACATGTAAGCATCTGCTTCTTTGATAACTTTTTTCATCGTTTTCCTTCCAAGGAAGTATGTTTGTATCAAACTGGCAACATCGTGCCACATATCTTTTATGGAATATTTATGGTCCGTGTCAACGTATTGAATATTAAGGCTTTTTCCGAAATACCCTTCTTCTCTTGCGTATTTTTCAAGAAGCCTGAATTTGGCATTATGGAGTTTTCTGGAAACAATTGTATAATTGCCGCTTGTTCCTCTTGGGAAAGTATATGCCATGTTATCCCTGCTGTTAACAGGAATTGTATCAACACCAAAAACCTGTTGAGAACCTTTTGTTTCTGTATCTTCAGCTCTATAATCCAAAGATTCGTTCCAAAGTTCCGGATGCACATCCAAATCATTTGTTCCCTGAAATTTTGAGAAATATTCATTGTAAGGTTTGTTTTCCTGTTTAAGCCTTTCATTCAATTCAGGGCCTATTCCAGAAACAATATATTTTACTTCTTTACCTGAATTTTCAAGTTGCCTTCCGTATTCTCTTGCTCTGTGAAACCTCTCAGTATCATCGCGAAAACTTCCTGATGGTATAACTATGACTTCAAGATTTGTCCTCATTTTCAGTTATCCTTTTATTTACTATAAGCCTGATAGTTGCTTAAATCTCTTCCAGTTGCTTGTAAGTAAGAACCGTCTTTTTGAACCACATAAACAGCACCGTCTTTTTCAACAAATTCAGTGATGTTTCCTTGCGGGTCTTTTACAAACATTTCGTTCTCTCTGGGTTTCAAAACCCCACCACTAACGCTTGTCATGACCCTGTTTCCATGAACCATTCTGTCTGAAGTCAATTTTGGACTGTTCAGTACAAGATAGCCCATAAGAGCAGTTCCACCAACAACTGTAGCAACAGTTGCGCCTATAATTTTTGTTATGTCTTTCATGAAAAATCAAGATAATTTTGCTTTATAAATCTTACTATTTGTTATAACTATGTAGTAGTACTATTACCTAAAACGTATCCTAATGATTTTTGTAAAATCACCTTTGGATAGAACAATAATTCTTATAAACAGGAATTAACTTTCCTCTTCATGGAAGATATCTACAATAGTTCATCGAATGTAAGAGATATTGACCGAGAATTAGAAGAGTTGATAAAAAAGCAAACCGCGAAGATAAAGGTAATTGGAATTGGGGGTGGCGGCAATAATTCTCTTAACAGAATGAAAGAAATAGGAATAAGGGGCGGCGAACTTATCGCCATAAATACTGACGCTCAGGACCTTCTTTACACAAATGCAGACCAAAAAATACTCATAGGCAAGGAATTAACGAGCGGACTTGGAGCAGGAAGCAACCCAAGAATAGGCGAAGAATCTGCAAAAGAATCTGAATCTGAAATCAAAAAGAAAATTGCCAACAGTGATATGATATTCATAACCTGCGGTCTAGGAGGAGGAACAGGAACAGGCGCTGCTCCTGTGGTTGCAGGACTTGCAAAAAAGCAAGGAGCTCTTACAATTGGCGTTGTAACATTGCCATTCACGATTGAAGGTAGAAAAAGAATTGAAAACGCGATGCTTGGCTTGGAAAAGATGGAAGCTGTTACAGACACACTTATTATAATACCCAATGATAAACTGCTTGAACTTGCTCCGGAACTTCCGTTGCACACTGCATTCAAAATAGCCGATGAAATTCTTACAAATGCTGTGAAGGGAGTTACGGAACTTGTGACTACAACAGGGCTTGTTAACCTGGACTTTGCAGACATAAAAACAGTGATGGTTGACGGAGGGGTTTCATTGATAGGGATGGGTGAATCTGATGTTGGGAAGCGTGCAGAGGAAGCTGTCGAAAAAGCAATAAAGAATCCTCTGCTTGATGTTGATATTTCAAATGCAACCGGAGCTTTAGTGAACATTGTTGGAGGGCCAAACATGAGTCTTGATGAATGCAAGATGATTATAGAAACAGTTGGAGAAAAGTTAAGCCCTAGTGCGAAATTAATTTGGGGTGCGCAAATCTCCGAAGATATGGACAAGGCAATTCGTGTACTTCTTATAATTACAGGAGTTAAAAGCAATCAAATTTTGGGACATGGAGAGCCTGAAGAGGTTACAAGGCATAGGGAAATAGAAGAGGAGCTGGGAATTGAATTTGTTGATTAGAATCAGTTTTAAGAAACAAGACTTGCAACACCATCTCTTATTTCTTTCATAAATTCCTCTTTGGTCTTATTGGAATTTTCTTTTAATGTAAAACTTCCAACCTCAATAATGTGTCCCACTTCTGATAGAGAAGGTGTTCTACCTTCCATAACCTTGTAAACTCTTACAGAACCTGAGCCATATTTATTAGTATCATAAAGATGAGACTCTCCAAAATTTGCGGGTCCATCTATCTGAATCAAATACCTATCCAATTTTGATATCCTCTCCGTTCATTAACAGACCAAATTGAGATTATATTTAAGGATTTATGTAATTCAATTAATTCATTGC
This sequence comes from Candidatus Woesearchaeota archaeon, assembly GCA_964546165.1. Lineage (GTDB taxonomy): Archaea > Nanobdellota > Nanobdellia > Pacearchaeales > GW2011-AR1 > JAKLIN01. Next base: position 4,148 of record CAZJIV010000002.1, read on the forward strand.
AAATTTTTAAAAACCCGTCATTTCTAAGATAATCATGGCAATGAAAGATTTTCCGCAAAAAACGAAATCATTTTACATAAAATGCAAGAGAGTCTGGCAGGTTTTGAGAAAGCCAACAAAGGAAGAATTTAAGGCAACTGCAAAGATATCAGCAATAAGCATCCTGATTCTTGGCATTGCAGGATTTATAATTTCGCTTGTAGTTACTGCGATTTAATCTCTTCTTCAGATTTTTTCTCTTCAATCTCTTTTATTTCAATATCCAAGTCAAGTATTTCCTTGAATTTATCTTTGAATATTTTTATGAATTCCACTAATTGTTTCGGAGATTCAATTACCAGTTTTTTGTCTTTTATCTCAAATTTCAAGTCTGCATGAAAAAGGAATCTTATCAGTGCTTTTACCTTCTCATTTATATCTGTAATTTTTTTCAGAACCCTTACAGTGTAGGTGACGTCCTTTCCTGCAACAGGATTATTAAAATCCACTATAACTCTTCCTCCAGAAGATGCAAGAATTTTTCCTATTCTCCCATCAAAATCAAATATTGTTCCGGGCAGGGGATTAACGTTTTGTTGTCTGAAAACATTTAATGGAATTCTCTGAATCAAAGAGGGATTCCTTTTACCGAATGCTTTTTCAGGAGTCAGGTCTATGTCATAAGTTGCAGGCTCTTCTGATTTTCCTATTAGGAATTCTTCCACTGCGGGCATGAACATTCCTTCGCCAAGGCAAAGTGCAAAGGGCTCTGCCTTTTGTTCTGAATTCACTTTTTTCAGGTCCTCAGCGATGTTTGAATCAAAAATCTCTCCATCCTGAACTCTTCCTGTAAATTCTATTTCAACAAAGTCTTTTTTCTCTAAACTCATTGAGAAAGGAGTGACAAGAGCATTTTTAAGGTTTTGGTTAATTAGATTATCGGGGAGATTTGATGGGTAAAAAACAAAATCTTGATTATCTGCTAATCCCAAGAAGTTCAGGTAAAATAAAGAAACAAAGAAACCAAAGAGCAGCAGAAGAAAAGGAAAAAAGGAAAATCAAAAGGGTTCTCATCATGAACGGGAAAGACAGTGAAGAAGATATTCTGCTTCTCGGAAAAAAGCTGAAAGGAAAAGAAAGAATTGGAATTGTTACGTTCCCATTGCATTTCAGGGAATACCTGGAGATAATAAAAAAAGCTCAAAAAGAGGGCAAATTTCCAAAAAGAGTTTTAGTTGAAGGAATTCTGACAAAACAAAATGCAAAAGAGTTTGTCTATGGGGAACTTGGGTTTGAAGAAGAAAAAATTTTTGAGAAGAAAGTTGATTTTGAAAAAGACAGGAAAAAAATAAAATTTATTGAGTTGACAAAAAATGTTCTTAAAAGAGTGTTAAATCTTTCAAAATGATTTCAAAAACGTTTATAAATGTAAATTTTCTGAATGACTTATGGTTGCAAAAATAATCAGTGCCACAGAGGCGAGAATTGGCACTAATATTCTGATTGAGGGCGAGCCTTACATGATAAAAAAATTCGACGTGAGCAAGACAGGAAAACACGGTCACGCAAAGTGTAGAATTGAAGCTGTAGGAGTTATAAACAATCAGAAAAAAGTTTTTGTTGTGCCAGGCACAGATAGATTTGAAGTGCCAATGATTGAAAAGAAAAGAGCACAAGTCCTCTCTCTCGGCGATACAACCGCAAGCGTAATGGATCTGGAAAGTTTCGAGACGCTTGAAATTAGTTGTCCGGACGATGTCAAGTCTGAACTGGAAGTTAATTCCAATGTTGAATACTGGGACATTGAGGGCGAAAAAATAATCAAGAGGAAAGTATAAAGATGGCAAAGATTGCTGAAGCAATGAACAGAGAATTCAAGAATGTTTTTGTCTGCAGAAACTGCAATACAAAGATTAGAGCAGACCCTCAAAAAGTCCTTAAGGGCGAAGTCAAGTGCAGGAAATGTAAAAAAAGAGCGTTGAGACCTCTTAAGAGGAAATAGTCATAATGAGTTTTTTAGCATATGATCTGACATTACTCGGAGTGTTTGTTGTCTTACTTGGAATATTTCTTTACAGGAAGAGAAAGGATGTCAAAAAAGATGGGATTCTTTTGCTTTACAGGACAAGCTGGGGAATTAAGTTAATCCACAGGGTCGGCGAGAAATACCAGAAAACCCTCAAAGTTTTGAGTTATGTTTCTGTAACAATGGGTTATGCGCTCATGGCGGCAATGCTCTGGTTTGTTGGGAGAATTGTCTGGCTTTATTCTACAAATTTTAATCATGTTGTCACAACCTTAAAGATTCCTCCCATAATGCCACTCATACCTTATCTGCCTCAGGCATTTGGTCTGAACTTTTTGCCTCCTTTCTATTTCACATATTGGATAATCATAATTGCAGTTGTTGCAATAACTCATGAGTTTGCGCATGGGATCTTCGCGGCGAGGAGCAAAGTTGGTGTGAAAAGCACTGGATTCGGATTCTTCCCATTCTTCCTTCCAATTTTCTTGGCAGCATTTGTAGAATTAGATGAGAAAAAGATGGCAAAGAAAAAGAAGTTTGACCAGCTTGCAGTCTTATCTGCAGGCACTTTTGCAAATATTATAACTGCTGTTGTGTTTTTTGGCGTGCTCGTAGGATTCTTTGCAATTGCATTCTCCCCCGCAGGAGTTTCATTTAACACATATCCTTACAATGCAGTAAGCACTTCATCGATAACTTCTGTAAATGGAATTTCAATTTCAAATGCCTCTTATCAAAACATATTAAACAAGATAAACGAAAGTGGATTGAATAGAGTACAAACATCAAAGGGGAATTATCTTATTACAAAAGATTCCTTAGAAAAACAAAACAGCACTCCAAATCAATTGGTCATGTATTACGATGCGCCCGCGATTAAGGCAAATCTTGAAAGCATTATAATGGATGTTAATGGGAAGAAGATTACCAGCATTGAACAACTGGGTGATGAAATCCACAAATTTAATCCGGGGGACACAATAACATTGACTGTAATGGGAAATGACAGCAAACCATACAACAGAACGATAACTCTTGGAGCAAGCCCTCAAAATGAAAGCACTGCATGGCTTGGAATTGGCTTCTTGAATTCTGCTACAAATGAAGGATGGCTTTATCAGTTTTCAAACACATTTTCCTCTTTCACAAGGAATGATGTTTATTATGCATCTTCTCTGGGAGAACTTGGAATTTTCATTTACAATCTTTTATGGTGGTTGGTAATAATAAGTTTCAGCGTTGCTCTTTTGAATATGCTTCCTATGGGGATTTTTGATGGCGGGAGGTTCTTTTACCTTACAGTTTGGGGAATTACCAAGAATGAGAAATTTGCAAAGGCAGCATACAAATTCATGACTTACTTGTTCCTTGCAGCATTGCTTGTTGTAATGTTCTTCTGGGTTTATTACATAAGATAGAATCAGAGATCAATAACGCCTTCTTTTGTGAGAGCTGCAAATCTTATTCCAACAGGTGTGTTTATCAATGCAGAAATTAGGGCCATGTGCTCTTTTCCGTCTCCTGACGCAATGGACAATGCAACCTCTGTTCCGTCAATTTTTCCTTTAAGCTTATTCATGAATTCATCCCTCAAATCTTTTAGTTTTTTTCCAAGGTTAATTTTTATGAATTCGAATTCTTTTTCAGAAGTAAATTGCTTTGCAGCATCATCTCCGAGAATCAAGACTTTATCCCATTCTCCGTGTTTGATTAAGCCTGCAACTTGACCCCAGCTTCCGTTGTCTGAAGATAATAATGCTACAAGTTCCATAATTTTGAGAGAAGGGACTGGTTTATAAGAATTATTATAATGAAAGCAGAAGATAGTTAAAGAAGGTTTTATAAACCCTAATTATATCGAATTTTTAGCCGATTGAACCATATCGTGGTGAAATAACATCTATGTTCATTGCGCATAATTTGGGAGGCGAATTGCAAGATGGTAGAAATTGAACAAGAGCTTAAGAAAGCTCTGGAAGAATTAAGGAAAAATAAAGAAAGAAAATTTGAGCAAACAGTTGATTTAGTTGTAAATCTGCAAAAATTTGACGTTAAGAAAGATTCAATCAATGTTTTTGTTCAGTTGCCTCACAAAGTCAAGGAAAAGAAAGTTTGCGCATTTCTTACAAGTGAAAATAAGAACGTGGACACTGTAACAGATACAGAATTCAAAAAATACTCTGATAAAAAATTACTTAGAGGACTTGAGAAGAAATATGATTTTTTTATTGCCCAAGCAAGCCTTATGCCAAAGGTTGCTACAACTTTCGGGAGAGTTTTGGGACCTTCAGGAAAGATGCCTTCACCACAGCTTGGAATAATCCCAGAAGCAGGAGACAAGATAATCTCTGAACTTAAAGAGAAAATAAATAACAGCACAAGGATAAGGTCAAAAGAAGCAAGCATAAAACTCGGAATCGGAAAACAGAAAATGAACGACAAAGACCTTATAGAAAATATTCTCAGTGTTTACAATTCTTTGCTTAAAGCGCTGCCAAGAGGAGTTGACAACATAAAGAACGTTGAAATAAAATTCACAATGACTAAACCCCAGAAGATACAGATAAGATGAAATCCAAAATAACACATGTTTCAAAGAAAAAGATTCAATCTGTGAAGGAACTCACAGGTCTGATGAATGAAAAAAGAACAATATTAATTGCATCTATAAAGAACATCCCTGCATCACAGTTTCAGGAAATTTCAAAGAAATTCAGAGAAAAAGCGGTTATAAAAGTTCCAAAGAAAAACCTAATTAACAGGGTTCTTGATTCTTCAAAAGAAGATTCTATGAAAAATCTTAAAGATGAAGTTCAAGACAGTGTTGCGGTTATTTTCTCTGATTTAGAACCATTTGAACTTGCATCAGATCTTCTTGATAACAAGATTGCAGCAAGAGCAAAACCAGGACAAATTGCTCCAGAAGACATTGCCGTTCCAGCAGGGCCAACAGACCTTGTTCCGGGACCTGCAATTACTGAACTGGGAAATCTTGGAATTCAAATCCAGATAGATAAGGGAAAGATTAGCATTAAACAGGAAAAAGTAATTGCAAAGGAAGGAGAGAAGATTTCAAGGGGAGCTGCAGATATAATGAGCAAACTTGACATCAAGCCTTTTAAGGTAGGGTTCATTCCCCTTTCAGCTTTTGACACAAAGGACAACAAACTTTACCTTGAAATAAAGATTGATAAGGAAGAAGCACTTGCAGACCTTAAAGAAAGATTCAACAAGGCTCTTGGATTTGCAGTAGGAATAGGATATACCAGTGAAGACACAATAAGATTCCTTATTTCAAAGGCAGAAGCCGGTGCGAGGAGAATTAACAGGATTGTTACGGGAGAGCCTGAACCAGAAGTTGCACCTGCCCAGGAAGCCCCCCAACCTGAAGCTCCCAAAGAAGAAAAGGAGGAAGCTGAAAGCTCGGCTGAAGGGCTGGCAAGCTTATTCGGATAAAATGAAAACTCAAACAACTAAAATTGGAGAAGCACAATAATGGAGTATGTATATGCAGCTCTTTTACTGCACAAGCTTGGTAAGGAAGTCAATGAGGACAACATAAACAAAGTTGTCTCAGCAGCTGGAGAAAGTGTTGACGACTCGAAAGTCAAATCTCTTGTTGCAAGCCTTAAGGGCTTAGATATTGACAAAGAACTTGAAAGCGCAAGCCTTGTTGCCAGTGCTCCTGCAGCTTCAAATGCTGGAAGCCCTGCAGAGCAAAAGAAAGAAGAGCCTAAACATGAAGAAAAGCATGAAAGCGCAGCTGAAGGTCTGTCCGCATTATTCGGTTAAATATTAAATTTACTACGGCAGACCTCTTTATATTTAGTTAGAACACTAAAATGGACAAAATTGCCATCGCCAAGTCATTGTCAGTATTGTCTTTTGTTACAATATTATTCACGCCCGCGGGCTCTAATTATTGGAAGCCCCTCTTATTTATCGGACTTATTCTAGGAACATTCTGGATTGTAAAAAGTTAAAAAGAAACTTTATTTCTAGAAAATAAGCCTGTATAGCTCGTGAGGGGCACATCCCCTTACAGTAACCCCTAATCTTAAAAAAGATTAATTCGCTATACATCCATGCCTGTATAGCTCAGTTGGCAGAGCGCTTGCTTCGTAAGCAAGAAGTCGGGGGTTCAAATCCCTCTACAGGCTTTTCACAACCTCAAAACTTATAACTAATTACTAATTTCTAACATTCCATGGTATGGAGTCTTTACAAAAATTCAGAATTTTTGCAGCCATTAAGATTTTCTAACGGCAAAACACAGGAAGATGTTGTAAGGGAAGCTCTGGATTTAATAAAACAAGGGACAAAAGTTATCTTCATTAAAGGAATGTGTGGAACTGGGAAGAGTGCAATAGCGCTTAACATTGCAAGAAATCTGGGAAAAACTTCTGTTGTTGTTCCAGGAAAGAATTTGCAAAGCCAGTACAAAAGGGATTACGAAAACGAGAAGTATCTTCTCAAGGGCAACGATGAAAAGCTTAAAATCAGTGTGATAACAGGCAGAAACAATCATGAATGTGAATTCTTGAAAGTTAATGAGACAGCAATTCCGCAAATCAAACGCGAAGTAAATTCAAAGCTTAATGACATCTTTGAATTTACAAGGGATCAAATCAAAGAGCAGAGGAGCAAAGACAAATCAGCAGACAATCCTGAGATTCCGTGCAAGATAGAAATAAAAGAAAAGAATTTCAGGAAAATGAAAGAATATTTGAAAAAGAACAAGCATGTCAATCCAAACAACATTCTTAATGTTAATGATATAAAGCGTCTGCCTCTTGCTAGCGTCTGTCCTTACTGGAGCCCTGTGCTCCCAGAAGTCTATGAACCAAAAAATCTTGATTACCAGAATAAGAGATCTTACATGGGTCTTGATAATACTAAGTTTATCTTATATCAAAGAAAACCAGGATGCAAATTTTACGAACAGTTTAATTCGTATATTGATTCTGACGTCATTGTTTTCAACTCTTTAAAATATAAACTGGAATCTGCTCTCAAGAGAAAACCGCTTACAGAAGCAGAGATTATTGATGAATGTGATGAGTTCCTTGACAGCTTTACAAATCAAAGGCATATCAATCTTGATAGGATGCAGAATTCACTGATACAATTTTTGGGAACGACACAGGACTTCGAAGAGGTTGTAGAAGACATGGGAAATGTAATAAACCATATGAAGATAAACCGCGAAGTTAATGAGTCTGTTCTTTCAGGAAAGGTGATGCATATAAAAAAGACAGGCGTTTATGACCTCTTAAAGATAATTCTCGATACAAAAGATTTTGCAGAACAGATTGATGAAGAAAGTTATTTGTTTGAAGTAAAGGAAACTGCAAGAATGTTTGAGGATTTTTTAGACGAGACCTATGTTATCTTTTCCAAAAAGGACAATAATCTTACAGTTACTGTGGTCACGACTGATTTGTCCAAAAGATTTCAGGAGATGGTTAAAAAAAATAAAATCATTATCCTCATGTCCGGAACTTTGCACTCTGAAAAAGTCCTTAAAGAGATTTTTGGCATTGAAGATTTCAGAACAATAGAGGCTGAGACAGAACAGCCCGGGAGCATAGATATTATGAAAACGGGAAAAGAATTTGACTGCAAATATGAAAATTTTACGAAGGGCAGATATTCGAGGAGGGATTACCTTGCAGCATTGAATGAATGTGTCAGGATTTCAAAAAAACCAACTCTTGTGCATGTAAGCGCTTTTTCAGATTTGCCAAACGAATTTGAGATTGATAAATATGAATTGGATTCTTTGGTAAGCAGGGATGAACTTAAGGAAATTCAAAAAAAAGATAAAACAGGAAAAGCGATTGAAAGATTCAAGAAAGGTTATGAGGATGTTTTATTTACAACTCGTGCTGCAAGAGGCGTTGATTTCCCTGGGGAAGAATGCAATAGTATCATATTCACAAAATATCCAAATCCCAGCCCTGAAGACCCCTTCTGGAAGATTCTTAGGCTAACAAATCCAAACCAGTATTGGGATTTTTACCGAGACAAATCAAAACGTGAGCTTCTTCAGAAAGTTTATCGGGGCCTGAGGTTTAAGGAAGATCATGTTTTTCTTTTGAGTCC
>CAZJIV010000002.1:12357-37585 GCA_964546165.1 Candidatus Woesearchaeota archaeon
AGAAAGTTTATCGGGGCCTGAGGTTTAAGGAAGATCATGTTTTTCTTTTGAGTCCCGATATAAGGGTTTTGAATGAATTTTCCAAATAGAAGGATTTTAATAGTTAGGGAGGGGGTCTTTTTTATGAAACTTTACCTATCATCATATAAAATGGGGAAAAACCCAGAGAGAATTGCGGAAATGATGCCTAGTGATAACCATAATATGGCTTATATTTCAAATGCTCTTGATTTCTTTGGAGACTCTGAGAAAAGAGAATTTAAGGAATCAGAGGAGATAGGGAGATTGAAAAGGTTAGGCCTGGAAGTTGTAAAGCTTGATTTAAGGAACTATTTTGGTAAGAAGAAAGACCTTGAAAGAGAAATGGAAAATTTTGGAGGTTTTTGGGTAAGAGGGGGGAATGTTTTTGTTCTAAGAAAAGCCATGAATCTAAGTGGTTTTGATGATGCAATCAGAAAAATTGCTGCTTCTGGAAGAGATGTTCTTTACGGAGGTTATAGTGCAGGAGCTTGCATTGTTTCATCAAGTCTAAGAGGATTAGAATTAATGGATGACCCATCGGAAATTCCCTATGAAGGTGAAAAGAGGATAATCTGGGGGGGATTAGACTTTGTTGACTATTCAATAATCCCCCATTATGAAAGTCCAGAACATCCTGAATCTAAAAAAGCAAGCGAGGCTGTTAAATATCTCGCAAAGAGAGGACTTCCATTTGTGGCCCTCAGGGATAATGATGATCCAATTGTAAAAGAAATATAATCGCCGACACCAGGAATCGAACCTGGATGCCATATAGGCCCTGGGCTCAAACCAGGTGGAATACCATTCTCCGCATGTCGGCTTAACTGTTTAGAATTGTAAAGAGTTAAAAAGGTTTTGGATGGCTTACTTTCTCTTAAACACCCTCTTAAAAAATGGCTTCTTAAATTTGATTGGCTTGTCGTTGTCATCGTATACCTGATAAGTTATTTTGGGTCTGTCACGTGCTTTTCGGATTTCTTCTTTTTCTTTTTCCTCCTTTTCTTCAGCTTCAATTTCCGATTTTGCCTGCCTGATTGCACGGTCAACCATCATGCTTGAATAGCCTTGATTTATCAATGCCCATCTCAGGGATTCTTCTTTGTAACCTTTCTGAAGATTCTTCTTCAATCGCCCAACAATCTCTGAATGGTTATTTTCAGCCATTTCTTTCATTAGAATAAGTAGTTTAAAAATTTAGTTGAGATTAAATGGAATGGGAATTCTCATACTGAAAAGTTCCATGAATCTGCCCGCCACATTCTTGTAATCATAATTTTCCTTTATTTGCTTTTTATTGGCATCTATTGAGTTAAAGGCAGTTTTTATGCTATCTTGCAAATGTAAATTTCTTGAGAGTTCAGAGAGTTTTTTATCATCTGAAAGAATACTCTTAATTTTATTCATCCTGTAATCATAGCTTTCGTTGTTGAAAAAAACAGAATTATCATACATGTGTTTTAGGTTTATCCCATTTGCTTCAAAATCCTGTGTAATCTCAGGGATTTTTCTTCCTATCAAAGGGGTTCCAGAGATCCATGGCTCAAGAAATACAAAACCAAAACCTTCACGAACGCTTGTTGAAACAACAAGGTCTGAGATTGCATAAAGTTCAGAGATGGTGAATTTAGAAGATTTTTCAAATCCTATGTATTTTCCAACTTCTCCTATTGAGCATTTTATTTTGTATTCTCTTGCAAGTTCCCGCAGTTCTTTTTCATAATCCTCTTCGAGGGGCAGCGTCACAATAAGCCTGTAATCTTTTTCAGAGCTTAGTATTTTGGTGATTAACATGGCCTCTTCGATGTTCTTTCTTTTCAGAACTCTTACGGGATACAAAATTATTTTTTCTTTAGGCTTTACTATCTTATCTTTTTCAAGGGCTTGTCTTAACTCTGCTGCTTTATTCATGTCTGGAACAAGCTCCTCTGTGATTATGGAATTTGGCATTACAATGGCATCTTTTATACCTTTCTTAACTAAACGGGACTTATCATAAGAATTCAGAACCAAGAATGTTACATTGCTCGTTCTTGGATAGATTACATCAAGATTTTCAAAAACTTTTGAGAATTCGTCAAATAGGTGGGGCCTGTCGTCTACAAAGTCATGCATCCTGTAGATTATATTTTTGCTCTCGTTTCTTTCGGCAAATTCTTTGAAGACTTTTGTGGCAAGCGGGAAAATCCCAACAGTGGGGTTCTCTATAATTATAAAATCTGCATCCTCTGAATTCTTTTCAAGTTCTCCAAGAAGTTCTGGCGAGTCCCAATTGTCTATTTTGATTTTATCTATATAGTCTGGAAGCGAAGACGAAAAAGAATTTGCCAGCATCACAAATTTGATGTCTCTTGATAATTCTTTCAGACCTCTTATTGTATTTAGTGTGGAGCGTGTAACACCATTTTCTCCAAAAGAAGAATGAACGAAAAGCAACCTCATTTTTAATCTAAAGACTTCTGGGGTTTAAAAATTTTACAATTATTTCACAGAATCTTGTCTCATGATAAGTCCTGTGAATTTCTTGTTTCTGTATATCTCCAAGAATATTAATAGGTATGCAATTATCAAAGGACCCAGGATAAATCCGAGTATCCCAAACAAGAAAAGGCCCCCAATCATTCCAATCAGAACAAGGAGCGAGTTCATCATTGTTCTTCTTGAGATTATTATTGGTCTTAGGAAATTGTCCACCGTGCTGGATGCTATACCAAAGATTGTTACGCCAATGCCCCCAATTGTGCTCCCTGAAAGGAACATGTAGATTGCCATTGGGATCCAGACTAAGGGAGGCCCAACAATCGGCAATATACCAGCCACAATTGCGAAGACTGTGAAGACCAATGGGTCCGGGGCTCCAAACAGGAAAAATCCTATTCCTGCAATAGCTCCCTGGATGATTCCAATAACTACTTGCCCATAAAGAACGGAGGCTGTGATATCTTTGGTTGCCTTTAATAATCTCTCTTGAACCTCTTTTGTGAAAGGCATAACGCTCTTGATATAATCCATAAATTCACTTTTGTCCCTGAGCACAAAGAAGAAAGTGAACAAAACCACAGTTATCTGAAGAAGAATTGTTGGCAGGTTAAGAAGAAGGTTGGATATGTAATTCACTAGTCCCGAAGTTACCTTTGAGAGTGAAGAGTGAACCACAGAATCAATCTGTAATGAGAAGCTGTTTGAAGTCTGCAAAGAGGGAATAATATTCTTTAGCAAATCTGAAAAGTTTAAGTCTTGAGCAAACAAGAATAATTTTGTAGCTTCATTTATTATTACAGGAATTAGGAAGATAATGGGCACGACAATAATAATTATTAAACCAAGAGTAACTATTGTTGCAGACCAATTCTTGGACTTTACTTTTTTTCTTAGAAGGTCATGGAGGGGAGAGAATATGAAAACAAGAATAAAACCAAATACCATTGACAACAACACAGGTCTCAAAAGAAAAAAAGAGAGAACTGAAAGTACAAGAAGTATTGCTAAAACTACTATCCGATTAAAATAACTGTCTTCCACTTTCTTTTAGAAAGCACTATCAAATTTATAAAGGTTTTCAGACGATGGCAAAATTTCTGCATAAGATTTAAAAGAGCAGTTGCACAAATACTAACATGAATTTCATAGAAAAGATTTTTTTGAAAAAAACAGATAAAAGTGTGCACCTACAGTTTCAGAAATTCAGCAAAGGCATTTTCAAGGATCGTGCGATAATCAATGCAAGAAAGTCCGGAAAGAAGTACACAATTGTAACTAGTTATGAATTTGCAAATGAAATGATTCGGGATGTTGCAGGAAAACTTGGACAAGAGAAGGCCCCTGTCTCGGGTGCAATTGTCTCTACGCATGATTTAACTGGAAAGATAGATTTCACAGATAAGAAACAGTTTCAGGGAGTTAAGAGATATTTGATTGACAAAGAAATGAGTGGTGAAGAGATTATAAAAGTTCTTGATGAATTTCCCAAGGCATTTTTCGGGCTGAGTTTTGGATTTGGAGAAACAAATCTTAAGATAAAAGCAAAAGCACCAAAATCGGGAAAGCCAAAAAATAGTTCAGATGAGTCTGTAAAAGCAGATTTTTGCAGATTGACAACAACAAATGAGGAACTTGGAAAAGGTTTTATTTTCGAGAGGCCTGATTTCAAGACTGCAGGGGTAAAGCATACTTACATAATTGACAAAATAGAAGTTCCAGGTGAATTGAAAAATTCAGATGATTTTGCACTCATAAGGGAAGAGTCAAAGAGAAAAGGGAAAATTGTCAGAGAGGCTATAATTGATGGCGAACATATCAAGAAGGAAATTGAACTTGAGGCTTAAATTTTACTTCTACTGCTCAAAAAATTTATTAACTAAGGTTCATTTTCTAAGTATTAAGGAGGTGAAAAATGGGTGAAATGAAAGATCTTCTTGACGAGGCAAATGCTTCGCTTGGACGTTGGGGCAAAGAGTTTCCAAAGCAGATGGAAGGTTTTGGGAAGTTCATGGAAGCTGTTGAAAATCCCGGAGCCTTAGACGTCAAACAAAAAGAGATTATGGCTGTTGCATTATCCATAGCAGCGCATTGCCATTGGTGTATTGCTTTTCACGTTGATGGGGCATTGAAGGCCGGCGCAAGCCAAGATGAAATCATGGAAGCTGCATGGGTTGCTGTCCTGATGGGGGGCGGTCCTTCGGTGATGTACATGCAACTTGTCGAGAAGGCTATAAAAGAGTTCAAGGGCTCAAAGAGCTCCAGCAAAAAGAAAAAGGAGTAATTTTGGTTTTTTTATTTTTTTCTTTAATTTATTCTATTTGCAGTATCAAAAAGCTTTAAAAAGGGAAATTTTCTTGTAAATAAACATTCCAGGGTAAGATAAAATGTTCTTCGCTAACATATTGAGAAATGCCAACAGCAAGATCACCAAGAAAGGGAAGTTTGCAATTCTGGCCAAGAAAAAGGGTCAGCAAATATTTGCCTAGAGTGAACTGGAACAGAGTCAATACATCTTCTACAAAGAACCTTAAGGGATTCATCACGTACAAGGCAGGGATGGTTTCCGGATTTGTTTTGGATAATACTGCAGATTCCATGACTAAAGGCAAAAAAATCATTATTCCTCTTACAATACTTGAATGTCCAAAAATGAGAATTTTTTCTGTAAGATTTTACAAAAACAACCAAGTTGTCAGAGAAATTGTTTCAAAAAACGTTGAAAAAGAAATGAAGAAAAAAGTCAAATTACCAAAGAAAGATACGGAAAAATTAGAAGAAGTTAAACCTGACACATATGATGACATTCGCGTGATTTTTTATTCTCTTGTCAAGGAGACAGGCATAAAGAAAACTCCTGATTTGACTGAAATTGACTTAACCGGCAGCGTGGAGGAAAAAATGAATTTTGTCAAGGAAAATCTTCACAAAGAGATTTCAGCATTGGATATTTTTGAAAAGGGGCAGCTTGTTGATATAAGGGGTGTTACAAAAGGAAAAGGTTTGCAGGGTCCTGTAAAGAGATTTGGAATCGCATTGAAGGTTCATAAATCTGAAAAAGGTCAGAGACGCCCAGGTTCATTGGGGCCATGGCATCCTGCGAGAGTAACTTTCAGAGTGCCAATATCAGGGCAGATGGGAACTTTTACAAGAGTAGCTTACAACAACAAAATAATTGATTTGGGGGATTCAAAGGGGAAGGATGAGGAAAAATTCAAGAACATAAAAAATTATGGGAATTTGAAAACAGATTATATTCTTATAAGGGGTTCAGTTCCTGGACCTGCAAAAAGACAGATTTTGCTTACACCTTCATTTAGAGAAACTAAAAAGCAAGCTAAAAGGAATTTTCAGCTTATTGAATTAAGATAAAATGAAAGCACAGGTTTTGGACATTAAGGGGAACAAAGTAAGGGAAATGGATTTGCCTAGCTTTTTCTCTGCAAAAATAAGGGATGACCTTGTTTCAAAAATACTCGAAGCCAAAAAACAGACACAGCCTTATGCGCCTTCACTTGTTGCAGGTAAGCAGCACGCTGCAAAAGGGAAAGTCAAGCACTTGAGACACGTTTGGAGAAGCGGTTACGGTCGCGGAGGTTCAAGGGTTCCAAGAAAGATATTCTCAAGGAGAGGAAGCCAGTTCAACTGGGAAGCTGCAGAAGTTCCTTTCGCAAGAGGCGGAATGAGGGCACACCCTCCAAAAGTTATTGCAATGCTTAATACATTGAAAGTAAACAAAAAGGAAATGAAAATCGCTTTTGTGTCTGCAATAAGTTCGACAGCCAACGCAAAGGAAATTACTAAGAGATACTCAAGACTGGAAGGAAAGAAAATTGAAAAACAATTCCCATTCATAATCTCAGAAATAAAACCTACAAAAGCAAAAGAGCTTTCCTCAGGAATGAAAAAAATCCTCGGAGATGAGCTTTTCTCTATAGGAATTAAAGAAAAGAAAATCAGGAGTGGAAAAGGAAAAATGAGGGGAAGAAAATACAAGAGCAATGCAGGGCTTTTGATGGTTTTGGGAAGTGATGAGTCCTTGAAGACAAGCGCATTTGATGTCAGAAAAGCAAAGGACCTGAGTATAAGTGATTTGGCAAAAGGCGGACTTGGAAGACTTACGGTTTATACTGAAAAAGCAATTAAAGAACTTGAGACACGTTTAAAGTAAAATGGCTGAAAAGAAAGAAACAAAAAAAGTTGAGAAGAAAGTCTCAGAAAAGAAGAATGAAAAGAAAAAAGCAGTTGAAAAACCTGCAAAGCCAGTCAAAGAAAAGAAAGTTGAGAAGAAAGCAACCGTAAAGAAAACAGAAGAAAAACCTGTTGTTAAAGAAGCTGTTGAAGTTAATAAAAATGTTTTGCAGATGGTTCCATTAATTACAGAAAAGGCTGTGATGTTAATTGAATCACAAAATGTTTTGACCTTTAAGCTTTTCAGAAATGCTACAAAGAAAGAAATTAAGAGAGAAATTGAAGAAATCTTTGAGGTCAAGCCTGTAAAGATAAGAGTAAACAACAGGGGAAGCAACAAGTACGCTTATGTTAAATTAAATCCAAAAGATCCTGCAATTGACATTGCAACGAAGCTAGGAATGATATAATGGGAAAGAGAATAATTCAACAGGCAAGAGGGCACGGAAGCCTTAGATACAGGGTGAAAAGGCATTCATTCAACCACAAATTGCAGTATCCAAAAAATCTTGATGGAGAGGGGGAGGTTTTGAAACTTTTCAATTCATCTGCGCATTCAGCGCCATTGGCAAAGTTGAAATACAGCTCAGGATTCTTTATCATACCTGCATTTAACGGTATGTTTGAAGGGCAAAAGATTAAATTCAATGATTCAGAGATAAGCAGAGGAAACATCAAAAAATTGAAGGAGATTCCTGTTAAAACACGTGTTTATTGCGTCGAGTCACGCCCTGGCGATGGTGGAACATTTGTTAAGACAGCAGGAAGTTCTGCAATTGTCAGCAGGGTAATGGGAGATAAAATATCCCTTTTGATGCCTTCAAAAAAAGAAAAATCATTCCATGGAGAATGCAGGGCAGTTATAGGAACAATTGCAGGTTCAGGGAGATTGGACAAGCCGATTGTAAAGGCAGGGAAGCAGTTTTATATTAAAAAAGCAAAGGGTGGAAGAGTCTGGCCAAGAACTTCAGCCCTTAAAGTAAATGCTGTAGACCACCCATTCGGTTCTGGTAGAGGAAAGAATCCAAAGAGCAAGATTGCTAAGAGGAACGCTCCTCGCGGAAGAAGAGTAGGTTTATTAAGACCAAGGAGAACAGGACATAGGAACTAAGATGGCAGAAGAAATACAACCAAGGAAAAAAGAATTCAAATTCAGAGGAAAAACCTTAGAGGAACTTCAGGCACTTGAGGTCAGGGAATTCGCACAATTCCTAAAATCAAGACAAAGAAGGGCAACTCTGAGACAGTTCCATGAAATAGAAAAATTCCTCGCAAGAGCGAACAAGAAAATCTCCAGGAACAAGCAGATAAGGACGCACAGCAGAGAACTTGTGATTGTTCCAAAGATGGTTGGAATGAAGATTAATGTTTACACCGGAAGAGCATTTGAGCCCATTGAAATAACAGGCAATATGCTTGGACACAGGCTTGGAGAAATGGCTTTGACAAGAGCAAAAGTCAAGCACGGAAGCGCAGGTGTAGGTGCAACTAAAGGAAGCAAGTTCAAGTCTAAGAAATAAGAATAATGGCAGAAGAAAAAACTGACAAAAAATTGGAAGAGAAGGAAGAAGAAATTAAGGAAGAAAAGACAGCTGGGGCTGCAAAAGAAGAAGCAAAGGAAAAAGCCGTTGAAGAGAAGAAAGAAGAAAAAACTGAAGCTAAAAAACCTTCAGAAACAAAGAAAATGCCAAAGAGTGAAGCAGTTGTAAACTCTTACAATGCACGCTTGTCAATGAAAATCAGCAGGGATGTTTGCAGATTTATAATGAAGAAACCAATAAGCAAGGCGGTCAGCGACCTTGAACAGGTAGCACTCATGAAAAAAGCAGTTCCAATGAGGGGAGAAATTCCACACAGAAAAGGAAAGATAATGTCCGGAAGGTTCCCAAAGAAAACTGCAGAGCATTTCATAACTTTGCTTAAGGCTCTTGCAGCAAATGCGAGTGTAAACGGAATCGATGACCCTGTAATTGCGGAAGCAGTTGCGAACATCGGAAACAGGCCCTTCGGAAAGTTCGGCGCTGTAAGAAGGAAGAGAGCACACATAAAGATAATTGCAAAAAGCAATTCTGCGCTCAAGAGTAAAGGTTCAAAAGGGAAGAAAAACTCAAAAAATAAAACTAGAACTGCAAAAAAGCAGAAGACTAAGAAAGAATAATGGAAGAGAAAAACGTTGTAAAGTTCAAGAAAGATGAATTTGCTATTCGTGAATTTATCAAAAACTCACTTGGAAGGGGAAAAGTCAGTAGAGTTAAAATTGAGTACACCCCTGTCGGAGAAAAAATATTAATTTCAACACACAAGACAGGACTTGTCATAGGTCGTGGCGGAGAAAGAATTGAGGCACTTACAAAAACACTCAAAAGCAGATTTAACCTTGAAAATCCAAGGCTTGAAATTGATGAGATAAAACAGCCCGAGTTTGATGCTCAGCTTATTGCAGATGATATCTCTCTTGGATTAGAAAGATTTGGCCCTTTGAAATTCAAGGTAATTGCATACAGAACACTCCAGAGAATAATTGATGCAAAAGCCCTTGGAGTTGAGATAAGACTCAGCGGAAAACTCCCGGGAGCAAGAGCAAAGTCATGGAGATTCTCACAGGGTTATCTTAAGAAAACAGGAGAAAGTGCCAATGTTGTCGACAAATCACAGTCAAGAGCTGAAACAAAACCAGGAACTGTCGGAGTTAAGGTAGGAATTTTGGCACCAACAGCACACCTCAAGGACAAGATAGTAATTGACGAAGAATTAATCGAGAAGATAAAGTCAAATGCGCACTTCGCAAAGTCAGAGGATGAAGATTCAAAGAAAACTAAATCAAAGAAGGGCAAGAAATGAAAGCAAAAGACCTTAGAAATTTAAGCAAAGAAGACAAGGAAAGAAGGCTCAAAGAGCTGAAGCTTGAATTAGTTAAGTCAAAGATTAGTGCTGCAAAAACAGGGAGCTCAAAAATCAAAAATATCAAGCGAACAATCGCTCAGATACTCACACTCAACAAATAAAAATGAATATATGTCCAAAATGCGGATTGCCTCTCGAGGCATGTGTATGCGAACAAATTGGCAAAGCGAGCCAGAGAATACAAGTGACGACTGACCGGAAAAGGTACGGAAAACTGGTCACAGTGGTGTCAGGGTTCGACAAAGGCGTAGACGTAAAAAAGATCGCAAAAGATCTTAAGAACGAACTTGCCTGCGGCGGAACTTTCAAGGACAACACTGTAGTGTTGCAGGGAGATCACACAAAGCGCATAAAGCCAGTCCTGGAAGGGATGGGTTTTAACATAGAGTAAAGACAAAAAATACACAATGGAAAAGAAAAAAACAGATTTGAAGAGAAAGAAAAGCGCCAAGGGCGCTGAAGAAAATGTTAGTTGTAACGATGTAAAATGCCCAATTCATGGAAATCTTAGTGTTCGTGGAAAGGTTTTCCAGGGAACTGTAATAAGGAAATTCCCAAAGAGGATCACAATTGAATTTGAAAGAACAGCATACGTAAGAAAATATGAAAGATATGCAAAGTTCAAGACAAAGGTTCATGCAAGGCTTCCTGACTGCGAAGCTGATAAAGTTCAGATTGGAGATTATGTCAGGATAAAGGAATGTCGACCATTGAGCAAGATTATACATTTTGTATTCACTGAAAAAGTCAGGGATGCGAGCGAGCATTCAGGAGCAAAGAAAAAATGAAAGCAGTAGGAGCAAGAACAACACGCGGATTGAATCTGGGGGCCAAAATGATGGCTTCTGATAATAGCGGCGCAAGAGTTGTGAGACTTGTATCTGTGAAAAGATGGAAGGCAAAAAAAGGCCAGCAAGTTGCGGCAAAGATTGGAGACTGGATAAAGGTAAGCGTAAAGAAAGGAGTACCTGATATGAAGGGAAAAGTTTTCGATGCTGTTGTAATAAGACAAAAAAAGTCTTACAGAAGGCTTAACGGCGAAAGAATCGCGTTTGAAGACAATGCAGTTGCAATACTCAAGGATGAGAAAGGAAATCCCAAGGGGACACAAATTAAAGGACCTGTAGCAAGAGAGATACTTGAAAGATGGCCTCAAGTAGCTAAAATTGCACAGAGCGTATATTAAAATGAACAAAAAGTTTAACACATCATGGAAGGCAAGCAAAAGGCCTGGAAAACAGAGGAAATACTTAGCAAATGCTCCACTCCATATAAAGAACAAGCTTATGAGTGTTAATCTTGATAAAGACCTGAGGAAGAAACACAACACTAGAAATGTTACAATAAGGAAGGGAGACACAGTAAAAGTCATGAAAGGCAAATTCAAAGGCAAGAAAGGAAAGGTTACAAAAGTGATGCTTAAGATTTCAAAGGTAATTGTTGATGGAGTAAACATAAAGAAAATTGATGGATCAAAGGCAGACATAAAACTAAGGCCTTCAATACTCCAGATAACAGAGCTGAATATGGACGATAAGAGAAGATTTAAGAATTTAAACAAATCTGCAAAATCGGAGGAAAAGAAATAAAATGCACCTAAAGAGAGAACAAAGCCCAAAGAACTGGCCAATTGAAAGGAAAGGCACAACTTATTTAGTAAGACCAAGGTCAAGCATTGAACAGGGAGTTCCAATCTCTATTATATTCAGGGATATGCTGAAATTTGCAAAAACAAGGCGTGAAGTAAAGAAAGCAATAAATGCGAAGCAGATAATGCTTAACAACAAAGTAATTTTTGATGAAAGGAGAAATGCTGTTTTGTTTGACATCATAACAATAATCCCTCCAAAAGACAGCGGAATTAATGAAAAGCATTACAAAATCACAATGGGAAAGAACAAGAAGTTTGGACTTGAAGAAATTGATGGTAAAGAAGCAGGGCACAAAATTGCAAAGGTCATAAACAAGAAGACACTTAAGGGAAATAAAATGCAGGTCAATCTAAGCGACGGAAGAAATTTCATTTCAAATATAAAATGCAAGGTTAATGATTCTGTTAAGATAAACCTGAAGAGCAAAAAACTTGAAGATTGTTTGCCTCTAAAGAAAGACGCCAAAGTCATTGTCTTTGCAGGAAAGCACGCCGGAGAAAACGGGGTTGTGAAAGAAGTGGATGAAGAAAACAACAGAGTAAGGCTTGAGAGCGAAGGAAAGCTCGTTAATATTTTAATTAAACAACTTATGGTAAGGGAATAAAATGGCTGAAAATATAATGCAAAAAGTAAAAATTGAGAAAATTGCGCTCAGTGTAGGCGGAACTGACGATCACTTGGAAAAGGGGATTAAGTTACTGCATTTAATTACTAAAAGAAACCCTTCAAAGATGCAGACAAGGAAGAGAATCCCTTCATTGAGTGTCAGACCCGGATTAAAAGTCGGCGCAGTCGTGACCGTGAGAAGAGACATTGAACCTCTTTTGAAGAGACTTTTGGTATCTGTTGACAACAGGCTCAAAAAGAAACAGGTAAGTGAGAATACATTTTCATTTGGAATAAAAGAATACATTGAAATTCCAGGCATGGAGTACCAGAGAGATTTGGGAATTCTTGGATTAGACGTTACAGTTACATTTAAGAGAACAGGAAGAAGGGTAGGATTGAGGAGAATAAAAAAATCTCATGTTCCAGAAAGGCAGAGAGTGCCTAAGGAAGAAATAATTAAATTTATGGAAGACAACTTCCAGACACACTTCAGATAAGATGACTGCAAGCGATTGGAAAAAGACATTGAAGCAACTCAACAGCAAGCCTGCTGTAAAAGACAAGTTCCTGAAGCATAACAAGCCAAAGGACAGAAAGATTGGAATTGCAGCAAGAAAGTGTGAGAGATGCGGGAGATTCGGGGCACATATAAAATCGTACGGATTGAACCTCTGCAGACAATGCTTCAGAGAAGTCGCTACAGAAGTTGGATTCAAAAAATATTCATAAAATGGCACAAGATACAGTTGCAGATGCACTAAACATGATGAAGAACGCAAAGAAGGCAAGAAAGGAAAGCGTTACAATAAACAGAATTTCAAATCTTCTAATTGAGATTCTGAAAATCATGAGACAGAAAGAAGCTGTAAAAAAATATAAGATTGATTCAAAGAACAGGTCAGTTGAAGTCATATTCGGGGATTTTATGGAGTGCAAGGCAATAAAGCCAAGATATACTGTTGACAAGAGCCAAATTGAAAAATACAGGAAGAGATACTTGCCGGCAAGAAATCTCGGAACAATGATAGTCTCAACAAATCAGGGTCTGATGACTCATGAAGAAGCTGAAGAAAAAGGAACAGGAGGAGTGCTTATAGCATACTTTTACTAATGAGAAGAGAAATAATGCAAGAAGTTGAAATCCCTGAGGGGGTTGAAGTTGTAATAGAAGGGAACCTTGTTACTGTGAAGGGCCCTGAAGGAGAAAATCAGAGAAAGCTTAACTTCAGGAATCTTGACGTTAAGAAAGAAGGAAACAAAATAACTATGGATTGCAAGAAAGCAACAAAAAAGGAAAAGAAAACGATGAACACAACAAGAGCTCATTTGAAAAACATGATTGAAGGAATCTCAAAGAAATTTGAATACACATTGAAGATTTGCTTTTCACATTTTCCAATAACCGCAGAGGTTCATGGAGATGAACTAATAATCAAAAATTTCCTTGGAGAAAGAGCAAACAGGAGAACATCAATTCCAAAAGGTGCTGAAGTCAAAGTCAACAAGGAGATGATTACAATAACCTCAACAGACAGAGAAATTGCAGGACAGGCTGCAGCAAATATTGAAAGAGCAACAAAAGTCAGTAAGAGAGACAGAAGAGTTTTCCAGGATGGAATTTTCATAATAACTAAAGCAGGAAAGGAAATCTAAAATGGCGCCTAAATTTTTAAGGAGAGATTCAGCAAGGTATTCAAAACTTGGAAAAAACAGAAGGAGCAAACAGAAGTGGAGAAGGCCAACAGGCAGAGACAACAAGATGAGAGAACAGAGAACAGGATATCCTGCAGTTGTTGCCATCGGGTATAAAACAGACAAGAAAGAGAGAGGAAAAATGGAAGGCAAAGAACCTGTTACAATAAACAACATTGCAGATTTGAGCAAGGTAAAGAAAAATGATGTTGTTATCTTGGCAAGAACGGGAAAGAAAAAGAAAATGGAAATCGCAAAAAAAGCCCAGGAATCAGGGATACAAATTCAGAATTTAAACGCAAGGAAATTCCTTAAGAAAAACGAAAAAAGGGAAATCCCAAAAGCAGCTAAAACGGAGGCTAAGAAATGAAACTAGACAAGAAAAAAGCACTGGCGGCAAAAGTATTGAAAGTTGGAAAGGAAAGAATAGTTTTTGTGGGGCCAAGACTTGATGAAATAAAAGAAGCAATTACAAAAGAAGACATTCGCGGACTTAAAAAAGACGGAGCAATATTGGTTAAACAGATAAAGGGCCAGAGAGCAAAGCCAAAGAAGAGCAAGAGCAGAAGTCCTGGAAACATAAGGAAAAATGCAAAAGATAAGAAGCGCGAATATGTACTGATAACGAGAAAACTAAGGGAGTTTGCAAAGAAAATGAAAGAAAAGGGTACAATAACGAGAGAGCAATTGCTTGATATAAGGAAAAAAATCAGGACAAGACAATTCAAAAGCAAATCTCAACTTAAAGATTATATCGGAGGACTAAAGAAATGAGAAGAATGAAATTCAGAAGGAGAAGAGAAGGAAAGACAAATTATCTCAAGAGAAGAGACATGCTTAAAAGCGATTCCCCAAGGATAGTTTTCAGAAGGACAAACAGATACATAATTGCGCAATATGTGACAAGCCACGAAGCAAAAGATAAAATAGAAATTGGGGTTACTTCAAAGAATCTCATGAAATACGGATGGCCAAAAGAGTCTGGAAATTTGAAATCCATAACTGCATCTTACCTTACAGGAATGTTGATAGGTAAAAAAATACAGAAAGAGAAAAAGAAAATGCCAATACTTGATTTGGGAATAATATCTCCAGTTCATAAAACAAGGGCTTATGCTTTCCTTAAAGGCCTTATTGACTCGGGACTTGAGATGAAAATAAAGAAAGACGAAGCATTTCCTGAGGAAGATAGAATAAGTGGAAAGCACATGAAAAAGGATTTTTCAAAAACATTCGAAGAAATTAAATCAAAGATTGAGAAAGAATAATGGCTGAGAAAATAAGCGATAAAGAGCAAATCAAGAAGGAATCCCTTGAATCACCAGAAGCTGATGCAGCAGAAAAAATTGTAGAGAAAGACATTGAATCTACTGGCGAGGATCTTGAGGAAGAGCTTGAAAATGAACTTGAAGGAAATAAAGAAGAAAATGTCGAAGTTGTAAATGAAAAAAAGAGAGATGACAGGGCGGAAAAGAAGGCAGAAGAATTTCTTTCATGGGCTCCAAAAACAAATCTTGGACGAGAAGTCAAAGAAGGCAAGATAAAAGATATTGATGAAATTCTCGACAGCGGCAAAAAAATCATGGAAGATAAAATTGTTGATTCTCTCGTAAATGTAAAATCAGATTTAATCTCTGTTGGACAGTCAAAGGGTAAATTTGGCGGAGGAAAAAGAAGAGCATGGAGACAAACCCAGAAAAAGACAAAAGAAGGGAATGTTCCAAGTTTCTCTGCATTTGCAGTTGTTGGTGATGAGAATGGCCACATTGGGGTTGGAACCGGAAAAGCTGCAGAAACTTTGCCTGCAAGAGACAAGGCAATAAGAAAAGCAAAATTGAATTTGATAAGAATTAAGAGGGCATGCGGGGGATTTGAATGCTCTTGTATTGAACAACACTCTATTCCATTTAAAGTTACAGGAAAATCGGGGAGTGTTACAGTTACACTTATACCTGCACCACAAGGAACCGGACTTGTTGCAGCAAATGAACTCAAGAAGGTCCTTCAGTTAGCGGGAATAAAAGATGTTTATAGCAAGACATTCGGAAAAAAGAGAACTTCATTCAATTTAGTTAAAGCGTGCATGAAAGCACTTGAAAAAACAAACGCAAAATGATAGCAGTAATAAGAATCAGTGGAGAAGTAGGCATTAACAAGGAAGTTAAAGAGACTCTTAGCAGACTTAGATTAAGAAGGAAATATTCCTGTGTCCTGTTCGATAAACCAAAAAAAGAAACATTGGGCATGATTAGGAGGGTTAAGGACTTTGTTGCATTCGGGGAAATAAAAACAGAAACGCTCTCAATGCTGATTGAAAAGAGAGCTAAGCTTCTTGACAAAAGCAAAAAACTCGATGTCAAAACGATTGTAAGCGGGCTTGAATCAGGCAAAAAGCCGAAGGAGCTTAACATAAAGCCCTTCTTCAGGCTTCATCCTCCAAGAAAAGGAATTGACAGCAGAAAGCATTTCGGTGTCGGAAAAGGGGTCCTTGGGAATAACAAAGACCAATTAAACAAATTATTGGAGAGAATGTTATGATAAAAACACATACTAAAAAAAGAACTGGGAAGTACAGGGGAAAGAAAATGGGCACTTACGGACATGGTGCAAGAAAGATGAACAGGAAATCCGGACAGCGTGGAGGCTCAGGCATGGCAGGAACAGGAAAGAGAGCAGACCACAAGAAGACACTTATTACAAAACTTTACGGAAACAAATATTTTGGAAAAACAGGTGTAACAAGCAGAGGGACAGCAAAAGACAAATCAAATAAGATAAATCTTCAGGATATTGAGATGAATCTGGATAATTATATAAAGAAAGGAATCGCTAAAAAATCAGGCAAAGGCTTTGAGATAGACCTCAGCTCTTACAAGATTTTGGGAAAGGGAGATGTAAAAAATGCGCTTTTTATAAGGGCTGAGAAAGTTTCAAAGAGTGCCGAAGAAAAAATCAAAAAAAGCGGTGGCGAAATTACCTTAACAGGGAAGGAATCCAGCGCCGTTGAAAGCGAGGCTTAAGATGGATTTTAGAAGCATCCTGAAATTTATACCAGAGATTAAATCACCAACTGAAAAAAAACTTGGCTTCAAAGAAAAGGCCAAGTGGACACTTATAGTTCTTGTTTCATTTTTTGTTCTTGCTAATATACCTCTCTTCGGATTAACGCAAAACGCGCTCTCAAGATTCCAGTATTTGGCTGTGATTCTTGGTACAAACTTTGGAAGCATAATCTCTCTTGGTATAGGGCCTATTGTTATGGCTTCTGTTATTCTTCAGTTGCTGACAGGTGCAGGAATTCTTAATATTGATACAACGAACGCTGAAGGAAGAAAATTTTTCCAGGGGCTCCAAAAGCTTTTGATATTCTTCTTTATAGTTTTCGAGGCTTTCATCTATGTTCTGATGCAGGGGCTTCAAGCAGCTCCCGGATTAGCATGGCTTGTGATATTACAATTGGTTCTCGGGGGCTTGGCAATTTATTACATGGATGAACTTGTCGGAAAATGGGGGCTTGGGCAAGGTGTAAGTTTGTTCATCGCTGCGGGAGTTTCATGGAGACTTATAACAAGTTCATTGCA
Source organism: Candidatus Woesearchaeota archaeon (assembly GCA_964546165.1). Taxonomy (GTDB): domain Archaea; phylum Nanobdellota; class Nanobdellia; order Pacearchaeales; family GW2011-AR1; genus JAKLIN01. The sequence goes on from CAZJIV010000002.1 coordinate 29,483, forward strand.
GTTTGTGGACCAACAGGGGAATAATTGCCTGCTTAATTTCACTTCAACGCCATGTTCAGGTAAGCTTCTTGTTTTAATTCAGTCAATAATCACGAGACAAAATGTTGAACTTGTTTCAGCTTTTGCTGCCATTGCTGTAACTATCGGGATTTTCCTCCTTGTGGTTTGGGCACAATCACTGAAAGTTGAAATTCCTCTTTCATATGGAAGAATAAGAGGATACACAGTAAAGCAGCCATTGGCATTCTTTTATGCGTCTGTTATACCTGTTATATTGACAGCAGCACTTGTTGCAAATGTCCAATTGTTCGGAGGAATATTTGATAATGCGGCACAGTCATGCTTAACCGGGACGTGCAGCGGCCTTGCACAATTTGCATCACACTTCAATTTCCTAGGACACTTTGTTCAGGGGCAAGCAGTTTCAGGGTTGGCATTTTGGATTGGTTCTACAAATGTTCTTGACTTGCTGATAAGAGGAGGATTCCTCCCACAGTACATACTTCAGGGACTTGTGCATGCATTGTTCTTTGTTGTATTCTCAACGATATTTGCTATCTTCTGGGTTAAGACCTCACAAATGGATGCAAAATCACAGGCGCACAAGATCTCCGCTTCGGGACTGCAGGTAGCAGGATTCAGGCAGGATGAAAGGGTTTTGGAGACAATACTGGACAGGTATGTCATGCCTTTGACAGTTATGGGGGGAATTGCGATTGGTTTGCTTGCAGCCATAACAGACCTTATGGGTGCTCTGGTTGGAGGTACATCTATCTTGCTTGTAATTATGATTACAAATCAGTTCTATCAGAGCATCGCGCAGCAGCATCCGGAAATAATAAATCCTGCGCTGGGCAAATTTGTTAAGAGTTCTTAAACTCAAGTTTTAAAAACTAAATTGATTAGAATGTAATATGACTAAAAAAGAAGGTAGCTTTAAACCACTGATTTTTATTTACTTAGTTTCCTTTCTGATATTATTCCTGTGGAATCAAGTGCCTTTTTTGCAAGAAGGAGTGCATTATGCTCTTGATCCAACATTGGGTTGGCTTCTTAACTGGAATCTGACACTTGGGATGTTGATTGTCGTTTTTGTGATTTCTTTCCTTTCTATAGTTGCACAAAAGTATGCAACAGACCAAAAAACATTGAAGGAGATAAGAAGCGAACAGAAAAAGCTTAATGAGGAAATGAAACAATTCAGAGAGCATCCACAAAAACTTATGGAACTTCAGAAGAAGCAAATGGACTTTGCGAAGCAGAGCATGAAACTTAGCACAAGACCAATAATGTTTACAGGAATTCCTTTCATTCTGCTTTTCAGGTGGTTCAATGACCTTTTCACTGCAAATTCAGGATACACTTTAATAGCAAATCCAACATTTCTGGGATTTATGAGTTGGTTCTGGTTCTACCTTGTTTTCACACTTGGTTTCAGCATTCTACTGAGAAAGGTTATGAAAGTTGTTTAATTGTTTCTGGAAAACTTTAAAAGCACTCTCCCTATGATTGAAATATGGACCAGCAAGAAGTAATATTCAAGTTAAGCATGTTTGAACAGCAAATGCAGCAGTTGCAGCAGCAGCTTCAGGCAGTGGAAAGAGGAATAAACGAGCTCGAAACTCTTAATCTTGGGCTTGATGATATTAAGGGCTCTGAAGGAAAAGAAATTTTTGCACAGGTTGGAAGAGGAATTTATGTTAAGGCAAAGGTGGTTTCAGATGAACTTATGGTGAATGTTGGAGAAAAAAATCTTGTAAAAAGAAGTGTTCCGGAAGCAAAAGAACTAATTCTTGGGCAGATAAAAAAGCTTAAAGATGTGGAAGCAGATTTGGAAAGAACCATTGAAATGACAAACAGCGAATTTACAGAGTTAATACAGGAATATCAAAAAAATCAGGGAAAGGAGTGATTTGATTGTAAGGTTTAAAAATTCCAGTTTCTTCCATCAGTTATGCTTGAATCGATAATCAATCCGGCCAAGGCTGAGAGGAAACCATGGGAGATGTTTTTTGTGGGTCTTGTGTACGCATCGCTTTCCCTGCTTCTTGTCCACTTGTTTTTTTCGAGTGACCCAATTCTATCACAATATTCTGGAATTATGATAGTCACCTTTTGCGTCATGTTCTCGTTGCCTTTCATGTACTTCATAATCAGAAGGGAAGAAAGACATGATGAAGAGGTAAGTGGCTTCATGAGTGTGTGGAGAATCCACAGTGATGCCATTTATGCATTGCTTTGGCTTTTCTTTGGATTCATAATTGCATTTTCATTCTGGTATATTTTGCTTCATGACAACAGCATGTTCAATGCACAGATAGGAACTTATTGTCTGATAAACAGTCCAAACAATGTCAATGGATGCATTTCAAATTACATTCCAGGAAGCAATGTTATTGGCGGCGCAAGCAGTCCTTCTCCAGGAATTTTCCTTGCAATACTTCAGAATAATCTTCTTGTAATGCTTTTCACCTTGGTATTCTCTCTTGTCTTTGGTGCAGGAGCTATTTTCATACTCGCGTGGAATGCAAGTGTTATTTCAGCAAGCATTGGAATTTTTACAAAATATCAGCTTGTTGATATCCCTCTTGGTTTACTAAGATACATGATTCATGGGTTCCCTGAGATAGCATCTTACTTTATAGCGGCGCTTGCCGGAGGGATTTTCGGTGTAGGTATAGCGAGACACGGAATAAAAGACAAGATGTTCATAAAAGTCGCACAACACGCCGCTCTTTTAATATTGATAGCAATCGTCCTCCTTGTGATTGCAGGTCTTATGGAAGTTTATGTAACACCTTTGTTATTCCAATGATTCTCAATAGAATAATGTTTCATTAAGTTTAAAATATGTAAAAAATTCTTTAATGAATGGTGGAACCCTTGCTTTTCGGGACAATTTTGATAAGTTTTCTTGTAACATTAATCTTAATGCCGCTGTGGATAAGAAAGGCGAAGGAAATCGGACTTGTCTGGGAAGACATGAATAAGCCAAAACAAGAGAAAAGTGTTGCGGGCTCTGGGGGCGTTGTTGTTGTTTTGGGAACTTTAATAGGGATATTTTCTTACATAGCAATACAAACATTTTACTTTCATTCGACGGATGGTAATTTGGTGAAGATTTTTGCGATGGTAAGCTCAGTATTCCTCGTTGCAGGGGTGGGCTTAATTGATGATTTGTTTGGCTGGAAAAAAGGAGGCATGTCCATTAAGTCAAGATTGGTGTTGGTTTTGTTTGCTGCAATTCCCCTAATGGTAATTAATGCAGGAACCTCTACAGTTTTGGGAATTGATTTTGGTATTTTATATCCTCTTTTGATAATTCCTTTTGGTGTTATTGGTGCAACAGTAACTTTTAATTTCCTTGAAGGATATAATGGGCTTGGAGCAAGACAAGGAATACTTATTTTAGGAGCTCTTGCAATTGCTGCTTATCTTACAGGAAACAGCTGGCTAAGCCTTATTGCCTTGATAATGATTGCATCACTCATTGCATTTTACATGTTCAATAAGAATCCTGCTAAAGTTTTCCCTGGAGATGTAATGACATATCCTATTGGAATGATGATAGTTGCAATTGCCATATTGGGGAATCTGGAAAAAATAGCGCTTTTGTTCTTTATACCCTATGCACTAGAAGTTATCTTGAAAATAAGAGGAGGCGTAAAAAATATTCACAATTTCGGAAAACCAAATCCGGATGGAAGTCTTGAAATGCCCTACAAAAAGGTTTACAGCCTTACGCATCTATCAATAAAAATACTGAAAAAGATAAAACCAAGCAAAAAAGTTTACGAAAGAGATGTCGTCAATCTTATAAATTTGTTCCAGATTTTAGTGATTGTTTTGGTCTTTTTATTTTCCAGTCTTAATTAAATTTTAAATTCATAAGTTTTTTAAACGAACCGAGCCTAAAAGTTCAAATGTCAGACGAAATTAAGCTTAATCTTGATAGTACAAAAAAACTTATTAAAAAGGCTACAAACTGGTTTAACGAAGACAGAAATGTTAAAATTCTGTTTCTTGTTTTGTTAGCGACGTTGATAGTTGTTGGTGTGTTAATAAGAATACAAAATATCAGCCTTCTTGTTGATCACACCACAGGCAATTATATACCTCTGGCATTAGACCCTTTTTACTGGCTTAGAGAAGCCACAACAATTCTTCAAAACGGGCATTTGCCTGCGATTGATCCTTTGAAACATATCCAGGGAGGAGCCGGATTTTCAAGTGAAATACTTCCTTATGTTATAGTTTTGCTGTATAAATTTCTCCATTTTTTCAACAGCAGCATAACACTGGGATTTGCAGACATAATCTATCCTGTAATTGCTTTTGCTTTGGGCATTATAGTTTTCTATTTCCTGACGCATGTGTTAACAAAATCAAAGATTGCTGCAATTATTGCCTCTGCATTTCTTGTTATAATTCCCACGTATCTGTACAGAACTATGGCAGGTTTCTCAGACCACGACGCGCTTGGAACACTCATGTTTCTGTCAACTATTTTAGTTTTTGCTTACTCTCTTAATTGGTTAGATAAAAAGAAAGAAAAAGGCAAATCCTTGAAGAATAACCCTCTGTTCATTGCAGGTCTTCTTGGCCTTGCTGTAGGTTTTATGTCAGCTCTAACTCTTGCAAGCTGGGGAGGGATTTTTGAATTTATCCCTATGATAATTCCTTTAAGTTTTATGATTATGTGGATATTAAAAATAAGAGACCTTGATGAGGGCAAAAAGGAATTGCCAAAGTTATTGACATTTTACATTTCTTTCTTTGTTTTTAGTCTCTTTTCAGGATTGATATTTGGTTTCAGTTTTGGTGCTCTTGTGGACAGATTCATAACAACCCCATCGAGTTTGCTTTCAAGCCTTACCTTAGCATTTGTAATAATTGATTTTTTGATTGTGAAGTATGCAGACAAACTGCCAATAAAGAAAATCAAGAAAACACATGTCTTATGGGCTCTTGGAATTGGAGTCTTCCTAGGATTGATGGTGTTGATTCTTCACAGAGGCGGCGTTGGGGTGTTTTTTGGAGATATCGTAAATACGCTTCTTCATCCGTTTGGTACAGGAAGAGTGGGGCTCACAGTTGCAGAAAACGCCCAGCCTTATATTTCAAACTGGATATCTCAGACGGGAACAATCTTCTTTTGGCTTTTCTTCGCAGGGCTTATACCCATAGGGATCAGTATGTCAAAGGGTATAAAGACAAGGAAAAGGAGAATTACATTCTCAATTCTTTGGATTTTCTTAATATCCGGACTTTTGTTGAGTAGAATCTCTGCGACCTCTGTTCTGAACGGAACAAACTTCCTAAGCAAATTGTTTTACTTTGGCAGCATAATAATCTTCCTAATTTACGCTGTTAATGTTTACATAAAAGAAGAAATAAAGATATCACCAAATCTTCTAATTTTGTTTTCAATGACCATATTCATGTTGATAGCTGCAAGAGGGGCTGCGAGACTTATATTCACAGTTACCTTGTTTGCATGCCTTGCTGTTGGTTACTTAATTTATAGCCTTGGTAGTTACTATAAACAACTTAAGCATAAAGACGATTTATTGAAGATGATTCTCATATTATTATTGCTTGGATCTATTATTGCATCTGCATTCAGTTTTAACAGCCTCATGACGCAGTCAATAAATCAGGCGAAATATACAGGACCTAGTGCAACAACGCAATGGCAGAGTGCAATGCAATGGGTAAGGAACAATACGCCCACAGGTGCGGTATTTGCACATTGGTGGGATTACGGATATTGGGTAGAGTATCTTGGAGAAAGGGGAACCATTGCAGACGGAGGTCATTTTGAAGGGCCTTTCAGAGACCATTTAATTGGGAGATACATATTAACAGAACCAAATCCAAATGCTTCTCTTAGTTTCATGAAAACAAACAATATATCCTATCTCCTTATAGACCCAAGTGACCTTGGCAAATATCCAGCTTACTCCATAATCGGCAGCGGCAACTCAAGTTCAGACAGATACTCCTCTGCTCCGGTAATGCCAATAAGTTCTGCTCAAACAAAAACAATTGGCAATACAACTATGAGGGCATATCAAAATGTGGTGCCAACAGATCAGGACATAGTTTACAATTTCAGCAGCGGGCAGCAATTATTCATTCCACAAGGTCAGGGTTATACAATAGGGGTTATATTAAACACAACCAAGGAAAACACTACCTTTGCCTTCGGACAGCCAGAGATGGTACTTTATTATAACAATCAACAGCTTAGAGTTCCATTAAGATATATTTATTTTAATGGGCAGTTAATAGATTTTGGAACCGGATTCCCTGGAGCTGCATATTTGCTTCCAACTCTTGTTCAAGGAAGTACAGGCATACAGGTCAATAATATGGGTTCTATAATTTACCTATCTCCAAAAGTCTTTAATAGCCTGTTTGCACAGCTTTATCTTATGAATGACCCTCTTAATAGATATCCTACAGTTACTCTTGCACATGCGCAATATGACCCTGTTTTAACAAGTTTAAGGTCTCAGGGATTCACGGGGGACTTTGTTTACTATAATGGCTTTGATGGGCCAATAAAAATCTGGAATGTTAAATACCCAAGTTATATTGCAACAATGAGCGGATTTTTGGATACAACAGGGACTTACGCAGAATTTGACAATTCAACATTTACTAAATAAGTATTCTAAAATGAGAAGAAAGATTGCATTTATTATTGGCACAAAGGCTGAACTTATAAAATGCATGCCTTTAATGCTTGAACTTCAAAAAAAGAAAGAAGATTATTTATTCATTCATACAGGGCAGCATCCACTGAAAGATTCGTGTGAGAGCTTTGGTGTGAAGATTCCTGATTTGACTCTCAGCAAAGAACCTGAGAAGAGCACGAAATTCTGGTCAAAAGTAAATCAAATTTCTTTGCTCTGGTTTTTTTCAATGATTTTCAAGATAAAAAAGGCGATCAAAAAAAAGAAGCCAGGATATGTTGTTTATCACGGAGATACAATGAGCACTGCAGCTGCTGCAATAGCTTCAAGCAAATTGCTGAATGTAAAAAAAACGTGGAAAAATGTGCATCTTGAAGCAGGGCTTAGGAGTGGTAGTTGGAAAGAACCATTTCCTGAAGAGATATCAAGAAGGATAAGTGATAGATTTTCAGACATTTTGCTTGCAGTGTCTGAATTTTCAGCTAACAACCTCAAAAGAGAGAGAAGGAAAGGCAAGATAATAAGAGTCGGGAATACTGTTGTGGACTCTGCAGAGATAACTTATGAAAGAGCCAAAAAAATCCACAAGAAACAAAAGGGAGAATATGTCCTGATAAATATACACAGGCATGAGAATCTTGTGAATGAAAAAAGAATGAGTGAAATAATAAATGTTCTCAAACTTGTTAAAACAAGAGCCATCTGGCCTCTTCATGACAATACACGACAATACCTTGAAAGATACGGGCTTATGAAAGAAGTTGAAAAATTAAAAAATATTGAGATAACCCCTCTTGTTGATTATTTTGAATTTATTTTCCTCATAAAAAATTGCAAGTATTTGATAACTGACGGTGGGAGCATCCAGGAAGAAAGTTTAATTTTCAAGAAGCCTTGCCTAATATTGAGGGAGAGAACAGAGAGACAAGAGGGTCTTGGGACAGAAATAAACTTCCTTATAAAATTTGACAAAGATTATGTAAAAGAGGTTATAAGGAAAGTTGAAGGAGGAAAAATAAAAGTCAAAAACTTTAATAATCCCTATGGAAAAAGAGGTGTAAGCAAAAAGATTTTGGAGATTTTGAAATAATGAAGCGCATACACTACAGAGACTTTCTGAATTGGCATAAAAATCTGAAGAAAACGGACAACTTTCTTGATATTGGGTGCTGGAATGGCACTGTTATGGTCAGACTGAAGGATAGATGCAATGTTTATGGTATGGACATTGACAAGGGTAAAATTTCTAAAGCAGATTCCAGAGTAAGGGATAAAATAAAATGGGGGGATGCAACTAAGAAAATTCCTTTCGATAAAAAATTTGATTATATTCTCCTTTCAGAAGTGATAGAACATGTTAGTGATGATGAGAAACTTCTTGAGAACATAAGTGACAGTTTGA
>CAZJIV010000003.1:0-37049 GCA_964546165.1 Candidatus Woesearchaeota archaeon
TTTCGCTTCCGGGATGGAATTATTATGTCGGAACAAATTTCCCAACTAAAATGGAGGAAGGTTATGAAGTTTCTGTTACCACCACAGAAAATTGGACACAAATTTAATTAACATGAATAAAAATCAAATAGGAATGGATAAAGGAAAAATCTTAATTTTGGCACTTGCAGTTTTTGCATTGGTTTCAATGTATTCTGTGAGTGCGCATTTTGTTTGCGGTCAGGTTCTTGATTCAAGTGATAATACTTCTGCTTCGTGGTCAACCGTAAGAATCTTTTATCCATCCAATCCGCTGAAGTTCACGACTTGTCAGGTAAGTCCTCAGGAAAATAAATATTGTTGTGATTCTGAAGCAATTCCCGGGAAGACCTGGAAAATTGGAGATGTTGTTTCTGCAGAGATTTTTGAATCTCACGATGATCTTGCTGCAGGACCTGTTTCTGTAACAACGACAGGAGAATCTTATGACATATTTCCCACTATGCAACTTGAGAAAGTTATTAATGTTTACAAGCCAAATTCTTCGCTGATTATTTCCAAGAATCCAAATGTTTTGCTTAATGCAAGTTTCCTTCCACCTTATAATACTGTTTCGTTGAATAACATAACCCTTTGCAACAACTGCAGCAATTTTTTTGGGAATGTTTCTGCTTCTTTTGGTGACAATAACTGGCAGATTTCTTCAACTGATGGAGCGAATATATTTTACAAAAATATTTCCTTTACTTTGATTAAAAATTATAATTTTACAAGAAAGCTCGAGTGTGATAACTGCAAGGGGCTTTCGGTAAAAGACGGAAGCGTATTTGCTGTTTTCCTAAAAATTAATTTGTCCAATCCTGTGAATAACCAGATTCTTACTGAGAGTGTTCCTTCTGATTTCAAGATTTTGAATTCCACAGGAAGCATAAGTATTTACAGTTCTGATTATAATACAATCTCCTGGAATGTTTCCGGGAGTTACATTGAAGAAAATTATACTCTTGAAGCACCAAGCAATTTTTGGGCCTCTGATTATGAGTTTTCGACCGAATTGGGAGGAGAAATTATTAATACTGACGAGGTAAATGTTTTCAAGCTGGTTAATTTTTTCCCGGTTAGACATCAAAAGAGATATTATGGAATGCCTTCTGTTCTCTATCTAAGAGTTTCCAATAAAGAGCCTTATGTAATTCATGATAATGGGAATTTGATTGACGTCGCTTTTTTCCCAAATTCCACTTTGAATAACGTACAGTTTCAAGTTCTGAATTGGACTCCTTCTGAAAAAATCAAGAATGCAATTTCTTATTACCTTATAAAATCAAACATTGAGCAAAGTCAATGGGGGAAGACCTATGTGGATTTTAAAGTCAATAAAAATTCTGTTAAAAATTCAAGTGACGTATTATTTATGAGCTATAATAATAGCAAATGGAATCCCAGCAACATAACTCTGTATAATCAGGATAATGAAAATTTTTATTTCAGAGGATTCATAACCGGAAATGCGTTCGCGATTGTAGGCAATAGGACAGAATCTCCTGTGGCCGCCCCAGTTTATCTTGGATTTAGAAATTTTTTTACAGGTAATGTTGTTTATTCTGGAAATCAAACGGGCAATTTGCGAAGTCTTTTCAATTTTAGGAAATCTGCCCTTGTGGGGAATGTTGGTGCATTTGCGGACTCTTTGTTGAGGATTCTTTCTTGAATGCTATTTTTACCCTGTTGTTAAACATTAGGTAACTTCCTACAAGAAGATTGAAGGCAAGGTTTATCGAGCTTAGATAAGAACCTTCTATGACTGAAATTATTCCGCCTATGACATTCAGAGTGCAGAAAGCTGCAAGCGTTATTCTTGCTCCATTATTTTTCCCTTGCAGTCCATATGCTATGAAGAACGAAATTCCTGCGAGTATTATAAAAACAATCCCGAGAGCTATAAATGCTGAGGAAGATGCAGCAATTGCAGAGGGGAAACCAGGAATTTTTTCTATAATTTTCGGGGCTGTGAATGAAACAACAGCTATTGCAAGCGAGAACACTGTTGCAATGTAATATATTATAGAAATTATCTTTATCCAGATTAGAGAATCTTTTTGGAGGAGCACCAATCCCATTTTTTATTTAATCTGAGACAATTTATTAACTTTCCTGAAATCTTATGGTATTACTAAGTATTATTTAGTATTACTTAATAATATTAAGTAATATTTATAAACGTTGCTACCTCTTTTCTATTACATTCCTGGGGAATGAGGTGAATTAATGAAAGATAGAGCTAGTTTTACTTTGGACAAAGAGACACTGGATATCCTGGATAAGCTGTCTGAGAAGAGCAAGTACAGGAACAAGTCGCATATTGTCGAAGAGGCGATAAAACTTCTGGGTAAGAACGAGGACCTGGAAGATAAAGAAAAGGAGGTGAAAAATGAATAAAAAATCTATGTACAGGCTAAGCGCTGCAACTGTGGGGGTTGCAGTAATTCTTGCCTTGGTGATTTTTGTTCTTCTGCCGGTGCTTTCTTCACAGCCGATTTCAAAAAGCAGTTACACGCTTGGAGAAAATGTAAAAATAGATTTGTCAGGACAAAATGTAAGTGTCAAGATAATCACACCTTCGACATCTTATGTTGTCCGAGCCTCTGGCTCTTTCATCTTTCAACCAAACGAAACAGGAATGTATCATGTTATTTTCGGAAACGAGACACAGATATTTACTGTTGTTGATAACGGGCAATTTGAAAATGTAAGCCAGGAGAGCAATCAGTTTTCAAACCAATCTGAAATTCCAAACGGAGAGGTTGTGCCCCCAGGGTATTCTTCGCAGATTGTGCTTGGGCAACCTGTAGTCTGGAGAAAAAGTCTGGAACAAAATTCAAGCGGGACTGTAAATCTTACACTCCCCCCTGAAGCGAAGAATATTGATGTTAACAGATTTAATGGGGAGAAAGTGGAGAAAGCAAATTTCAAGGTTTCTGGTTCTCAGGATTTCTCACTTCTTGAATCAATTGTAAATTTCATAACAAATAACCCTTCAAATAAAACAAATCAATCTGTGAATGTTAATGTTACAGACAATTCTACCTATCAAGTTGAGTATGAAACTCCTGCGCCTTATTCCGTTGAGAGCGACCTGAAAAATGGCAAGAGGGTCAAGATGGTTGATCCAACAAATCTTTACTACCAAAATGTTCTATCTTTTACAAATCTTCCAGAGAGCCTTAACATTACAAATCCCTCTAATGTTAAAATCTATTGGGTAGAGAACAAGAGTTATATCCCTGCCAAAAGTGTTGTTGACACGAATGGAGATGGAATTTATGATTATGTTGAATGGATAACACCCCACCTCTCTAATGAAACTTTTGATATCATAGTTGCGAGTCAAGCAGAACATCTTGATGCAAACAGAACTTTTGTATCTGATATTTACAATCAAATTAAGTCTCTTGATGGGGTTTGGAGCGAGACAATTCCTGACGGAGATTTTGTTAGAGTAACTTTTGAAAAAAATTTAACGAACGCCAATGATATTACTTTGTTTCCAAAGATAATTTCAGGAACTCCAAAAATTGTTGTCTACGAAAAAAATAAGACAGTTCCGGTGGCAGAATTTAATTCTTTGTTGAATGATACCTATAATATTGTCTCTCTGCTTAATTTAAATGGAACTCAGGATGTTTTTGATCTTCAGGTCTTGAATGGTTCTGTTCAATTTGATGAGATCGTTGACCCAACAGCAAAGGTCGTTTACAACACTTCTGGAACTTTTAATTTCACTGTTCCTGCCGGTATAACAAATGTTACAATAAAAGCCTGGGGAGCAGGCGGTGGCGGCGGCTCTGGTGGTGGAGCGGGACTTACGGGAGGTACTGGAGGGGCTGGAGGTTTTGCACAAGCTACTGTAACGGTTACACCTGGTAATAATCTTACTGTTGTTGTCGGTTCAGGGGGTGGTCCAGGAGGTGCAGGAAGTCAAGCTGCAGGAGCAGGCGGCGGCGGCGGAGGAGTTACAGGAGTTTTTAATGGTGCCATGACTCAGACAAATGCACTTACCGTTGCAGGAGCAGGCGGCGGCGGCGGCGGCGGCGATAATTCAGCTGTTAATGGTGGAGCAGGAGGCGCCGGTGGAGGAACAAGTGGAGTTGCAGGTACTGCTGCAGGAACTGGAGGCGGTGGCGGTGCAGGAACACAAACTGGCGGTGGAGCTGCTGGAAGCGGTGCAGGAAGTCCAACTGCAGGAAGTGCTCTTACAGGTGGAAATGGGGGAATAGGACAGGGAACTGCCGGGACTGGTGGCGGCGTTGCAGGAACTCCAAATGGTGGAACTGGTGGAAATGATGGAAGCTTCTCTGGAGGCGGCGGTGCAGGAGGTGCAGGCTACTTTGGCGGTGGCGGCGGCGGCACTAATAGTGGAGGCGCAAACTCTGGAGGCGGCGGTGGCGGCGGCTCTGGCCGTGTAACAGGAACATCCACAACTTTAACAGCAGGTTCCGGAACAAGTGTTGCTAATTCAGGAGATACAGATTATCAATCAGGTTTTGGTGTTGGGGGTTCTGCAGGGGCAGGAAACAATGGTCCTGGTGGAAATGGGGGTTCAGGGCTTATAGTCATAAGTTATATTTATTCAAATCCCACAATAACATGGAATGATTCAACTGTTGATTTTGGAACACATCTTCAATCTGGAGGCAACAGGAGCAATTCGACTTTAATTTATTCCGGGGGAACAAATGATAATGTTGCTGTTTCCTGTTCGAGCGGAGATTGTTCAAGCATAACAACTAATTTTACTTCTCTAAGTCTTACTTCCGGACAATCTTCCCGAGTTTATTTTACATGCTCTAATGTTACATCCGGAAGCTTCTCAGCAGTTTATGGGGTAACCTCTGACCAAAGTCCGTTCCCTGACACAATAACAGTTTCCTGCAGCATGCTCCCACCTCCTTGGTATAATACAACTTTTAATTATTGTAAAAATATTACAATTGTAAACAGCGGCACTACTGCATTGACAAATTTTCCTTCATATGTAAATATAACAAACTTCACTAATATGGACCCCACCTTGGATGATTTGAGGTTTGTAAACACTTTTTGTAACAATAGCGGGAGTGCTTTGCCTTTTGAAATTGAAAGCAGGGATTCAAATCATGCTGACGCTTGGGTCTTGACAAATCTCTCGACAGGAAACACAACAATTTCTGTTTATTATGGAAACACAACTTCTGTAAGTTCTGTTCAAAATGCAAGTGCCGTTTGGGGAAGCAGTTATATCGGAGTTTGGCATTTGCAGAATAGCAGTGGAAGCCTTAATGTAACAGACGCTTCTATTACAGGAAATGATGGAACAAATTCCGGGGCTACATTAACATCCGGTTTGATTGATGGGGCAGGAAGTTTTAATGGGGCCAGCAGTTATGTGAGCCTTCCGAATTCATTAACTTCTTCAAATGAATTTACTGTTTCTGCATGGTTTAAGACAACTGCAAATGGGGTAATATTCAGTGAGCAGAATACTGCTTACAGCGGGACTCCAAGTTCGTGGGATCCTGTCATGTATGTTGAGAGTACTGGACTTTTGCACGGGGGAATTTATACTGGAAGCATACCTGCTCTTGAAAGTTCTTCTGCAGTAAATGACGGAAACTGGCACAGAGGAACAGTAATTGTTGATACTGCAAATGCAAATCAATCTTTGTTTGTTGACGGTTCTTATGTTGGAAGCGCTTCAGGAACTCCCGAGACCGCAGCATCCACTTACTATTATCTTGGAACTGGTTATACAAACAGCTGGACTAATACGAATAACGGCTGGTATTTTTTTAATGGTGCAATAGACCAAGTTGAACTTTCTAGTTCTTTGCTTTCTTCTTCATGGATTAAACAAAGTTATAATGCAGAAGCAGATGCAGGCTCTTACACTTTTTTTGGAAATGAAATACTTGCTCCCACTGTAAACAGACCTCCAACTACCCCAACAAACATTCAATGCAATGGGAATAACAATTGTAATATAAACATAAATGATACAGTTACTCTTAAGGCAAGTGGTTCTACAGATTCTGAAGGAGATGCAATTACTTATGTCTTGGAAGCTTCTTTAGAGAATGATACTACAACTTTGAACTCTACAGGGGCTAGTCTTTCTGGAGAAGGTGCTCCTACGACTACAGCATATACGAGTGCAGGAACTAATAGTTTTGTAGTTCCAACAGGAGTTACAAATGTTGTTGTTAAGGCTTGGGGTGCAGGCGGTGCTGGTGGAAGCGGCGGAAGCGATCCAACTAATGGTCAGGGAGGTAATGGAGCCGGCGGTGGTTTTGCAACCTCTAATTTAAGCGTTAGTGCTGGACAGACTCTTAATGTTCTTGTTGGTGGTGCCGGTCAGCCGGGTGTTGTTGCAGGAACCACTACTGCTGCAGGTGATGGTGGTGGCGGCGGAGGAAGGTCTGAAATTAACAGAAGCGGTACTGTCCTCTTGGTTGCTGCAGGTGGAGCCGGCGGCGGTGGCGGCGATAATTCAGCAGGCGGCGGCAGTCAGCCAGGCGGCGCTGGTGGTGTTGGAGGGGGAACTACAGGGGGTGCTGGAACTCCTTCAAATAATGCTGGTGCAGGCGGCGGCGGAACTCAAAGCTCTGGCGGAGCTGCAGGAACAGGTGGTGCTACTTCTGGGACTGCAGGAAGCGCAAGAACAGGAGGACGAGGTGGTGATAATAGTGCTGGGACAACAGGAAATGGCGGAACTGGTGGTCTTGGCGGCGGAGGAAATGGAGGCCAAGCAAGCAGTTCTGCTTATGGCGGTGGCGGTGGCGGTGGAGCTGGCTACTATGGCGGTGGCGGCGGAGCATCTTCTGCTGCAGGTGATGGTGGAGCCGGCGGTGGTGGCGGAGGCTCATCTTATGTCACTGGATTAGATACTTCAACATCTTCAGGAAGTGGACAGAATGCAGGGAATAATATTGATACAGACTATTTAACCTATTCAAGTAATGCGGGTCATGGCGGTCCAGGGGCCAGTTATTGTACAGATGGTTCATGTGTGGGAACTTCTGGAACTGATGGGCTTGTTGTTTTAAGTTATATTACTGTAACAGGAAATGATACTAATTCCAGTTATGTCACATATAACAATGTTGGGAGTGATTATCATCTTGTTACGAAAATTACTGTTACTGTAAATGTGACAGGATATGACCCAAGAGTCTCTGCAGGATATTCAGATAATAAGCCAGATTTGTGGGTTGAAGCTTATAATGGGGGCTCGTGGATTTCTCTTGGAAAACTTAATCTTCCTTCTCTCTATACCGGAAGCGGGATAAATACAACCGCCAAGAATTTCTCTGTGATAACCACTACTCCATCAGTCTTGGATAGCTGGAATGATACTTCAAATCAAGATATAAGAATTAAGGCAATTTATATGGACACCAATTCTTCTTCGGCAGATAAAATAAACTATAGTAATGTTTGGGTTTCTATTGAGGGACATAAATGGGCTGTTATAGGAAATCATTCCGAATCAGGAAGTTTCGTATGGAACACTACTAGTGTTCCTCCACAGACAGGAGTTGACTTAAGGGCAAGAGCGATAGATTTGAATGGAAGTGATTCATATTCAGATTATTATACAAAGGACTCTTTTATGAGCATAAAGAACAATTACCCTCCGACTGTTGCTATTAGCTATCCGGTAAATGGCTCTACGATGAGAGATGTCACTCCTCTTTTAGATGTTTCAACAAATGACACTGTGAACGCTCTTTGGTATTCTGTTAATGGCGGAACAAACCAGACGCTCTGCACTTTCTGTACCGGAGAATATCTTGTTAAGTATTTACATTTACCTGAAGGAATTAATACAGTAACTGCTTATGTAAATGATACCATTGGTAGGATTGGGAAATATTCGAGTTCATTTAATATAAGTTTAAACGACAGTTATTATGACAATTATACAGACAACTCTTCAATAGCTCAGATAAATGGGGTAGTCTGGAATCCCGGAAGAGTTAATTATGAAAGTGAAACATTGGAACATGGAACTTTCTTTGATGGTTTTGAGTCAGGGTTGCTTTCTTCGAATTGGACAACTTATACTGATAATACTTATGGAGAAATACTTGTTGATTCTTCAAATGGACCTTATGATGGAAGTTATCAAGTCTTAATGGACTCCAGTACAAACAATAATTATGCACTTGAGGAACTTATAACAAATTATGATTTTTCAGGAGCAAGCAACATAATGTTGAACTTTGCTGAGAGAGAATGGGCTGATGAAGATAATCCTTGCCCTGCAACCTGGAGCGGACACAACGATTGTGACGGTGTTGCATTCACATGTGACGGAACAAATTGGTATCTGCTTTACAATCTTGTTGGGAGCAACAGTACTTCCACTTATGATTTAAAGGGTCCAATAAATGTGTCTGCAAGCCCTTACTTTTGTTCAACGGTTGAATCAACATTCGCAATAAAATTCCAACACTATGACAATTTCCCTCTGACCACAGATGGGATAGGGTTTGATGATATTAACGTGAGTTTTGATAAAACGACTATAAAGAAAGCTAATTTCACCTCCTACTCAATTAATACCTTGGATAGCATAACAAGAATCACAAATGTTACTTGGGATGAAAATGGAACAGGGATTGGGAAGAATATCACTGTTCAATTGAGTGCAGACAACGGGGCAAACTGGTACAATGCAACAGAGGGTTCTGGACTAATTGTTTATCCTGGAAATGCTCTTCTTTACAGAGTTTTATTTGCTGCATCAAGACCAACTAATTTCACTTTTGGCAATTTGACTATTAACTGGAGCAGCCAGGCAGTTTCTCTTCCAAATATAACAATTAATCACCCCATTAATGGTACCACTTTGAAGGATGTCACACCCACCTTAAATGTAAGTGTTAACCAAATTGTTAATGCTCTTTGGTACTCTGCTGATGGTTCTGCCAACAAGACAATGTGCGTTAATTGCAATGCTTCAATAACATACCTCCATTTGCCAGAGGGAAGCCATAGTGTTTTTGTATATGCAAATAATACTGCAGGACAGATATCTTCCAATAATGTATCTTTTTCAGTATATATGAATTACAGTTATTATGATAATTATACGGACAACTCTTCTCTTGATCCCAGCAAAACAAATTATCTTATAAATTGGACTCCCGGTCAGATTGCTTTCAAAAAGGAACCACCACAACAAAAGACATTTTTTGACGGTTTTGAATCAGGGATAATAAGTTCAAACTGGACAACTTATGAAAGTAGTACGTTTGGGGAAATACTTGTGGATTCATCAAATGGACCTTATGATGGCACCTTCCAGGCTTTGATGGATTCTACAGCCAATAATAACTATGCACTTGAGGAACTTATAACAAATTATGATTTTTCCGGAGCCGAAAATATTGTGTTGACTTTTGCTGAAAAAGAATTCACCGATGAAGATAATCCTTGCCCTGCAACTTGGACAGGACATAATAATTGCGATGGCGTTGCATTCACGTGTGATGGAAATACTTGGCACCTACTTTACAATCTTGTTGGGAGCAACAGCACTAATACTTATGGAATAAAAGGGCCAATTAACATATCTTCTAATCCTAATTTCTGTTCTCAGATTAATTCCTCTTTTGCTGTGAAGTTCCAACACTATGACAATTTCCCTGTCACTAGTGACGGAATAGCATTTGATGATATTAATTTGAGTTGGGACGTGCCAACTGTGAATGCTGCAAATTTTACTTCTTATTCGATAAGCACTCTTAGTAAGATAAGGGGAATCACAAATGTTACTTGGGGAACTAGTGGAGCGAGTTCCGGAAATAATATAACGGTTCAGCTTAGCGCTAATAATGGTGCAGACTGGTTTGATGCAACCAATGGACAGAATGTAACCCTTGGAACTGCGTCAGGAAACAATTTGCTTTATAGGGTTTTTTTCAATGCATCAAATACAAATCAATTTTCCTTAAACAATATGACAATAAACTGGACTGACTTTGGCTTGCCTTCCATTGTTATAACATCTCCTCTTAATAAGACTTATCAGGTGAATGTTACACATCTTGATTATGTTATAACGGGCAGTAACTTAAGTTCCTGTTGGTATAGTCTTAATGGAGGAGCAACAAACCATACAATGAGCTGCACAGGGAGCACTGTCAGCGGAATTGGGGCTGCTGAAGGTTCTAACACATGGATTGCCTATGTGAATAATACTGGAGGGTATCTAGCTTCATATCCTGTGACTTTCTTTGTTGATACGCAAAAACCAAATCTTACATTAAACGCTCCTGATAACAACACGCAATTTAGTACAGGAACAGTGCAATTTAATTGGACTGCTGATGATAATCTTGATTCAAGTCCGTTATGTAATCTTACTGTTGGTGGAATCCAGAGAGCTTCAATTTCTTCAACTGCAGGAACCCCTATACTCTATAATGTAACAGGGCTAACAAATGGGAATTATAATTGGTATGTTGTATGTTCAGATGAAGCCGGGAATACAAATACTAGTGGGACGCGAAAGTTTAACATTAATATTCAGACAGTTTTGAAACAGGTTGTTACGGGCTCAGGAACAACATCAGGAGCAGTTACATATGTGACTCTCCCTACCCCTTTATCAAATATTTCAAAAGCATTTTCAGTGATAAGCTATTCACATACTATTTCAAATTCTTTTGAGAATACATTCAAGTCTTCAAAATTAATTAACACAACGACTTTAGCAATTTATGCTGCTGGAGCAGCTTCTCCTGTTAGTTTCCGTTATGCTATTTTTGAATTCACTCAAGACAGTCCAATCAATGTTCAGCGTATTACGATGACAATTCCGACCGGTCCAACCCTCCCCCAATACTTTAATATCCCAAGCCCTGTTAATATGTCAACGTCCTTCATGATTTATGAAGGCCTTACGCACTATGGGACTTACAGCAATGTTGGTTCACGTTCTTATAACAGAAATAGACTTCTTAATTCAACCACTGTAGAATATAATGTTGGGGCTGCACCGAATACAGGACCCCAGAATGATACTGTTGAGGTTGTTGACTGGAAAGATTCAAAGTTGGTTGACAGTGTTCAGAGTGGTTTAACTGCACTTGCAACAACCGCGACTTCTACGACAGTCACACCTCCTATTTCTGTGGATCCAAACAGAACTTTGCTTTTCATAGATTACATGACTGGCAGTGGGAGCGCATTTACGGAACCACCTTCGCAATTAGGTGTTAGGGCAAATCTTGACAGCAATGGACACATAACTCTTGATCGTTCTTCGACGGGAGCGCAGGTTCTGATTTACTGGCAACTTGTTGAATTCAAATCAGGGCATGTTCAAGTTCAGCATGTGCAAGGGGATTTCTCGAATGGTCAAGGCACAAAAAACTTTATTTTGCAGACACCTGTTGATACAAGCAGGAGTGCTGCATTTGGAACAACCATGGAACCTTTCGGACTTTCAGGTGCGATGTCTTCTGATACGACAGGCGGAGATATAAACAGTGCTATGTTCTCAATTTATCTTGTTAATAGCAGTTATGTAAGAGCAACTAGAGGGAGTACGACCGGGACGGCCAGTGTGGGGATGCAGGTTCTGTACTTTACAGGAGCACCAACAATTTCAAACGTTAATGCAAGCACCGTAACAAATACAGGAGCTACAATTACTTGGGATACAAATGTGGATTCTAACTCAACTGTGAATTATTTACTTCCAAATGGAACTGCCCTTTCTGCATCAGATCCCTTCTTAGTTACGAGCCATTCAGTTCCAATCACAGGATTATCTGCAAATACAACTTATTATTATAATGTGACCTCGTGCAATGCAAATGGATGTTCAAATCAGACAGGATTCAATTTCACAACAACAATAACTCCTCCCACTGCACCGGTTGTTTATCTGTTGAATCCTGCAAACAATGCTTTTTCAAATGTTTCGACCGTCGAATTTTCGTATAACACAACAGATGTAAATAACAATATTGCTAATTCAACACTTATTTTGAACAATGTAAAAAATCAAACTAATCAATCTGTGATTGTTTCTTCTGCTGTCAATAATTTTACAGCCTCTCTGCCTGATGGAATCTACAACTGGACTGTGAATGTTACAGATAAAACTAATTTAGTTGGGACGAGCAGCACTCAGAGAAAACTTACTGTTGATACTCATGCGCCTTACAGCATAACTGTTAATTATCCTCCAAACAATACCATATTTTATTCTTCATATGTGGATATAAATTTCACAGTTTTGGATAATCTGGCTTCAACCTTAAAGTGTAATTTAATTGCCAACAACAATGTCATAGACACTAATTCGAGTGTGAAAAATAATACAGTAACTACCTTTGCAGAATTCTTAGTTGTTGGGAACTATTTATGGAATATTACCTGTTTTGATGGAGCAAACAATTCAATTACAAGTTCATTGTATAATATCACTGTATTTGATGTTCCTCCTGAAGTGAATTTAGTGACTCCAAATAATACATATTTCAACACCTCCAATGTTGGATTGGCTTATAACACTTCAGACAATAATGGAGTTGTTTTGGCGAAACTTATCTTGAATGGGACTGTAAATGCCACAAATCAGTCTGTGATAGTCAATGGTTCTACTAATTATTTCAACGTAACTTTGCCAGAAGGATTCTACAACTGGACTGTTAATGTAACAGATACAAGTGGATTAAATTCAACAAACGCAAGCAGATACTTCACTGTTGATTTGCATCCTCCACAAGTTAATCTTAACCTTCCTGCGAATGGTACCAGCGTAAATTTCTCCACCTTAAATTTCAATTTTACAGCGATTGATAATTTTGCAAAGAACATGTCTTGTAATTTTACATTTGGAGATACCCATGTCATAAACATCTCTGCTCAAAATGATACTCTTACAGATTTCCAGGTTAATTTGACTAACGGGATAAATAATTGGTATGTTGCTTGTTCAGATAATGCAGGAAATACAAATACGAGCGAGTCAAGATGGCTTAATGTTTCAGAACCTCCTACAATAAATCTTACAACATTGAATAATACTAATTTCAATACTTCAAGCATCTCCCTCCATTACATCCCTCATGACAATCAAGGCATAGATGTTTGTTCTCTTTATCTTGACGGTTCTCTTAATCAGACCACTGGCCCCGGAGAAGTTACAAATGATGTGGATAATCAATTTACAATTGGCAGTATCTCCCAAGGATACCATACATGGTATATTATCTGTAATGATTCTTTTGGTCTGCAGACCCAAAGTGTGACAAACCGGTTTTTAGTGAACCTTGGAAATATTAAGATTACATTGCTTGCTCCTCCTGATGGCGCAAATATATTCTCAGACACTGTGAATTTCAGTTATAATGTTACTGAAAACATAGACCCAACTCTTGATTGTAACATTACAGTAAACAATATTGTCCTTGATAATTATACTGCAACTGCTGGAGCAATAACAAATCGCTCTGTTAAGTTCCTGAGCGGTGGAACAAAATTCTGGAATGTTACCTGTATTGATAGCGCTTACAATGTTAACACCTCTGTGACGAGAAACTTCACGCTTGCATTCCCTCCGGTTGTTTCACTGATAAGTCCTGTGAATGGAACTGCAGTGAATAGCTCTGCTGTTGTTTTGAAGTATAATGCTTCAGACCCAAACCTTAACATTGCAAATGCAACTTTGATCCTGAATGGAATTGCAAACCAGACAAATCAAAGTGTTATAGTTAATGGACAGATAAGTAATTTCACATTAAATCTCAGTGATGGAAATTATAATTGGACTGTGAATGTAACAGATACGACTAATCTTCTTGGAACAGCTAATACTACAAACTTTACTGTTGATACTCATCCGCCAAACGTGACTTTGAATTCTCCTGCAAACGGTAGCACGCAGACATGGAATAATCTTACGTTGAATTTCACTGTTAGAGATAATCTTGCTCAGAGCACGCTTTGTAACATTTACATAAACGGAACTTTAAATAAAACTGGTGTTGTTGCGCAAAACAATTCCAATACGATTTCATATGTAATTGAACATGATGGAAATTACAGTTGGAATGTTCTTTGTAACGATTCTGCAAATAATACCGGAGCTAGCCCGGTTGTTAATTTCAGCATCAAAGCTCCGCCAAATGTCACACTTGTAAATCCTCCTGATGGAAATTTGACAAACTCAAGCCATATACAATTTGAATACATAGGGGATGATCCTATTGGGCTTGCAAACTGTTCCTTGATATTTGACGGAGCAATTAATGATACTGTTAATAATGTTGACAGCAACATAGTCAATGTCTTCAATGTCTACGGGGTTCCTCAAGGAGTTCATAATTGGACTGTTGGATGTACTGATGTTGACGGAAATTTCTTTGCTCCTCCTAACAGAACTTTGACAGTGGACCAGAGCCCCCCTGTAATTAATTTGGTTTATCCTCTGAATAATTCCGGAATTTATTTTGGAGGTGGAACCTTAGTTTTGAAGTGGTTCGCAAATGATACTTACGATTCTGTTATTAAGTGCAATGTATATGTGGACGGTTCCCTCAAAACACCAAACAAACTTGTAACGAGCGGAGTTCTTGCAACACAAATTGAAACTCTCAGTCTTGGATATCATTACTGGAATACCACTTGCTGGGACAGGTCCTACAATTATAATTCGAGCACACCTTATTATTTTAATTTCACTTATCCGGATTTTGTGATTAACGGAAGCAGCATTTCAGTGAATGATACAGCTCCCAAAGAAAATTCCACGATACAGATTAATGTTACTGTATTCAACAAAGGCGGAGCTGATGCTTCAAATGTCAAGGTAAGTTTGTTTAATGGAAATCCTGATTTGGGTGGAACACAAATAGGAACTAATCACACACTATATCTTGCCCATAATAGTTCAAATAAGACATCTTTTGTATGGGCTGCTTCAATCGGAACTACGCAACTCTTTGCGGTTGTTGACCCTCCTCTTGCAACAAACGGTTCTTTCCATGAATGGAATGAAAGCAACAATGAATTCAGCAAAAACATTACGGTTGGAAGCTGGCAGTTTATCTATGGGAAAATAAATACTTCAAGCAATTTCCAACTCGCCGATAGTTCAAATTCATCTTTGCAGGATTGGGCATCTAATCTTGTCAACAATGGAAATATCTTTGTTACAGATTCTGATTCGTCGATTGACTGGACTGCCTTGGTTGCTCTTGGAAAATACATTAACGGTACAAGTACTACAAATGATTTCTCTGATGTAGACAGCCTTTTGGGAATGACCGGAT
Organism: Candidatus Woesearchaeota archaeon; assembly: GCA_964546165.1. Taxonomy (GTDB): domain Archaea; phylum Nanobdellota; class Nanobdellia; order Pacearchaeales; family GW2011-AR1; genus JAKLIN01. Next base: position 15,312 of record CAZJIV010000003.1, read on the forward strand.
TCAACGATTCTGTTACAAATATTTATACGAATTCAGGAACTCCAAAAAACACAACAGACTTTAATGTTTTTGGCAGTCCTATTACCGGAGTTCCTATTGCAGACTCCATAAACAATTCAAACTTTACTACCGGGATTTTCTGGGACGGGTCTGATGATGTTTCTTCAGACGGACAGTTCGATGTTTCTGACAAAGAGGATTTGGTATTTGGCTCCAAGATACATCGGAATACCCAAGGAACTTTTGGAGTTTATGATTATGAGATAAGAGTTCCGGCTAAACTTAGGAGTTATCACGGAGGTTCTTCTCCGGGAGTGATTTATGTTGAACTTGGTTAAAATGGGAGAAATGAAGAGTATGGTTGACAGATTGGCTTTAAAAGATTTTTGTAATGGCAATCTTTTTACGACGACAAATTTTCCTTTCTTTCCCTTTTTCTGGGAAACATTTATAAATAAATCTTATCTATTACTCTATAACAGTAGTTATTGCTACTGTAGAGATAATTAAAAGGAGGTGTGAGAGTTACATGAGACAATCTTATTGGTTGTGCCTTTTGGCAGTTCTAGTGGTCGCTTTGTTTGCGTTGCCAGCTGTTACAGCTGTTCAGCCTGTAGGTGCTACAGTCACTGAAAACGGAAACCAAACTGCGCCTTTAGATGCAGCAGGAAGCCAAGCAGCAATTGCAGGTAATGTCAGTGATATAAATCTTTATGGTTATTCCTCGACTCAGTCCTGGCAAGGTTACTATGGTAATGTCAGCGGTACAATTCAATTAGCAGATGGAAGTGACCATGTTCTTTACAATTGGTCTCAGACTAATCCTACTGGTGAAGTTTATTCATCCACAAACAGTACTATATCTTGGCTGAATGTGCAGTGTTTTAACTTTACAGCTACCGGTGCAGACAATCCTTCAGGAGAAACTGCTGGCGGTACAAACCAGAAAGGGATGAATTTGACACAGTTGCAGAACATATTCGGAATCAATCAAACTGCTATAGACAGTGTTAACAACACGTTTGACCTTATTGGAGGAGCAAATGACCACTTGTTGTTCTACACAGCAAATCTTCAGTTTGATCCATCAGAATGTCAGACAGCAAGGTTGTTCACAGATTCCAGTGGGGCTCAAATACAGGGTCATTTTGAAGAAGTGATACAGTATGAGCCTACGACAAATAGTGTCATCTGGACATCGGTCATAAACAGAAACTTTGTTGGCTTTGATGACGTTCAACATGACTTCGAAATGTTAGTTCCAGAGAACGGTCACGGAACAGACACTGCTACAACTACGTATTACTTTTACGTAGAAATCGAGTAAGGCCTAATTTTATTGTTTATAGTTATAGGGCCTTACTTGGGGTGATTGTAGCTGGGACTTGATTTATGAGAGACAGAAACATGAACAAAGAAACAAAAGACGGTGAAACAATCTTCAGAGCTCTTGCTCTGTTGGGGATCATTTCCCTATTTGGGATTTTAATTCTATCTATGATTAGTGCTGCTTCAGTCCCTGTTCCTCCAAATGTTTTGCAATCCGTTTCAAATGATAGTGCAGGCTCGGTTCCTGCAATGAAATTCAACATATCTGGAGGTGTAATTGCAACGTTTAATCTTACTGCGAGAGTTCAGGATCCGAGATGGAAAGGTTTTGTTGGAAATGTCACAGGAACTTTTGCATTGCAAGATTCTACAGGGTCAACGCTTTTTGATTGGGCGCTTACAAGTGTTTCGGGTGCAATATTTGCCACGAGAAACAGCGGCGCGATAACTTGGACAAATGTTAATTGCTCCAATCTAACAGGGCTTAATGCGGAGAATGTTGCACTAAATCTTAATGACCCTAATGATAACCTTAACCAGACATTCTCATATTCGCTTCCAACAAACAGCCCTACATTCTCGGTTGGCTCCAAGATTATCCCTGCACAAGAATGTCCTGTTCTTAATACTTATAACTCGACAGGAGCTCAAAGCAATTACTTTTATGAGATGGCTCTTTATGCTACAGGTTCACAAATACCAATTTATGCAACTATAATGGAGCAGGGGGTTGTTGGTTTTAATGGAGATCGTTATGATTTCCAGGAGATTGTTCCCCAGAATGGAACTGTGGGATCTGCGCCAACGGCATATTATCTTTACGTCCAGCTAGGAAGTTAATAAAATGGATGAGAAAAATGGAAAAAAATACTTCGGAAAAATTTTGTTATTTCTTTTAGCCGAAGCTTTTCTACTCTTTATTATAATCTCGACCTTTGGAGGAGGTGTTGTTGGCTATGGTGGTTCTGGAGGTAATGTTACTGTACAGAGCATCCTTAAAGTTGGAAATGTTTCGCCTGAAGTTGTAAATGTAACTGTTAATGATTATGCTACTTCAATAGACCTTACACCAAATTCAACCAAGAATATAAGCTGTCAAGCACTTGTTCGTGACTGGAATGGAGAAGGCAATATTACCAATGTAACTAGTGAGTTCTTTATATCTCCCGGAGTTTATAATGGAGGATATGCTGCAGGGCCAAATGATAATAATTATCATTATACAAATAACAGTTGTTATATTAATGATTCATTTGGAACGTGGCATGGGATGGTAGATGATCCTTATATTGCGCTTGCGACCTGCAACTACAGCATTTGGTATTATGCATATCCTGGAACTTGGAACTGCACTGTTTTTGTTGATAGTATTCCTAAGCTTAATGCGACAGGGAGCAATACAACTACCATAAATCAACTTTTGGCTGTTGGACTTCCACCTTCTATAAATTTTGGAACGGTGAACGCAACATACGTGTCTGATGAGAATTATACAAATGTAACTAATATGGGGAATGTTGAACTTAACCTTAGCCTTTATGGTTATGCACAGACTCTTGGGGATGGTTATGCAATGAATTGTAGTGTTCCTCTTTCGACTTATCATCCTAAGATACCTATAGGATTTGAAAAATATAATCTTACAGTGTCCCATCCAGGGGGACTTACTTTAACTCAATTTGAAACGAATTACACGAACCTTACAAGTACTTACACTGTTAGGAAGTTTAATCTTAATTTCAGGGAGAATGATGCAGCTCAGGGAACTGATGATACTAATGCAACTTACTGGAGAGTTTATGTTCCAAATGGTGCTGCGGGGACCTGCACAGGAAACATAGTCTTTGGAGCAAGCACTTCCCCAGGAAGTTAAATTCTGGGAAAGGTTTAATAATATTATTTTTCTGAGTTGTTTATGCATTTTAATGAAAAGTTTGATTTGATAACCAGGAATCTTCAGGAAGTTACAGGAGAAGAGGAGCTTAAGAGGATTCTGAAATCTGAAAAAGAATTATCTATTTATTGGGGAACAATGCCCACTGGAAGCATTTCTGTGGCTTACTTTTTTCCAATGTTAAAGATTGCGGACTTTTTGAAGGCAGGATGCAAAGTTAAGATTCTTATTGCAGACATACACGCAGCTCTTGACAGCACTCCTTGGGAAGTTTTGGACAAGAGATATCTGTATTATGGTAGAGCAATTCTTGATATGCTTAAGGTTATTGGGGTTGACTCCAAGAAACTTGAATTTGTGAAAGGTTCTGATTTTCAACTGAAAAAGAATTATGCTTTTGACCTTTTGAAACTTTCCACAATGACTTCTGTTCACGATGCAAGGAAGTCTGCATCAGACATGGTTAAGAATATGGAGGGAGAAAATGCAAGAGTTTCTGGATTCATATATCCTTTAATGCAGGCACTTGATGAGCAATATCTTGGTGTTGATGCTCAGTTTGGCGGGATGGACCAGAGAAAGGTGTTTATGTATGCGAGGGAGTTTTTGCCAAAGATGAATTATAAACAAAGAATAGAGTTAATGAATCCCATGATACGCGGGCTCATAGGAGAAAAAATGAGCTCAAGCAATGAGGCAACAAAGATTGATTTGCTTGACGATGAAGAGAAAGTTAAGAGAAAAATAAATCATGCAGAATGTGCTGAGGGAAATCCTGACAACGGGATTATGGCTTTGTTGAAATATTTAATATTTGTTATTAAGCAGGATCAGGGCAAGGAGTTCATTGTTGAAAGGCCTGCAAAATTCGGAGGGGACTTGGCTTACAAAGATTATGATTCACTTGAGAAAGATTTTGTTGCGAAGAAGCTTCATCCTCTTGATCTGAAGAATTCTGTTGCAAAAGAGATTAACGTTCTTCTTGAGACCTTCAGGAAAGATAAGAAGCTTGTTCAGTTTTATAAGGACGCTTACGAATGATTATTTTGTTTTGAATTCCACGATATCCAAATCCTTTAATTCATGTTTCAATCCGACTTTTTGTCCGGAAAATTTTGAACTTGGGCCCCATATTCTAGTTTCCTTAATTGTTCTTGAGAATCCTTTGAGGATTTTTTCTGCGGCGTCTTTAACAGTTGAACTTGGCTCCATTATCATTGGCTTTTGCTTGCTTGCCTCCTTTCCAGGTTCTTTTGTGTAAATTCTCATTTTCCCGAAACTTCTAAAAGTTTTTTCTTTTAATTCTTCTATGCCTTCATTAGTTCTTGTGGATATAATGACAAAATCGTACTTCTTGCTTTGAAGTGTTGCAGAAATTTTCCTTTTCTCGTTATTGTTTAACAAGTCTGATTTATTGAACACAATTATCTGTTTTCCTTTTGCATTTTCCAAATCTTCGCGAATTTGTTCTATCTGCTCTAATTTTGTTATGGTAATCAGGATTACATCTGCACTGTTCACTATACCTCTGTCATAGTACTCTGATTCTATCGCAGGTACATCAATGAGCTGTATTTGAACTCCAGGTTGATAGTTCATCATTCCAATTATGGGCTCACGGGTTGTGAATTCATAATCAGCGATTTGAGGGTTTACATTTGTAAGCAGATTCAGAAGGGAGGATTTTCCTGAATTTGTAAAACCAATTATAACTGCCTGCATATCCTCTTTTTTTATTCCCTGCTTTGAAGATTTCCCTGATTTTTTGTTTTTGTCCTTTTGTTCAAGAAGTTTTTTCAGTCTTGTCTTTAATTGTGCCCGAAGTTTTTCTGCTCCCTTGTGTGTTGGAGCGAGAGAAATCATTTTTTTCAATGTTTTTATTTTCTCTTCGGTCGTTTGTGCTGCAAGATATTCCTTTTCTGCTGCAAGATATTCGGGGTGTGCGTTAATAGGCATTTTACCCTTTTTTTACAAATTTATTTAATACTTCAATATAATCTTTGTTGAGCCCGCCAAGCCTGAAAATTATTATTTTTTTGAAGGCTGTCTCTTTACAAAAATTCAAATCTTCTTCAAGTTTTTTTGGAACAAGGATGGGCTCGTTTCCCATAATTCCAATGTCAATTGTCCCCAATCCTACAGAGTAATTACTTTTATCTTTTATTTTTTGAAGCCCCTTCTTTGAACTTTTTATTAACCATTTTGGAAACATGCTTGTGTACCACATTATGCTTCTTTCGTAATCAATTGAATAATTCAATCCTATTGCTTTCATCAACTTCCCGACAACTGTTGAAGGGTACTCTGCTGTTGTTACTCTTGATTTGTTTTTTTCAAGAAATTGTTTTATGAGTTTTTTATTTTTTCTGAACCTAAGGATGTTTTTTATGAAATAGGAAGGCTTTTTTAAGGGAAGTTCCAGATCTATTAAAAGCTGATTTTTTATTGAGTCAAGTTCTTTGAATAGTTCGATTAAGTCTCTTGTGTTTGAGAATGGAGAAACCCAATAAGAATTTGGGACAATTGGCCAATATGCAACTTCTGTTCCCCTTTTTATTTTTTTGATTTCTCTTTCAAGAGACTGGAATTCCTGAAGGGATTTTGCAGCCACAAAAACTCGGGTTTTCCATTTCACAAGTTTTAATTTTTCAAGATTCTCTTTCTTTGGGAATTCTTCATAAAAGTCAATTTGCATATACCTTTTAAATAATGTTGAATTAAAAATTTTATCAATATGGAAAAACAGGAAATAATTGACAAAATTGTCCAGAAGAGAGAGTTTTCTGAATTGCCGAAGGCTGACATTTTGAAGGCTTTTGAGAAGTTTGACAAGGACAGATATTCCGATGAAGAGAAGGTAAAATTGACGAGAGATTTTTTGAGGAAAGCGTTTTCTGGTTTTTCAGGAAAGAAGCTTTTTGTTTACAAGGATAAAAGTGCTGAAGAGATTCTGAAGAAACATCTTTCAACACGTGAGAGATTTGAACATTATGAAGAGATTTATGGAAGATTATTGAAGAACCTTCCAAAAGATATAAGCATTTTAGATTTAGGTTCAGGTGTTAACGGGTTTTCTTATAAGTTTTTTGAGGAACTTGGAAAGAAAGTGGATTATGTCGGATTGGAAGCAGTTGGACAGTTGTCGAGACTTGTCGAGACTTATTTTAAAAAAGAGAAGATTAAGAATGCAGAGGCAATTCACGAGAGTATTTTTGAGATTGACAAAGTCAAAGAACTTTTGAAGGATTGCAAGAAGCCAAGAGTTGTTTTTATGTTTAAGGTTGTTGATTCTCTGGAGAAATTTGAGAGAGATTTTACTAAGAGGTTCCTGGAAGAAATCGTTCCTTTGGCAGACAGAATTGTTGTGAGCTTTGCAACAGAGTCTTTCATGAGAAGAAAAAGATTTTATGTAAATAGAAAATGGCTTACAGATTTTATTAAAGAGAAATGGCAGTTTACTGATGATTTTGAAATTGGCGGTGAGAGGTATCTTGTTTTTGAGAAATGATAATAGCTAACAACAATATATTTTAAAAACCAAAATGCTTTTTGAGTAAGGAATGGATTTTCAAAAAAAGGTTCTTGATAACGGAATGACAATACTTCTTGAAAAGAGGGATTTGCCTATTGTAAGCGTTGCTTTTGCGGTTCGTGCCGGAGGAGTAAATGAAACGCCTGAAGAAAAGGGAATCTCTCATTTTATTGAGCACATGCTGTACAAAGGAACTCCGACGAGAAACTCAAAGAAAATCGCTGAGGAAATTGAAAATAACGGAGGAGAATTGAATGGTTTTACCACCGAGGAGATTACAGCTTACTGGTGTAAGATGCCGAGCAAACATCTGAATGTTGCGCTTGAGGTTCTAGGAGATATGGTTAGAAATCCTCTCTTTGATGAAAAGGAACTTGAGAAAGAAAGGAAAGTTATTTTTGAGGAGATAAAGATGTACCATGATAATCCTCGGATGTATATTTTTGATGAGATACAGAAATCGCTTTATACCGAGACTATGAAAATAAATCTTGCAGGTACTTATGAAACAATGGGGGCAATAACAAGAGACAAAATAATGAAGAAGTTCAAGGAAATTTATAATCCCAATAATATGGTTCTTTGTGTTGTGGGAAATGCTGAGATGGACGAACTTGTAAGTTATGTCAAAAAGAATTTCAGCAAAAAGAAAGGTGAGATTCCTGAAATAAAATTCGGAGAGACAAATGAATCAAATACTGAAGAGAGGACCGGTGTTGATCAAGCAAATCTTGTGTTTGCTTACCATGTTCCAAAAGCAAACGATGATAAGAACTATGCAGCAATTGTTTTGAGCTCCATTATGGCGGGGGGAATGGCCTCAAGACTTTTTAGTGAGATAAGGGAAAAAAGAAATCTTGCATATGCTGTTAAGGGTGACGCCAATATTAACAAGAGATTTGCTTACAATTTAATTTATGTAGGAACCATGAAGGAAAATGTTGAGAAAGTCAAAAAATTAATCCTTGAGGAATTTCAAAAAGTTTCAGACGGACTCGGAGAAAAAGAACTTAAAACTGTTAAGGAAAGGCTCATTGGAAATTATGAGATTTCGATGGAAGATTCTCAAAATCAGATGATAAACATTTTGAGCAGTGAGGTTCAGGGAAGTGCCGAGGAGTATTATGAATTTGGGAGGAAGATATCCAAAGTTAATCTTGAAGATGTGAAAAAGCTTGCCAAAGAGGCGGCCGAAAGATATAGTTTTTTTGCGCTTGTCCCAAAATGATTTTTGGAGATATTTTTATAAAGTCTTTTTCATAAAAGTCTTTGTTATGAAAAGAAGGTGGTTTAATACATTTTTGATTATTGCAGGACTTGCACTCATAGTGCTTTTATTTTTTGCTATTAAGGCGGGACCTACAGGGAGAGTTGTTGCGGATACTTCATCTGAAGATTTGCATAATTTTACTGTTGGGGCAAATCCTTATGATTTAAGCATGACTTCTTACGGTCTCTTATACAATGGGGATTTAATCTATTTTGAGGTTAGAGATGACCCTCAAGCCTATTCTGAGACAGAGGTATACCTTGTGGATGTATCTAAGGGCGTTCAGGATTATGCAACTCTTGTTTCTCCATCTGAGGCTGTCGTTAATATTGGTGGCTTGAATCATACCTTGTCTTATGGAAATGGCTGGGTGCTGTTTAATAATGCAACTAAGATAACTAATACTTTTGGCAGCAATATAAGCGTCGGGGACTATTTACCTCTAGATCTTTCCTTGGGACATGTAAATCTTCAAATCCTTAGATTGATAGAGGTTTACAACGGAGAGAATAAATCTCAGGACTATGTTATGTTCACTGATGGATTCGGGAACCTTATTCCTGCAATGCCAATTACAGACACAAATAATGAAGCCACCCTTACCGTAAATAATTATCAAGTAAACGTTACTTATGGGGGGAATGGATTGAATGGTTGGGCAATTGTTAGTAATAAGACTGTTTATTCAAACTGCATGGATACTGATGGGGGGAAAAATTACTACCTCCAAGGGAACGTTTATGGTTCCTTTCCCAGAGGGGACGTATGTCTTTCAGCAAAGACTCTTATGGAATTTTATTGTGATTCTGGCGAATGGACTAATATTAATTACGTCTGTCCGGAAGGATGTTATAAAGGGGCATGTCTTGGGGGGCCTTTGAATTATTCGTATAGCCCCCTTACAAGTAATGCTGGGTCGCCTCTTGTCTCCTCATCAAATGTTAACGAGATTCAGACTTCCATAACACCTAATAATGAATCTGAAAACCAAACCCCTCATAATGAAAGTTCTACATTGTATAATGAAACCATTCCTTTCACTAATCAAACGTCAGAACCAAAATTACAAACACAAAACTTCTCACTTTTCCTTGGGAGTTCTACAGTTATGGATATTGGCGGAACTTCTTATAATCTTAAACTTACAAACCTTACTGAAGATAAGGCAACAGTAACAGTTAATGGGCTTATACATTATACCGCCAAACTTGGTGAGAGCTTTAATCTTCAGGGGTTCAAAATCACTGTTGTGAACATAATCTTGAATGATTCATTCGGTGTTCCATTTGCAGAAGTTTCAGTTGCCGGTGCTAATGGTGTTAATCTTTCTGATTACGGAATTTCTATAAATGGTCCTACTTTGGTTGATGGAAAACTTACATGTACCTCTGGATGTTTATATTCTAATGGTTGTCTGGATTATGGAGCAAGGCAAGGGAACCAGTATTGCGCTTCTGATGGAAACATGAAAGATCAGCTTGGAACTAATATTGTATGCCAAAACAATTTCGAGTGCGCTTCAAATGTTTGTTCTGATGAGAAAACATGTACACCTCAGGGACTTGTTGACAGGATTGTTCAGTGGTTAAGGTCTTTGTTTGGATTGCAATAATTAATCTTAAAAACTCTTTTTCTGACTAATCTTATGGTATTTGTTGTAAAAGTCCCGGGGATTAACGGACTTGGAAAAACACAAGGATGCGAGAAAGCAGGCAATGAAATTTTGAAATCGCTGAATGAGATTTATTCAAATGAATCCGGAAAGCCGATAAATTCAAAACTTTTGGATTTAGAAGAAATTCATCTTGATAATTATAATCTTGATATTACAAATAAATTGATTTATAAGAATGCATTTGATATGTTTGGAACAAAACCAAGAACAATTTTTCTTGGAGGAGATCATTCTGTAAGCTATTCTTTGACAAAGGCATTTCTTAACCATTGCAAAAAAGAAGGAAAAAATCCTTATCTCATTGTTTTTGATGCTCATCCTGATTGCATGGAAGCTGCAAAATCTGATTCTCCAAGTCATGAAGACTGGCTTAGGAGTTTAATTGAAGCAGGTTTCCCTAAAGAGAATATTTTGCTTGTTGGGGTAAGGAACTCTGATGCTCATGAAATCTCTTTTTTGCATGAAAATAAAATAAAGACTGTTTCAATGAATTCACTTCTGGATGATTTGCAGGATGCTTGCGATGGAATTACAGAATTTTCAAGTGATCCAAGGGGAGAATTATATATCTCAATTGACATTGATGTTGTTGACCCTGCATTTGCACCTGGTACGGGATATCAGGAACCTGGCGGATTAACAAGCAGAGAATTCCTATATATAGTCCAGAGAATAAATAAAGTTAAAAACCTAAAGGGTGTTGACGTTGTAGAGATAAACCCGTTGAAAGACAGGGATAATCTTACAACTAAGTTAGGAGCCAAGATTCTTAGTGAATTGGTATAAAAAAGATGAGAACTTTTGTGTCGATTGACATCTCGGGAAGCGTTGCGGAGAAAATAAGAGAAATACAGGAAAAATTGCCTGAATTCAGAGGCAAGCCTACTGAAGTGGGGAACCTTCATCTTACTTTGAAATTCCTTGGAGAAATTAATGAAGAAATGCTTGAAAAAGTCAAGTCAAGATTAAAGACCGTGGATTTCAAGAAATTCCCTGTTGTTATTGATTCTATTGGAGTTTTTGACCCAGAGTTTGTAAAGATAATCTGGCTTAGGATAAATGATTGTACTCCTTTGCAGAAAGAGATTGACAAGGCGCTTGAAGGGCTATTTCCCGAGGAACAGAGATTCATGTCTCATCTTACAATTGCAAGGGTCAGGAATATTTTGGGAGACAAAAAGGTCTTTCTTAATAAAATTCAAAACATGAAAATAGAGCCGATGAAGTTAGTTGTTGGTGGTTTTGAGCTTAAGCAATCTGTTCTGACACCGAACGGGCCACAGTATAAAACTCTTGAAACTTACTATTTAGAATAGAAATATAAGTAAAAAAGATTTGGGTGCTTTATAGTACTTTCGTTTTTTGAAAGATATTTTTTAGAAGAATTTTATTTTTAAGTTATTGTAAATTGTTTTTATTTTAATGGATAAAGGGACTGTTAAAAAATTCATTGAGACTTATGCTGCAGAGATCTCTTCTGTATTTGGTTCTTATGGTTGGGCAGGTTACGTTTCTGTTAACACTCTTGAGAAAAAAGTCACTGAGGGCGTTTCCCAGAAAATGAATCTTTCTGAGGAAGATGTTAGGTATGTTATGAGCCATGCTCTTCATTGGGTTCTCCCCAATATATTTAGATATGATAGACAAAAAGAAGAGCTATATCCAATTGGTTCTTATGAATCACAGGGCGATGCAAAATCGTGGCGTCCAAGTCAGGAAGAATTTGTAAGTATTATGGGGGAAAATTATTTTACTTATATTGCTGCAAGGCTTGGAAATATTTCATCCGGAAAATCTTAGTATTTTTCATCTATAAGTCCAAAAATATCTGCTTTTTTGCCTATGACTTCTTCCAAGTCCGGCTTTGAGGAATTGAGAATTCTTCTAAGAGTCTTGAATCTGTCAAGAAGCTTTTTTGCTGTTTTTGGGCCTATACCCGGGAAACCCTCCAAGATAAATTGCATTTGCTCTTTTTTGTTGAAAGATTTTTTTGAAACATTTAGAGACAATTCTTTTTCTTTTCTTTTTGCAAGAACTGAAATGAATTTAGCAGTGTCTTCGGAATCTTTTGTGAAAAGAATGGGTGTTTTATATTTAAGAATTATTGAAATTAAGAAACCGCGGACGGAGTTTGGATGCATTCCTCCATCAGCATACCTTGCTTCAGAATAAAGCTCCTGTTCATCTATGCCTTCAATGAGAAGAATTCGGTTTTTGTATCTTTGCATACTTTCCAATTGTCCTATAAGCCTTTTGTTAATCATTGAAGAAATAAAATCGGAAACTGTTTTTCGTTCAATTGCGACATCATTTACAATGTAATCTGCAACTTTTAGTTCTCTGACATCAACTTCCAAATCCATTTTTATTAGGTTTGAATAAACAAGAGAATTCTTTTCCCGATAATCCATTATAACCCTTTCTTTTTTCTTTTCTTTCTCTTTAGATTTGGAAAAGATGTCAAACATTGGTGCCATGGGATTGTTAGTGAGAATTAATTTAAAATAGTTTAGATTTCCAAAACATCATGGGCTCCACTTTCTCTTACTCCTCCTGCGGAGATTTCAATGAATTCTGCATTTGTCCACATCTCAGGGATTGTTCTTGCTCCACAATAGGTCATTCCTGAACGCAATCCTTTCATAAATGCGTTTATCACTTCTCTTACCGGGCCTTTGTAAGGTACTAAACTTTCAACTCCTTCTACAAATGCATCTTCAAGAAAATCATTAACCTTTGTTTTTGTTTCTCTTTCTTTTTTTATCACATTTGCAAGGTAGGATGTGCTTCCGTGGTACTGTTTGAATTGTTTTCCTTTTTTGTAAATTATTGGACCTGGAGTTTCTTCGGTTCCTGCAAAGACACTCCCAAACATGTGCGCAGAGGCGCCTACTGCCAGAGCCTTTGCAAAATTTCCTGAGGTTGCTATTCCCCCGTCACTTATAATAGGGATGTTGTATCTTCTTCCTACTTCAACGGCATCCATTAATGCAGTCATTTGAGGAACCCCTGCACCTGCAACAATCCTTGTTGTGCAAATTGTTCCATTTCCAATTCCTATTTTAACCCCATCAACTCCCGCCCTGATTAATTCTTCAGTGCCTTTCGCAGTGGCAACATTCCCTGCAATTAAATCTACATCAAGATTTTCTTTTATTTTCTTTACTGCTTCAATCGCCAAGTCACTATGCGCGTGAGCAACATCAATGACAAGTACATCTACTCCTTCCTTAACGAGAGCTTCCGCTCTCTCAAAGTAATCCCCTTTAATTCCTATTGCTGCTCCCACAATAAGCCTCCCATTTTTGTCTCTGCAAGCATTTTTGTGCATTTCTAAATCAATTATGTCCTTTATTGTTATCAATCCCTTAACCTTGTTTTCTTCATCCACAAGAGGGAGTTTTTCTACTTTTTTCTTTTTCAGAATTTCACTTGCTTCTTTTATGTCAATATTTGAATTTGCGGTTATCAAATTTTCTTTTTTTGTCATTAGTTCTCTAACTCCTTTCTTCATATCTCTTTCAAATGCAAAATCTCTTTTTGTTAATATACCTACAAGTTTTCTTTCATGATCTACAACCAAAAGTCCTGTGACATCATTATTTTCCTCCATGTTCCTGATAGCTTCTTCCAGTGTTGCTTCTTCGGAAATTGTTACAGGGTCTTCTATTATGCGGTTCATGGATTTTTTTACCTTTCTTACTTCAACTGCTTGTTCTCCAATAGTCATGAACCTGTGGATTATCCCCATGCCTCCCTCAAGGGCCATTGCTATTGCCATTTTTGATTCTGTGACAGTAGACATGCAAAGAGAAATCATGGGTATGTTGAGCTTTATATTCTTTGTAATAAATGTAGAAGTGTCTGTATCTTTTCTTGAGCGTATGGAAGTTCGTTGAGGGACTAATAGAACATCATCAAACGAAACCCCTTTTCCGACAATCCTTGCCATACATTCATTCTAATTGCTCTTGAGGGTTATAAAGATTTGTGTGCTATTCGAGCGTTTTTTGAAAATCCAATCCGCCGTTTGAGAGTTCTTTTTTCACATCAGAAATCGCCGACTGCATTCCTTTTTCTTTTCTTCGTGAAACATAGTAAAAGGTTTCGTCACGTGTTTTTTTTGTTATAAGCATGATTAGTTTTCCTTTGTTCAATCTTGCTGTTCTGCCTGCTCGCTGTATGGCGCGTATTGCAGAAGCGACAGGTTCATAAAATATTACAAGGCCCACTTCAGGAATGTCCAATCCTTCTTCACCTATTGAAGTTGCACAAAGAACATCTATTTCTCCTGATGAGAATTCACGAATTGTTTCTTTTTGTTCTTTCTGACTCAACCCGGTGTCTTTCTTTTTTAATTGTCCGACAAAAACTTTTGCTGTTACGCCATCAAGTTGGTTTATTCTTTTTGAAATTAAAGAGGCAGTGTCACGATATTGTGAGAAGACGATTGCTCTTATTTTTCCGTTGTCTTTTTTTTCGTTTTTTATAATTTCAAGAAGTTCTGCAACTTTCGGATGTTCCATTTTCTTTGCAAGCAATTCTGAAGATTTTACGAATGCCATGTTAAATTCAGGTCTTTTTACCAGCTGTTGAATTCCTTTGCTCTTGGCTTTTTCTGCTTGCCCAAATAAATCCTTCATGTATTCATGAAATCCGTTGACTGTTTGCGTTTCAATTAATTCCAAGGCATGTTGGAGTTTTATTGCAAGTGCGCACGCAGACAAGCCTCTGAAAATTGTGAAGTTGTGATTTCCTCCTGAGAGCATGTTTCCCAGTTTTCCCTGAAGTTTTATGAGGTTTATTTTTGTGGGAGGTCCAAAGAGCAGATTTCTCTGTTTTAATTCATCAATGTAGGAATCATGAATTCTCCTTAGAAGTTCGCGGATTTCAATAAATTCTGGAGGCAAATCGACTTGGACTTTTTCGAATTCAAGTTCCTGGAGATTGTGTTTTATGTCCTCGCTTTCACGTGTTCTGAGTTCAACTTCTTCTATGAAGAGGTTTCTGCATATTTCTTTTATCTTGTCAGAGTTTGAACCCGGGGAGGCCGTTAGTCCAAGAATTCTTCCATCGGGATTTTCGCGTTTGTAATTCTTTGCAATTGAAGTGTAATCATAGTTCCTTATGCATCTGTGAGCTTCGTCTTCTATAAGGAGAGAAACATCCCTTAAGTTGTAAAGATGATTTTTTATGTCATTAGCAATGCATTGTGGTGTTGAAAAGATTATGTCTGCGCTTTTCCAGATTTCTTTTCTTTTTTCTGCTTTTACAGAGCCGGTGAAAAGCTGCATGTCTGCGAATAATTCTGGCAGATGTTTTTCAAAATATCTTAGATGCTGTTCTGCCAATGGTTTAGTCGGAGCGAGGAAGAGGATTTTTTGTCCGGGGAATTTTTCACTTCTGTCAATTGTTAACATTAGTGCTATTAGGGTTTTTCCTGTTCCTGTTGGAAGCACGACTAGGCAGTTCTTTTCTTTGCATGTTTCGAAAATTTTTTGTTGATAATCTCTTGGTGAGATTGATTCTAGAAATTTCATCATATAAGGAAGATAACAAAGAATATGCCAATCAGCACAAGTGATGCGAGGAAGCTCCAAAGTACAACGTTTCCGAAGAATATCTTGTTTCCGTCGAGTTTTGAAATTGGTATCATATTGAACAATGCATAAAAGATGTTGATTCTTGCAAATTCGCTGAATCCAATCAGGTAGCCTATGACTGCAAAAGCAAGATTTGCAAATATTCCTGCTGCTGCGATGTAACCAATATGCGCTTCAGTCATTCCGGAGAAGCTGTAAAGACCATGTCTTCTTGCTGAGCGTTCAACTCGTGGCTTTACATCAAAGACAAGTGACGCCATCCAGACAAATCCTCTGATAGGAAACAAGACTATTTTTGACAATAAGGGCATGAATGCCCCCATCGGAACCGGCTTTTTGAAATGGTTGCTCTCCCTCAGCCCGTATTGATAGATTTCCCAGAATTCAACTTCAACATCCGTTTCCATGTAAAATCCGAAAATCTTTTTTGCAATAACATTAACCATAATTACTGCAAAAACTGCAAGCAGGCTCCAGAGAAATGCTGTTATTCCATTGAGGATGAAGTTTAAGGAGAAGGCTATAACCACACTTGACACTAAAATTGCTATTGCCTCTTTTTTGTTGAACATGTTATTTTCAGTTATGTAATTCTTATAAATTTATTTATCTTCTAATTATCACGTTAAAGAGAAGGTGTTATTATATTAAACTATCAAATGGATAACGGAAAAGTATTTAAATATTTGACACAGGATATTGCTATGAGATTGAGAAAAATTACTGATGTTATAGGCCTTAGGGTTTATACTGATTTAGGAGATTATTTCGGAGAAGTGGAAGAGGCGAATCTTTTTGAGAACAAGCTTGATGGTTGGAGAATAAGAGTTGGTGGAAGTGTTGCTTCATTGATTGGGGGCGCAAGGGGAGTAATTATACCCCACCAGTTTGTTAAGGCTATGAGCGACATTGTAATCATAAACTCTTCTGCATTGCCAAGTCCTGCTGAACCTGAATTCGAGGAGATTTCAGAAGACTTAATGTAAACAAATGGCAACAACTGATAGTAGCTCGACGCAGATATTCCTGCAGAATCCTATTTTTACCAGATTTATCCTCCCTTTTCTTTTGGTGTTTTTCATAGTTTTTGCAATCCTTGAGAAGACAAAGCTTCTTGGAAAGGAAAATACAAAACAGATTAATGCACTTGTTTCATTTGTTATTGGCCTTATTTTTATAACTGTTTTGTCGCCAACAATGGTTGTTCAGAATTTGGTGTTGTTCTTATCGGTTGCACTTGTGATAGTGTTCATAGTTCTTTTGATATGGAGCTTTGCAAGCGGTGAAGATGGATTCAAGCTTGGAGAACATAAAGGATTCAGAACAGTTCTCCTTGTGGTTGTTCTTGTGGCTGTTGGGCTTGGAATACTATGGGCATTTGGAGTCAACCTTATCGGAGGCCAAGGAAGCCTTGTGAGCACATTATTCGGGCAGGTATGGAGCGGTCCTTTCTGGACAAATGTTATCTTTGGAGTCCTTATTGCAGCAGCGCTTGCCCTTGTACTTGGCGGAGCGAAGGCAGCTAAAAAGGATTAGTTAGAAACATATTTAAAGTTCTATTCATAGTTTTTTAAAATGATAGGTGGTGTTTTGGCTTGGAGCGTTTTTGCATCTGATGCAGGGGCCGGAAGTTTTTTGAACAATTTACAGCAGGCGGGGTTTTTCAGTTATGTAATTCCTTTTCTCTTGATTTTCGCACTTGTCTTTGGAATTCTCAACAGAATGGGAATGTTCAAGGAGAATAAGGCTGTCAGCGCAATAATTGCTTTATCTGTTGGTTTAATGGCTTTGCAGTTTGACCTTGTTCCAAAATTCTTTGCAGATATTTTTCCCGTATTTGGAATTGCATTGTCGGTTATACTTGTAATTATAATTCTGTTAGGACTTTTTATAGACCCAAAAAAGCCGGGTTTAATGTACACCCTGTTTGGGATCGCTGCAGTTATAGCATTGATTGTTATAGGACAGAGTATATCATCACTGGGTGTGCCAATAGGGCAATGGATAAGTGCTAACTGGGGAAGTTCGCTTGTTACAATCTTTATTGTGGGAGCAGTAATTGTGGGAATAGCAGTAATTGTCGGAAAGAGAAATCCAAACCAAAACAAGAAGTTTGAAGCTTATGGATTTATGCCTGTAGATAAAGCTTGGAGTCAATAATTTTTGTAATTATTTTTTAGAAGTTGTTTTTCTGGTTCTTTTGGGTTTTTCAGGGGTTGCTGTGGGGCTACTTGGTTTTGAAGATGCCTTGCCAATTAGAGGGTCAAGGGATTTTGTAAAAGTGTCCTGCATCATTGACATCTCCTTCTTTATGCTGTCAAGATTTTTTCCATAGGAGCTTACCTTCTCAAGGATTGCCATCTGGAGCTTGTCGATTATTGCCTCCATTCTTTTCACCTTTTCGTTTACGCTGTTAAGTTTTGTTTGTGTAAGTGTTTTGAATTCTTCAAGAGAATCAACTCTTTTGGCTGTTTCTGAGATTTTTTCATCAAATACCTGTTCTGATACCTCTACGACAGTATCTGAACTTGTTTGCGGTCCTCCACCATATTGGTCATAACCGCTACTGTAATTTCCTTGTGAATAATCCTGCTGAGGGTAATATTCTTGGCCTCCTGCTGGAGCTGCATATTGTTGATTTTGGGAATAATCCTGAGGTGCGTAGTTGTTGTAGTCTTGTCCCTGTCCGTAATCCTGATAATTTTGCTGTCCATAAGAACTTTGGTCCTGCCCTGCTTCCTGGGAATACTGTTGTTCCTGATTTCCTGTAGGAGAGGGTGCCGGTGCTGCAGTCCCATAGGGGTTATCATTTCCCTGAACGTCTCCCACTGCACTTTTTATGTGGGAGTGATTTAATGCATCACTTATTTCTCTTGGTGATATTCCCTGCTTTCTCAAATCGGAGATTATCTGTTCATCAGACCTGCCTTCCTTTTTGAGTTGTGTTACCTGTTCTAAAACTCCCATATTATCTCTTTTTTATGAAGGGTTGAAACATTTTTATTTGCTTTTCAAGAATTTCTACATCACTTTTTCTTGCTAATCCTGAGAATTCATCTGAAACCGAACTTACAAAGGAGGCAAGCCTTTCCATGGTTCCTTTTAAGATTTCAAGGTCTTTTCTTATTTCAAGAAGCTCTTTGTTGTTCTTTTCTCTTATTTCAATTAAGTTTTTGCCCAGAAGGAGCATCTGGTTTTTGAGAATTCTCTGTTTATCTTCCAAATCACGCAGTTTCATTGCAGGGTCTGTCGAGTACCCCGGAGAAGCCTGATAATTTGGTTGCTCACCTGCCATGTTAGGAAAACGTTTAAGGAGTTTAAATTTGTTTTGTTTAAGCTTTTAAAGATGTTCCCGAAGGCACACAAAAAATTTTAAACTCGCTTTTGCTCGTATAAAATAGAGAAAGAGGACAATGCAATTCAAGGAAAATTCTCCAATTTATGCCCATGAAACTGAGAGGGAAGGGGGTGAAGATGTACTTTACATCAATTTTCTAGGTGCGCCTTTTGTGCCGAGTGTTGCTGATTCTCCTGAGGTTATGGAGAGAACAATTGATTCTTTGATGGAAAATCCAAATGTTTCCAGAATTGTTTTTGTACAGCAGAAAAATTACAATTATGATTTCAAGGAAACTTCAATGCTTCTTGAGATTTCACAACTTTACCTTTACCTTATGAAACAGGAAAGGGTGCTTTCAAAAGACAAATTGGTAAGTGGCTATGACCGTGCCTTTACACAAAGATACAATGAAATTTTTGCATTTCTTTATTCTCTCAAGAGAGACCCTGTAGGCGCTTATTTTGATTTGAGAAAATATATAATAGAAGCAAAGATTGCTTTTGATAAACTTGATGAATCTCTCAGACCAGATCAGTCCAATTATATAAGGCTTCTCGAGAAGATATTTAACCTTCTACAGAACACGAAAGTTATTCAGGGTGTTATCAATGAATTTTCCGATTATCAAAGAGGAGACCGGGAAATTTATCATCTTCTGTTTGAACCAGATGTAATTCCTAATTTTACCTTTACGAGGCTTGTCTCGGAGCTTCCACCAGATGTTGAGATAATTGACCAGTATAAAATATCAAGCGAATATTATGATGAATCTGTTGTCACAATTTTGAAAAGAAAGAATGAATCAAAGTTTCTTTATCATTTACTGCCTCCTGAGAACTCTCTTGATGAAGACCATAATCAACTTTTGAATCTTGCAAGGAATGTTCTCATTGAGCACCAACCAAAAGCGGAGGAATTTACAGACACTGCAAGGACAAGACAGGTCTTTTTCAATATCGCAAAAGACTTGCTTCAGGATTTGGCCCAGAGTCAGGGAATTTCACTGAGCTATGCAAATATAAACAAACTTGCAAAGATTCTTGTAAGACACACAATTGGGTTTGGGCTTATTGAAGTTTTGCTTCAGGACAAAAAAATTCAGGATATTGCTCTGAATGCTCCGATTTCGATGACTAATATTTTTTTAAGGCACCAGGATTATGATGAGTGCTACACAAATATTCTCCCAAGCCAAGAGGATGTTGATTCTTGGGCTGCAAAATTCAGAATGATTTCCGGGAGGCCCTTGGATGAGGCAAATCCTGTTCTTGATACTCAGCTTGAGATTGACAAGATGAGGGCAAGAATTGCAATTATCCAGCAGCCGCTTTCTCCGGAAGGACTTGCATATTCCATAAGACGTCACAGGGAAGAGCCCTGGACATTTCCTCTTTTCATAAAGAACAGAATGCTTAATCCTATTGCAGCGGGACTTATGAGTTTTCTTGTTGATGGTGGGAGAACTATCCTTGTTGCAGGAACAAGAAGCTCTGGTAAAACTTCTCTGCTTGGCAGTATAATGCTGGAGATTTTGCCCACTGTAAGAATAATTCTTGTTGAAGACTCACTTGAATTGCCAATTGAATCTTTTAGGAAAATGAACTATGACATTCTGAGAATGAAAGTTCGTTCTGCGCTTTCGAAAACCACAAATGAAATTTCTGCAGATGATGGTATCAGAACAAGTTTGAGGCTTGGAGATTCAAGTTTGATAATCGGTGAAGTAAGAAGTGTTGAGGCAAAGGCACTTTATGAAGCAATGAGGGTTGGTGCTCTTGCAAACACTGTTGCAGGAACCATTCACGGTGCTTCGCCTTATGCTGTTTTTGACAGAGTTGTTAATGACCTTGAAGTTCCGGCTACAAGCTTCAAGGCAACAGATGTTATAATTGTTGCAAATCCCATAAAATCTCCTGATGGGTTGCACGCATGGAAAAGGCTTTTGCAGGTTTCTGAGGTCAGGAAGCACTGGAAGAACGACCCTCTTGAGGAAGCGGGTTTTGGAGATTTGCTGAAGTACAATGTTGAAAAAGATGAGGTTGAGCCAACGGATGATTTAATTAACGGAGACAGTGAGGTCATAAAGGATGTCGCTTCAAATGTAAAAGGGTGGGCAGGAAACTGGGATGCTGTTTATGATAACATACTTCTTAGAGCGAAAGTGAAAGAAGAGATTCTCAAAATTGCTGAAAAGACGAAAAGGCCCGAGATTTTGGAAGCTGAGTTTAATGTTCTTTCAAATCAGATTTTTCATAAAATCTCTGATGATGTCAGGGAAGAAATAGGATTGCCAATGTCTGAGAGGGTTTTTCCTGCATGGCAGAAATGGCTTAATGAAGAAGTAAAGAAAAAGAGAATTTGACAAATTTTATAAAACAGGATATATTAGAAAGATTGTAAAATGGTGACAAAAAAGAAAGAAGTGAAACCTCTTTATGTTGAGCGTTTTAATGAAGCTAACAGGGAAGTTAGAAAGGGCAATAGGGCGAGCAATGTTGGTGAAAGGGAGGCTCATTTTGCGGAGGGGTATCAACTTTACAGAAGTGCATATAAATTGGCTCCAAAGGGAGAAAAAGCAAGGATTCTTGAAAAGATGAGAGAGTTGGGAGCACCTCCTGACATTTACAAAGAACGACACGATTTGGGCTACACTGTTGCGACCACGTGGGGGATTTTCGCGATTTCTGCGCTTGTTTTATCACTTGTTTCAATATCATTTAATCTTACAGGCTTTGCAGTTTCAAATCCAAATTCGACAAACAATCCATGGGGTTGGCTGAGTATTGGCTTGTTTATTCTTGGGCTTGCATTTACTTTGTTCCACTTTAGATTTAAGAGGAAAAAGTAAAATTTTATTAATGAATTCTCCTTTTCTGAGAATATAAAAGAGGATTGACATATGCCACCATACCAGAGGCCTCCGCCTGCAAGACCTGATATTAATGATATTCTGAAAAAGTACGGAAGGAAAATAGAGAGTCAGATAAATACAGATACAAGCGGGGGTTCAAACAACAGCAGTTACAGTCAATCTTATGCGACTTTCAAGGAAGAGATGGCTCCTGCATGGAGCAAGTATGAAAGATGGTGCCACA
>CAZJIV010000004.1:0-11032 GCA_964546165.1 Candidatus Woesearchaeota archaeon
TACCTCAGACCAGAAACAGCGCAATTGATTTTTGCAGACTTCAAAAGCATTGCTGATAATGCGAGAATGAAACTTCCATTTGGAATTGCACAAATTGGCAAGAGTTTCAGAAATGAAATTGCACCAAGAGACTTTTTGTTCAGGTGCAGGGAATTTGAGCAAATGGAAATTGAATATTTTATTAATCCTTCAGAGGAATGTCCTTACGAAATTCCCGAAGTCAAAATTAGAATTTACTCCTCTGAAATGCAAGAGTCCGGAAAAGAACCTGAGGAAATGAAAATAAGAGAAGCTTTTGAAAACGGAATCATAAAAAATAAATGGCATGCTTACTGGATTGCTACTGAATACAATTTCTTTGTTTCTCTTGGTGCTAATAAGAAAAGATTCAGAATAAGACAGCATGTTTCTGCGGAGAAGGCGCATTATTCTCAAGATACATGGGATTTGGAATATGAGTTTCCATTTGGGTGGAAAGAACTTATGGGATTTGCAGACAGAGGCAATTTTGACTTGAGCCAGCACGAGAAGTTTTCAAAGAAAGATTTAACTTTATTCAATGAAGAGACAAGAGAAAAGATTTTGCCCAATGTTGTTTGTGAGCCTTCTTTGGGTTTAGACAGAGCATTTCTTGTTTTCATGTTTGATTCTTATTTCCATGACGCAAAAAGGAACAACATTGTTCTGAAAATGAATCCAAGACTTGCCCCTGTGAAAGCCGCAGTTTTTCCAATAATAAAGAAAGAGGAATATGAGAAATTTGCAGAAGAAATTGTTAGTGAACTGGGGGAAGAATGGAATGTTCTTTACGATCGTTCAGGTAGCATTGGGAGAAGATATGCAAGAAACGATGAAATTGGAACTCCCTTTTGCATTACTGTTGATGAGGATAGCTTGAAGAAAAATGATGTTACTGTTCGCGTTCGTGATTCAGGGGAGCAGGTTAGGATTAAAAGGGATAAGCTGAAAGATGCAATAAGACAGGCAATTAACGGAAAAGATATCCTTAAACTTGGAAAAAAGGTTGATACAAGGAAGAAATAATATTATTGTGAACCTTTTTAAACGGTTTTTATGTTAACTTTTCAAGGCTGCGTAGCTCAGTTGGTTAGAGCGCTGGTCTCATGAGCCGGAGGTCCTGAGTTCAATTCTCAGCGCAGCCATTTAGAATTACTTTTTTATCAGTGTAATTTCTATTGTTGAGACATTGACTTTTCGGCCTTCCTTGTTTTCAAATTCTTCGCTGTCAATTTTTACATCTTTTGTCTCAAGGTGGTGGTCTTTGAGAAATCTCTTTTTCACAATCTCTGCAACGTCAACAGCATTTGTTATGAACTTGCCTCTTGCCTTTATTATGACTTCAGACTGATTCTTAGAAGTAAATTGCATAACAACGCTTGTAACGTAGTTCATTTTGGGCTTTGAGCCAATGTAAACAACGTTTTCGTCTTTTTTTTCAGCCATTTGAAATCTCTGATTTAATTAGTATAATCACTGAGCTTTCTTTTTTGCTTCGTTTCTCTTTATTCTGGACAGAAATCCAGCTACTTGGTTTCTAATCTTTTTACTGGGCATTGTATCTCCAAGTATCTTTTTGTTTACCTCAAAGTCTTCGCTAAAAGGAATATCTTCTTTTGCAAGTGAATTTGCAGTTCTTTTGACTAATTTGGTTTTTATCTTTCCCATATCTTAATGTTCAAGTTGTTATTTTTAAGGGTTTCTATTCTATTTTTTCTATGCCCTTCAGGGTTTTTGTGGCATTTATTAAATTGTCGAGTTTTTTGAGGGGTTCTCCCAAACATAATATTTTGTAACCTATTTCCATTTCATTTGCTTTTTTGTGTGCGTTTATTATATCCAATTCTGTAACACGTTTTTTGTTATATGCCATGATTAGATATTCTTCAGATTCGCCTGTATTTTTAACCCTGAAAGTTATTTTTGTTGTACCAATCTCCTCTATGTCCATAATTTCAGTATTGTTGTTTGCTAGGAATTCCTTAACCCTATTGAAAAACTTGTTTCTTGCGCTTTCATTTTTCTTTGCAGGTTTTTTTGTCGTTTTTTTCGGAGTTGATTTTTTTGCAGGAGTTTTAGATTTTTCTTCTTTTTTAGCCTCAGGCTTTTTTTCTTTAGAATCGTCAAAGATATCAAGAGCGTCTTTTACTTCTTTTGCAATCTCTTCAGAGATTTCTGAAATGGGTTCTTCGTTTTTTCCCTCTGCTTTTTCTTCTCTCTTAATTTCCGGCTTTTTTTCTTCGTGTTTTTTGTGGAATTCTGATTCATCTATTAGAAAATATCTCCAAAAGACTTCTTCTCCTTTTTGGAAAGGGATTGCAAAATCTTTGATTTCTCTAATAGCAACGCGAATTGCAGGTTCGAGTTCTTTGTCTTCAAGGAATCTTTTTTCTTTAAGCAGAATGTATGCTTCTTTTTCCTTGCTTTTCAAATGATGTGAAAATCTTTCCAATTGCGGTTCCTGTCCCGGGAGAAAATAAAGCGGTGAATTTCCGACACGCATTACAGATGTCTTGACACGTCTTTCAGAAAGCAGTTCTGACAGAAATGCTGATGTGAACAATATACTCATTCCAACTTCTTGGGACATGTGAACAGGGAGGCTTGGTCCATTTTTCTGAAGAAAATAGAGTATCCTCTCTTTTATTTGGGCTGCGTCTTGAACCATGGAATGAGAAAAAGTGCATTGGTTATAAATATTTTTATGTCAGGAATTATGGTTTTACCCAGCGTACTTCGTAATAAGTGATGTCTCCTTCTTCGTCGACAATGGCAAGCAGGAGGTTCTTTTTTGTACTATGAGCCACACGGTTTTTTGATGAGAATTCCTGCCAATTTAGTGTTTTTGATTCATAGTCTGTGAACACAATCCATTTTGAATGGTTTTCACCCATTTTCTGGCCTTTTTCATAAACCCTGAATTCTGCTCCAAACTTTAATGCTGTTTTTACAATGTAACCCTTTTCACGCAAATCGCGGAAAACAGGGTATTTTACCTGGATTTTCTTGTCGAGCCTTTTCAGTTTTGCAAGAAGTTCATCATGAGAAAGAGTCTTGTTTCCAGACATGACTTCTATTTTTCCTTTTTCGACTAAGTAAAGGGCTTCTGCAGGAGAATATATCACTTTTCCATTTTTATTTTCGCCAAAACTGCTTTTGCTATGCAATGAGAATGCATCAGAGGAATTTGTCGAAATTATGTTTCCAACAAGGTGTACTTTTATTTTTTCCATTAATAACGAAGGGAATAATAATATTTAAAAGTTGTTAAGGGTATTCTAATAAATGGCAGAATATGATTTCAAAAAGATAGAGAAAAAATGGCAGAAAGCGTGGGAAGAAAAGAAGGTCTTTGAGGCAAACAAGGACAAAAAGGAAAAGTACTATGCTTTGGAAATGTTTCCTTACCCTTCTGGAAGCGGATTGCATATGGGGCATGCTTTCAATTATACGATTGGTGATGTTTTTTCAAGGTTCAAGAGAATGCAGGGATTTAATGTTCTTCATCCAATGGGTTATGATTCTTTTGGTCTTCCTGCTGAAAACGCTGCGATAAAAGCTCATGCTGACCCGAAGAAATACACTGAAGATGCGATAAAAAATTTTGTAAAACAACAGAGACTTCTTGGATTGACTTATGATTGGACAAGGGTTTTATCGACGCATAATCCAGATTATTATAAATGGAATCAGTATTTCTTCTTGAAATTTTTTGAGAAAGGACTTGTTTACAAGAAGAAATCCCCTGTTAATTGGTGTCCTAAATGTAACACTGTTTTGGCTAATGAACAAGTTCATAACGGCAAGTGCTGGAGACATGAGGACACCGAAGTTGTTCTGAAAGATTTGGAGCAATGGTTTGTCAAGACAACAGATTATGCTGAAGAACTCTTGGAGATGGTTGAGAAACTTAATTGGCCTGACAACATAAAACTTATGCAGAAAAACTGGATTGGAAAGAGTGCAGGTGCCGAAGTTGTGTTTGAAATTAATGGTGAACAGTGGCCGGTTTTTACGACAAGACCTGATACTATTTTTGGAGTTACTTTTGTTGTTGTGTCTGCTCATCATCCAAGGCTTATGGAGATAACAACTGATGAAGAAAAAAATAATGTGGAGAAATTTGTGAAAAAGATAAAGTCTGTGAAACAAGAGGATATTGACAAGCTTGAGAAAGAGGGTGTTTTCACAGGATCTTATGCAATAAATCCTATGACAAAAGAGAAGGTTCCTGTTTACGCCGCTAATTTTGTCGTCGCTGATTATGGGAGTGGAATGGTTATGGGTGTTCCTGCACATGATCAAAGGGATTTCGATTTTGCTGTTAAGTATAATTTGCCAATTAAAGTTGTAATTGAACCAAAAGATTTTGAGATTTATGAAAGAGGGGGAAAGATAGCTGAAGCTTATACAGGACAAGGTGAACTCGTAAACTCAGAGAATTTTAATGGACTTGAAAATAATAAGGCAAAAACCGAAATTATAAAATTCCTTGCGAAGAAAAAACTTGGAAAGAAGCAAACACAATTTAAGATAAGGGACTGGCTTATCAGCAGGCAGAGATATTGGGGGACTCCAATCCCTGTTGTTTATTGTGGCAAGTGCGGTGTTGTTCCGGTTCCTGAAAATGAGCTGCCTGTGAAACTGCCAAAAGAAGTCAAATTCGGGAAGGGAAATCCCCTTGAGACTAATGAGAAGTGGGTTAAAACAAAATGTTCAAAATGCGGTGGAGAAGCAAGAAGGGATACGGATACCCTGGATACTTTTTTCGATTCAAGCTGGTATTTTCTGAGATTTTGTGATGCTAGAAATGAAGAAGCTCCTTTTGACTTTGGAAAGGTTGATTACTGGATGCCTGTTGATTTTTATAATGGGGGAGCAGAACATGCGTGCATGCACCTGATTTATGCAAGACTTTTTACTAAAATCCTCAGAGATTTTGGGATGCTAGAATTTGATGAACCTTTTACAAGATTGTTCAATCAGGGCATGATTCATGGAGAAGATGGTTTTGTTATGTCTAAGTCGAGAGGAAATGTTGTTGACCCTTTGGACATGATATCAAAATACGGTGCGGATTCATTGAGGCTAGCATTGGTCTCTTTTGCTTCTCCTGACAAAGATACAAATTGGGATGAGAAGATACTCAATGGGAATTATAAATTTGTTAGAAAAGTTTTCTCTTACTTTGACAAAATGGATAAGGAATTTGGAAAAAGTGATGAGAGAACAGAGAGCAAATTAAACAAGACAATAAAACTAGTCACGGAATATCTAGAGAATCTGAAATATAATCTTGCCATTATTGAGCTTAGAAATTTATTCAATTCATTCTCTAAGAAGACTAGCAAAGATGTGGTTGAAAAATTCCTTAAGATGCTTCAGGTTTTTTGTCCTCATATGTCTCAGGAAATTTGGGAGAGGATTGGAAACAAGGGATTTTTAGCAAATGAAAAGTGGCCTGAATTTGAAGAAAGCAAGATTAATGATAGTTTTGAGAGAGAAGAAAAGTCTTTGAACAGACTTGCAGAGGATATTAATTCAGTTATTGCAATTTTATCAAAAGACAAAAAAGATATAGAGTTTGTTTATGTTTATGTTATACCTCCTGAAAAGAAATTTCTTGAAGATAATTTGAAAACTATCGAAAAAAAGACCGGGACAAAAATCAAAGTGTTTTCTGTTAATGATAAAGATAAGTATGATCCAAAGGAAAAAGCAAAAAGGGCAAAGCCTGGCAAACCTGCCATTTATCTGGAATGATAAATAGATTTTTATAAGACTTTTCCTTGTTAAACGGATGAATATTTTAAAGAGGGTGGCTGGAAAGGCTTCTGCAATTTCCAAAAAAAGGCTCAGGCTTTATTTTTTTATTTTTAGTGGTGTTGGGATTTTTGCCCTCATAATGTTCTTTATTTCTTTTGCAAATGCTGCTAATTCGCCTTATAATTTCCATGATGACTTTTCGAATCTTACTAAATGCGGCGATGGGACTTCACTTAATTCCTGTTCTGTTGACAAACCTTATTATTGCAGGGGGGACGGGATTTTGATTCGTGTTCCTTCAGCCTGCGGGTGTCCCGGAAATTTGACTTTTAAAAATAATTCTTGTGTTTCTTCTTATGAAACTTCTCCAAAGACGGTAACATTATATTATGTTCTTGATGGAAATACGCAGAGCATTAATTTTACTTTTTATGGGAATTTTTCCGATTACCTCTCATCATTACCTGATTCATTAAGTGTCACAGATGGGAAGATTCCAACAAAATCTGATTTTATTTTCAGAAGAATTAATGAATCTAATCAAGCAATACTGCTTGAGCCGCTTGTAAAATCTATTGAAAATCTTGCTCCGAATAATAAGGTTGACCAGGCGAGAATTGCTGTGAGCATTGTTCAGAATATTCCATGGGGTTCTTCCGGCAAGGAAATTTCTCTCGGGGGGAAACAGATTGGTTATACAAGATATCCCTATCAGGTTCTTTATGATAATCAAGGGCTTTGCGGTGAGAAATCTGAATTGTTAGCTTTTATCTTAAGAGATTTAGGTTATGGAACTGCTCTATTTTATTATCCAAAAGAAAACCACGAGACTGTTGGCATTAAGTGTCCTTGGAGATATAGCCTTGATAAAAGCGGCTATTGCTTTATTGAAACAAGCGGTCCTGCGATAATTTCTGACAGCAAACTTGTTTATGAAGGAGGAGTCCAACTCATTTCAAAACCGGAGATAATTCATGTTTCAGATGGAATTTCTTTGCCTTCTGGACTTTATGAGTACAATGATGCGAGAACACTAAATTCAATAAAATTGTGGGGATGGATTAACCCTTCTGCTTCTAACCTTTTGCAAGGCTTGGACGAAAAGTACGGCTTAAATAAGGTTTATAATATAAAATAATTAGTAAGATTTTTAAAAAGGAGTGGTTTATTTACATCTAGAGGTAAAAAGAGATGAAAATTGCTATTAATGGTCTTGGAAGAATAGGAAGGCTTGTTCTGAGAAATGCACTTGATGCAGGAGTTAACGTTGTTGCGGTAAATGATCTTACAGATGTTAAAACACTAGCTTATTTGATAAGATATGACTCTGTTCATGGAATTTATAACAAGAGGGTTGAGGTCGGAGAAGGTTTTCTGAAAATTGGCGGAAAGAAAATTCTTGTTCTTTCTGAGAAAGATCCTGCGAGGCTTCCTTGGAAAAACCTTGCGATTGATACTGTTGTAGAGTCAACAGGATTTTTTACAGACAGAAATGGCGCAGGGAAGCACCTTACAGCTGGAGCAAAAAGGGTTGTGATTTCTGCACCTGCAGAGGACCCTGATGTTACAATTGTTATGGGTGTCAATGAAGAGATGTTAAAGAAAGAACATAGAATTATTTCTATGGCAAGCTGTACCACGAATGCTCTTGCTCCTGTTGCGAAGGCTCTTGATAATGCTTTTGGGATAAGGAAGGGTTTCATGACCACTGTTCATGCTTATACTGCCTCACAGGGAATTGTTGACAAGCCTGACAAACATATGAGACGTGGAAGAGCAGGGGCCCTGAATATTGTTCCAACGACTTCAGGAGCTACAAAAGCTGTTATTGAAGTTATTCCGAAATTGAGAGGAAAATTGGATGGTCTTGCAATGCGTGTTCCTGTTCCAAGCGGAAGTATTGTTGATTTTGTTGTTGAAGTTGAGAAAGCTCCTTTGAATAAAGAACAGGTTAACAGTGTTTTGAAGCAAGCAGCTGCAGGTCCAATGAATGGGATACTTGGATATACAGAAGATGAGGTTGTTTCAACAGATATATTAGGAAATACTCACTCATCAATTGTTGATGGACTCTCAACAATGGTCATGGGAAATACCATAAAAGTGCTTTCATGGTATGATAATGAGTATGGATATGCCCACAGACTTGCCGAGTTTGCCAGCAGATTGAAGTGATTTTAAAGGGCATGCCATGCAGGAAAAGATTATTTTAAAAGATGCAATAGAAAAGATTAAGAGTTCTAATTTGAAGGGAAAGGGCGGCGCTAATTTCCCTACAGGACAGAAATGGGAATCTGTTTTGGACGCAAAGGGAGACAAAAAATATGTTGTGTGCAATGGTTCTGAGGGTGAGCCTGGGGTTAAAAAGGATGCATATATCTTGGAGAATTATCCCGAACAGCTCATTAAAGGGATAAATCTTGCAATGGATTCAGTTCATGCAAAAGAAGGGATCATTTATCTTAATCATAATTATTATAAGAAATTTAATTCAATTCTTAGGAAAATAATTAAGGACTTGCCTATATCTGTTTTTATGAAACCTGTAAATGCGGGGTATGTGGGAGGTGTTGAAACAGTTGTTCTTAATGTTATTGAAAATAAAAGATTCGAACCAAGATTAAGACCTCCCTTTCCTGTTTCAAAGGGGCTTTATGGTTTTCCCACGATAGTTAATAATGTTGAAACCTTGTATGATGCTGCACTTGTTAACGAGGGGAAATATTCGGGGGATAAGTTCTTTACAATAAACGGAGCAAAATATAACGGAGTCTTTCCTCTTCATGAAGATCTTACCATTATGGAAATATTGAATCTCACAGAGAACGTTCCCGAAAAAGATTTTTTTGTTCAGGTTGGAGGAGATGCAAGCGGGCAAATTCTGAACCAGAATCAACTTAATCAGAAAGTTGCCGGTGTTGGGTGCATTACTATCCATGAAATCTCTTCTCACGATCCAATGAAGCTTATGAATTATTGGATGGATTTTTTTCAGAAAGAATCTTGCGGTCAGTGCACGCCGTGCAGGGAAGGGACTTATAGAATCAAAGAGATTTTGCATTCAAAAAATCCTGATTGGAAAATATTGATTTCTCTTTTGCAAAACATGAAGGAAACTTCTTTTTGTGGGCTTGGAAGTTCTGTTTGCATTCCCTTTTTTTCTTATTTCAAAAATGTTGTCAGCGTTTTGCCAAAGAATAAGATCAATTCAATAAAAAATTCAAGTGTTCTTCTTAAAGCAATCTCGGAGGCATCTTTTAATGGTTAAAATAAAACTGAAAATTAATGGGAAAAGAGTAGAGTGTGAGAAAGGTGATAATATTCTGAAAGCTGCTGAGGATAACGGGATTATAATTCCTGCCCTTTGCAGGCATCCTGACTTTAAAGCAAAAGGCAATTGCAGACTTTGTGTTGTTGAAATCAAAGGGAGAAATGGGCTTTTTAGTTCATGTTCAACAGAAGCTGAAGAAGGGATGGAGATTTTTACCGACACAGAGCCCATAAGAGTTTCAAGGGCTGTAAATTTAAGACTTCTTTTTGGGGAACACTCTAAATCCTGTGATGAGTGCATGAGGAAATTTGACTGCCCTTTGATTTACATGGAAAAGGATTATCCTTCCAAAGAAAATTTTAATGAGAGAAAAAATGATCGGAAGGTTTACAAGATTGCAAATGCTATTGAGTTCGATTTAAGCAGGTGTGTTGATTGTAGAAATTGTTTTGATGCGTGTTCTGCACTTCAGAAGATAAATTTTCTGGAACTTGAAGGAAAAAATAGTGGCCAAAAAATAGTTCCTACAAAAAATGGGGACATTCACTGTATACTGTGCGGTCAGTGCACACTTCACTGCCCTGTAAGCTCTGCCAGAGAACAACAACAATGGAAAGATGTTGAATCTGCAATAAACAATCCCAAGAAAATTGTAATCGCACAAATTGCACCTTCTGTAAGAGTTTCAATTGGAGAGGAGTTTGGAATACCTCACGGAGAACTTGTTCTTGAACAAATGGTTACTGCGCTGAAAAAACTTAATTTTGATTATGTTTTCGATGTTAGTTTTGGAGCAGACATCACGACAATGGTAGAATCAAAAGAACTTCTTGAAAGAATAGAAAAAGGAGGAAAGTTGCCGATGATTACTTCCTGTTGTCCTTCATGGGTTCTCTACTGTGAGTTTTATCATCCCGAGCTTTTGCCTTATCTCACAACTTCGCGTTCTCCACAAATTCATCTTGGAGGGATTGTAAAAACTTATTGGGCTAAGAAGATGAATGTTGAACCCAAAGATATTGTGGTTGTTTCAATAATGCCCTGCACTTCAAAGAAATATGAAGCTTCAAGAAAAGAACTTATGGTTAATGGATTGCATCCTGTTGACCATGTTTTGACTGTAAGAGAGTTGGCATTTATGATAAAGAAGAATGGCATGGACCTTTCCAAACTGGAAAAAACTCTTCCGGATTCTCCTGCTGGTGAAACTGGTTCGGGAGTTATTTATGGTGAGAGTGGGGGTGTTATGGAATCTGCATTAAGAGCTGCGGCTTTTGTTCTGAACAAGGAAAAAGAAAAAGAAATTGATATTAATTTCAGAAAGATAAGAACTCTTGAAGGTGTTAAAGAAGCTGTTGTTGAAGTTTCAGGGAAGAAACTCAGAATAGCTGTTGTAAACGGCATTGGAAATATTGAACCAATAATTGAAAATTTGAAAGATTATGATTATATTGAAGTAATGGCTTGCCCTGGTGGTTGCATTGCAGGCGGAGGACAGCCAATTCCAACAACACAGGAGATAAGGAAAGCTCGTGTTAATGCACTTGCAGGTATTTATAAAAAAAGTAAAATAAGAAAGGCCTATGAGAACAAGCCTGTTGCGGATATGTTAGCCTGGACAGATTCTGAGAAGCTTAATGATAAACTTCTTTTTACCCATTTCCATAAAAGACGAAGTTATTGAGGGGAATCTTTATTAACTCACACACATTTTTTACTCTGTATGATGAAGTTTTTGAAAGAGGCTGATGTAAAAAACAAAGTTGTTCTTGTAAGGGAAGATTTGAATTCTGAAGTTGTTAAAGGCAGGGTTTTGATGGCTCCGAGGATAAAAGAGAGCGCTAATACTATTAATCATCTCAGGAAGAGGAAAGCAAAGGTTGTTGTGATTGCACATCAGGGAAGGCCCGGAGAAAAAGAATTCACTTCTCTTGAACAGCATGCAAAACTTTTAGGGAAATTTACAAAAATTAAGTT
>CAZJIV010000004.1:11132-33165 GCA_964546165.1 Candidatus Woesearchaeota archaeon
TCACTTCTCTTGAACAGCATGCAAAACTTTTAGGGAAATTTACAAAAATTAAGTTCGTCCCGGATGTAATAGGAAAGAAAGCCGAGGATGCAATAAAGGACCTTAAACCCGGACAGGCAATCCTCTTGGACAATATAAGAAAATTGAAGGATGAATTTAGCGGTTCCACAGACACACAATTTGTGAAAAAACTTTCATCATGGTGTGACATTTATGTGAATGATGCTTTTTCAGTTTCTCATAGAGTGCAGGCATCTGTTGTTGCCTTTCCAAAGAAGATGAAGCATTATGCGGGATTGCTTATGGAAAAAGAAGTAAAAGCATTGGAGAAAATCAATCTGAAGAGTTGTCTTTATATTCTTGCAGGCGCTAAACCTGATGATAATTTTATGCTTCTCAATAAAAACAAGATTCTCGCGTGCGGTCTTTTTGGACAAATGTGCATTGTTGCCAAAGGGAGGGATTTGGGAGCGCAAAACAAGTATCTTGAAAATAATATTACAAACTATGATAAATGGTTGGGCAGAATGAAAATTAAACTTAATAAGATAGGGAAGCTGGTTAAAACGCCTGTGGATTTTGCTGTTCGTGTAAATAATAAAAGAAAAGATGTTCCATTGCAAGATTTCCCTGTCCCTTATGAAATCTTTGATATTGGTCCTGAGACTCAAAAGATGTTTGTCAAAGAAATAAAAGATGCAAAAGCAATTTATATGAAAGGGCCTGCAGGATATTATTCTGAAAAACAATTTTTTCACGGAACTTATACTCTGTTGAAGGCAATTTCAAAAAGCAGTGCGTTTTCAGTTTTGGGTGGCGGTCAGTTGAGTGATGCAATAGCAAAGTCAAAGATTCCTGCGCGGAGGTTTGGACATATAAGCCTTTCGGGAGGAGCTTTGCTTGAATATATCGCAGGTAAGAAGCTCCCTGGCTTGAAGACACTTGGATTTTACAGAAAATAAGCTGATTGTTAATCCAAAAGGTTTTTATTTCAATATTGTATACTCTTCATATAAAGAGGCTAAAATGGTGAGAAAATTTGACGTAATAACTTTTGGTTCTGCCATTGTTGATGTTTTTGTGGATACAGGTCTTAGAGAGAAGGGTAAATTTATGGCCTATCCTGTTGGAAGCAAAATATTGCTTAGGAATATGAAATTTGATATTGGCGGAGGAGGCACTAACACCGCCGTAGCTTTTGCAAGATTTGGATTAAGAACAGGTTATGTTGGGAGGCTTGACAGCGGTTTCGGAGGAAATCAAATTCTTGAGATGCTGAAAAATGAGAAGATAACTTTTCTTGGGAAAAAAGAGAAAAATTCCAAAATAGTCGGTGGCTATTCCGTGATTCTTGACAGCAAGGAGAACGACAGAACAATTCTTACCTACAAGGGCATCAGTGATCATGTTAAACTTTCTGACATCAAAATGAGGAAATTAAAAACGAGATGGCTTTATCTTTCTTCATGTCTTGAGGAGAGCTTTGAAAGTCAAAAGATTCTTGTTAAAATGCTCCACAAAAGAGGGGTTAAGATTGCATTCAATCCAAGTGATTATCTTATACAAAGAAAGAATCTAAGCAGTATCCTTAAGGTTTGTGATATTTTAATATTAAATAAGGATGAGGCAAAAATGCTTGCAGGAAGCAAGGAAAGAAATTATCTTGATGCTCTGAGAAAAATGGGTCCAAAAATTGTTGTGGTCACCGATAAGAATAAAGAAGTCATGGCTTATGATGGCGAGAAGAAACATTCAATTGTTCCGCACAAAGTCAAGGTTGTTGAAAGGACTGGAGCAGGAGACGCATTTGCTTCTGGTTTTGTTGCGGGAATTATAACTGGCAGAACAATAAAGGAAAGTCTCGAATTGGGGCTTGAAGAGGGCGAATCGGTTATAAGATATTTTGGGGCAAAGAATAAGCTGATAAGGAGGAATTTGAAATGAAAAAGATAAGGATAGATAAAATATTGAAAGATGGAAAAGCAATGTTCCTTGCTTATGATCATGGGCTTGAACATGGGCCTACTGATTTTGATGATACTGATGTAGACCCTAGTTATATAATTGATATTGCGCAAAAAGCAGGTTACAATGCATTGATATTTCAAAAAGGGATTGCAGAAAAGTACAATGAACAAATAAAAAAATCAAAGATTCCCTTGATCGTCAAACTTAACGGAAAAACCAATCTTTACAAAGGGGAACCTGTTTCAAGACAGATTTGTTCTGTTAAAGAAGCTCTTGAGCTTGGTGCAGTTGCTGTGGGATATACAATTTACATTGGAAGTAGATATGAGTCTGTGATGATGAAAGAATTTGATGAAATCCAAGAGGAGGCTCATAATAAAGGGCTTCCTGTCATTGTGTGGATATATCCTCGCGGAAAGAGTGTTGAGAACCGTGCTGAGGGTGAGCTCATGGCTTATGCTGCAAGAACCGCGCTTGAGCTTGGTGCAGATATTGTCAAGTTGAAATACAACGGAAATGTAAAAGACCTGAAATGGACTGTAAAGTCAGCTGAGAAGACAAAGGTGTTTATTGCGGGTGGAAGCAAAGAAGGTGAAAAAGATTTTATTAAAGAAGTTAAAGAAATGATGAAAGCAGGCGCGGCAGGCATTGCTGTTGGGAGGAATGTGTGGCAGTCTGATAGCCCTCTGGAGCTTTCAAGGAAAATTAAAAAAATAATTTTTGATTGATGAAATCTGAGCTAAGTTATAAGGACCTGAAAAAGAATTATGATAAAAAAGTTGTGAGAAAATTCTCAGACATGAAAAATTGTTACAATAATTCTGATGTTAAAGGAAATCCTGTGATTTATAATGTTTACATAAAAGATTTTGGGACTTTTGAAGCAGGATTGACTGTTATGGAATCCGGAGCGATAAATAAAGAATTTTTTATGACGAAGGGACACAGGCATAAAAAGCCAAGGAAAGAACTTTACATTCTGACGAAGGGGAAGGGCAAACTTTTGATTCAGGAGGAATCAAAAACAAAAGTTATCAATATGAAAAAAGATAAGCTATACATTGTTCCTCCAAGGTCAGGTCATAGAGCCATCAATACAGGAAAAGGCAAGATGGAATTTCTTTCTCTTTATGCTAAAGATGCAGGTCATGACTATAACTTCAAATTCAAAAAAAGATTTTTTCGCAAATGA
The DNA here is from genome assembly GCA_964546165.1 of Candidatus Woesearchaeota archaeon. Classification (GTDB taxonomy): domain Archaea; phylum Nanobdellota; class Nanobdellia; order Pacearchaeales; family GW2011-AR1; genus JAKLIN01. The sequence continues at coordinate 14,293 of CAZJIV010000004.1, forward strand.
ATCTTACAGAGAAAAGCATATCAGTAATAAAGAAGTCTCAATTAGCTAATGGCGGGCTCATGGCAACTCCTCCAAATGGAGCTTATCCCTATGTTTATGTTCGTGATGGGGTTATAATGACAAAGGCTCTTAATTCCATGAAGAAATTCAAGGATTCTGAAAAGTTTTATTATTTCATGAAGGAAAACGCAAAGGTCGGACAATATAAAGAGGTCTTTCACAGGTACGACCCCTCTGGTTTGCCCTCTGCAACACAGACGCATGAAAATGACAATCCTGGGCTTTTGTTACATGGAATTTATGATACCTATCTTGCAGGAAAGAAAGAAGTTTTTCTTGAAAATATGTGGCCCTTGATGTCTTCTGTTTCGAAACTGATTTTTTCTCTTTCAAGAAAGGGGCTTGTAAAAACAAACAGAAGTATTCATGAATCAATAGAGCTTGAGAGAGGTTATGAACTTTGGACAAATTGCGCCTCATGGAGGGGTTTGAGAGATGCTGCAAAAGTTGCTGAGATTTTGGGACATTCAAAGGAGAATAGAGATTGGAACAAGAGAGCCGATGTTTTAGAGAAGAACATCAACAGGAAGTTGTTCAACCAGAAAAAAGGATTTTATATAAAAAAGTACAAGCTTCGTGAGACTCCCGACATCTCACAGCTTGCGCCTTTTTATTTTGGTTTGACCGATTCCAGGAAAATTCTGAAGACAACAATGGATTATATTAAGAAGCATTTGTGGAACAAGGAAATCGGAGGGTTCAGGAGATTCAGAAAATTTGAAACTGTTGAAAACTGGCATTGGTATACAGGAGGAAGCGGAAGTTGGGCTGCATTTACTGCATGGGGTGCAAAATTTTACAAGGAGCTTGGTGAGAAGGAGAACCAAAAGATGTGTGTTAATTGGCTGAAGAAAGTTGCTTCCAGAACAAATGGTCTCTTGCCGGAGCACATAGCAACCATATCTGAATACAAGGATTGGAAAGCTCATGAGATTGAATTTAATACAAGGCTTATTCAAGGGATGAGAACTGCAGAGAAGTTCGCAAAGACATTTAAAGATAAAAGTGATTTGATATACTGGGCCACCCCTCTGGGTTGGGCTCATGCGGAGTACCTGCTGATGAATAAAAGAGGAAAATGAAAATAGCTTTTTTTGAGATAAAAGACTGGGAAAGAGATTATATTAAGCAGAGGCTTAAGGGACATAAACTTGTTTTTTCGAAAGACCCTCTAACAAAAGAGAATCTTGATTCTGTAAAAGATGCTGCTGCTGTAAGTGTATTCATTTATTCCAAAATTGACGGAAAAATTATTGATAGATTCAAGAGTCTTAAGGCTATTGTGACACGTTCTACAGGTTTTGATCATATTAATCTTGAAGACTGCAGGAAGAGGGAGGTCCAGGTTTACAATGTTCCAAATTATGGGCAGAATACTGTTGCAGAACACACTTTTGCACTGATCCTTGCATTATCAAGAAAGATTCATAAAGCTTACGAGAAAACAATACGGGGAAATTTTTCTTTGGACAATCTTGAGGGATTTGATTTGAAGGGCAAGACAATTGGAATTATTGGGACGGGAAGTATTGGAAAACATGCCGCAAAGATTGCAAATGGGTTTGAGATGAATATTCTTGCCTATGATATTCACAAAGATAAAGAACTTGAGAAACTTGGCGTTAAATATGTGAATCTTAATGAACTTATTAAAAAGTCAGATATTGTTTCCCTTCATTGTCCGTATAATAAAAAGACACACCATCTGATAAACGGCAAGAATATTAAACTTATGAAGAAAGAAGCTTTGCTTATTAATACTTCCAGAGGGGCTGTTGTTGATACTACTTCTCTTGTGAAGGCCCTTTCGGCAAGGAAGATTGGAGGTGCAGGACTTGATGTTCTTGAAGAAGAAGGTTTCATAAAAGAAGAAGCTCAACTTCTTGCAAATAGTTTCCCTAAGAAGAAACTCGAAAATATTCTGGAGAATCATTTGCTTCTGACTTTTGATAATGTTATAATAACTCCCCACATTGCATTTTACAGCGAAGAAGCATTAAAAAGAATACTTGACATTACTATAGAAAACATAAAATGTATTTCAGGAAATAAAAAGTGTGACGCTTTGATACAATGAGATTCACAACAATAATAAATTTCAAGACTTACAAGCGAAGGGAGGATGTTTTGAAGCTTGCCAAAATTGCTGAGAGGATTGACAAAAGGATAATTGTGGGGGTTCAGGCAACAGACATCGAAGAAATCTCAGCGAAAACAAAATTGAAAGTTTATGCTGAACATGTCGACCCTTTTAATCCGGGGAGAAATACTGGCTTTATAATACCTGAAGATGTGAAAACGAGTGGTGCTGTCGGCACTTTTTTGAATCATTCAGAACATAAGCTGAAATTCAGAGTTTTGAAAAAAACAGTGAAACGTTGTAAGGGCATTGGACTAAAAACTGCTGTTTTTGCATCGAGCCTTAAAGAAGCTAAAAGAATTGAGAGGCTTAAACCTGATTTCCTGATTTATGAACCTCCTGAACTTGTTGCAGGAGATGTCTCAGTTTCAAGCGCAAAGCCTGATGCTATAAAGAAAATTTCTAATAAGATAAAAATGCCTTTCCTTGTTGGGGCAGGGATAAAAAAAAGAGAAGATGTGGTTATTGCCAAAAAACTTGGTGCTTCGGGGATTGCTGTTGCATCTGGAATTACAAAGGCAAAAAATCCTGCAAAAGAAATTAGAGAACTTTTAATTTAGTTATAACGAAGCTATCCATCCACCATCCGCAACAACTTCTGCACCTGTCATATACGCTGCTGCATCTGATGCAAGAAATGCTACTGGGCCTGCGATGTCTGCAGGTTGTCCTGTTCTCTTCAGAGGAATTTTAGCTAATGTTCCCTCACGCATTTTTGGGTCTTTGAGCAAGTCCATAGTCATTGGGGTTTCTATAACTCCAGGATGCACGGAGTTGATTCTTATTCCCTTGCTTCCGAATTCTGCTGCCAGTTCTTTTGTCAAAAGTCTTATTCCTCCTTTGCTTGCGCAGTATGATGCTCCCTGCGAATAACCTGCCATTCCTGCAACGGATGATATGTTGATTATACTACTACCCGGTTTCATTACTTTTATTGCTTCTCTGCAGCAGAAGAAAGTTCCTTTAAGATTTACATGAATTGTTTTTTCCCAATCTTCTTCTGTAACTTGTGTGCTGTCTCCAGGCATAAAAATTCCCGCATTGTTTACAAGAATGTCCAATTTTCCAAATTGGCTTACTGTTTGGCTTATGAGGGCCATAACATCTTTTTCACTGGAGATATCTGTTTTCATATAAACAGATTTTCTTTTCATTTTCTTTATTTGAGTCACGGTGTCATCTCCAGGAATTATATCTGATACAACAACATCAGCACCTTGTCTTGCAAGTTCAAGTGCTATTCCCTGACCAATGCCTCTCGCAGCACCTGTAACAATAGCAACTTTTCCTTTCAAATCGAAAATGCTCACCTTTTTTCCCAATAGCATGTTGTATTTAGTTCAGATTTCTATTTAAACCTTTCCAAGAATTTACACTGAGTAAATTATTTAAAGCAATTTTGCGGTTTATGATAAAGAAAGAGGTTATTATGGGAACAATACTTGGAGTTGACTTGGGCGGCACAAATCTTAGGGTTGGGATTGTCAAGGACAGGAAAGTTGTGAAATTTGTTGAAAGGCCAACACCTAAAACACAAAAAGAGCTTCTTGATGCAATGGTTGAGTCAATTCAAAGTTGCATGTCTGGTGATGTTGAAGGAATTGGGGTCTCAAGCCCAGGACCTTTAAAAGATGGCGTTATACACAATACTCCTAATTTGCCTTTCAAGGTTTTTAATTTGAAGAAATTTTTGGAGGATAAATTTCACAAAAGAGTAGAGGTTGAGAATGATGCTCATTGTGTTGCACTCTCTGAATTGAAAGTGGGTGTAAGAAAAAATAACTTTGTTGTTCTGACTCTTGGAACCGGAATTGGAGGGGGAATAATAATCAATGGAGAGATGTATGAGGGCCAGGGTTATGGCGGAGAGATGGGACATATTGTGATTGATGATGGAAGATATCTTGAAACACTTTGGCAGGAAAATCGGGCAAAAGCAAAAGAACTTTTTAGGGATAAATATCTTATAAGAGACCTTTACAAAATGAAAGACAAAAGGGCAAAAGAGTTGCTTGAAGAGATATTTGTGATGTTTGGAAGGGCTATCGGTTCTTATGTTAATGTGTTCGACCCTGAAGTTGTTGTTCTTATGGGTGGTCCGAGAGATGCAGGGAACAAGTTTGTCAAAAGCATAGAAAAAGAAGCAAAGAAATATGTGATACTCCCAAAAATGCCAAAGGTTCCGTGGAGCAAAATTCCTCATCCTGGAATTTTGGGAGCAAGTTTGCTTTTAGGCTAATCTTTCATTGCAGAACGATAATACTTTTAAGGGGATTCTTTGAATAGGTTTCATGGACAGCAGGGTTTTGAAGCCTAGTTTTATGAGGCCTGTTAAGGTTGAAGATGAAGAGAGTGCCAAAAAAAGAAAAGTTGTGGGAAATAAGAACATAGCTCGTTTTTTTGTTGAGACTTTTGCTTTCGTTTATGGGGGAAGGATAATACGTGATCCATGGGGAGATGGCAGTTCTTTTACTCAGGCTGCTTATAATTTCTCTCCAGATGTTGTGTGGCGTGAAAATGATTTGGATATATTCACTGAGGTTAAGGCCACTTCGACAGCGACTTCTCAAATTCAGTGTTCTTCAAAGCAGATGGCCAATAACTTTTATAAGACTCTTGAAGATCTCTCAAGAGGAAATATAAACTCAAGGATAGAATATGCTTTTTTCAAATATGGCGGAAAGGAGAAGTCAAGGAGAGGTGTTAATTTTCTTTCGCCTTCAAATATAGTTGACTCGCTTGCGGCTGCGGAAAAAAGTCTTGTTGTCGTGCCCCTGAATCTTTTCTTTTATCTTTCTTCTTTCGCTTATATGAGTGAAAGAGATCAAACATCCTCTCAATTCCATGTTGATAGGGTAACTTATTTTAATATAAGGGGCGGTACGCTCACTAAACTGCTTGATAGATCTGATTTTAGAGATTTAAACGGGGTTCATTATATTCCGGAGGTTCTGGAAGAGTTCTGCTTAGACGATTTGGAATTTGAAAAGACAATGACTCCAGAAATTAACTTGAAATACCGCGGCAATTATTCTATGGGACCTTTTCCTATCTTAAGATGGTCTATTCCAAATGAAAAATATGGAAGATTTGCGGATTACTTAATGAATCACCATACTGAAATAGCCTTATCTTTGGGTTTGCGGGACCTTTTCGAGGAGGCGAAAGATATCCCCTTTTAAAATGCTGGACATATCAAATTCGGAAATTGAAAGTGCGAAAAGAGTATTAGAAGACCATGTGGTTAATCCTTTAAACAGAGAAGGTGCCTTGGAATCCCTTTTATTCTGCATTTCAAGCCAGATGATGACATGGGAAAGAGCCAGCAAATTTATTTATGCTCTGAGGGGGGCTTCACAAAAGGATGAAAATGAATATGCTTCCTGGGATGTTCTAACAGATAAAGATAAAGTTAATGAAATTGCCCATTCCTCTGGATTAAGATTTGCATACGCCAACAGGTTTGACCCTTCAATAGATTTTTTTAAGGATATGAATGGAGAATGGTGGAAAGGTATCCTGGAAGCAAATGAAGAATCAAGGGAAGACTATTGTGCACAGATAAAACATATTGGAAGGAAAACTTTTTCTTTTTATCATGTTTGTCTTGGAGGCACAGACTTGATTGCGCTTGATGTCCATATACTCAGAAAACTGGCTACCCGTTTAGGTGTGAACATGGACGAATTTTATTATAAGACTAAACCCCCTGGAGAGAATGGACATCAGAGAAGAAGGTCAACTCCTCCAAAGAGGGAATATCTCAGACTTGAAAACACTGCCAGAGAAATTTTTTCTCAGGACGAACGTTTTTTGAAACAGAATGGAGAAGTTGATGCTGCTCTGGTTGACGCTTTGCTTTGGTGGGATGGTGCAAACAGGACAGGTCATCAGGGTTATCTGTTTGGAGGTGAAACTTCAAAATTGCCCTATGCGAAGCTTCGTTATTGGGAACTTCCAGATTCTCCCGATTATTTTCCTTCAAAATCCAGTTGAATTTGGGAATCTTCAGAACAGCTTTCCTGCACACTTTCTTCTGAAGGCATTTTATCCAATAAGCTATTGCTCTTGAATTTATAGGGCAAATTTCCAAGGTTGAAGTATTTTTGGCCTGTACCTCTCCTAAGTTCCACCCTTTTTCCGTCTTCGTATGCAATCAAATCTCCTTTTCTTCTATCGTCCCCTATGCAAGATTCACAAATATCTTCGAGAGGGCAAGCTGCGATGCAATGAGAATAATCTCTTCTATTGCAGCCGTTTTCTCCAATTCTCCATATTGCTGCATCCATTATCGCCATATTTAATCCTTCTTCAAGTCCAATCTGGTGGTATGCTTCTTTTATTTCTGGAGTTAGCTGGTCTATTCTTACCCTTCCGGTTGTGGTTATGACCGCGTTTGTATTTATAGGGATCCTCGCTTTGTGAATATCTATCTTTAACCTGATTTCTTCAGGGTCCTGTAATCTTGCAATAGCTCTGTCATCGAGATATCTCATGAAAAGATCTGCAATTCCATCTATGCCCTGAAATTCTCTTATCAGCTTTCCTGCTTCTTTGAATGTTCTTCCTTCAACAAGGTTCCTGGCATCTCCGTTATATTTTGTATACAAAATCCTATTATTGTTGATAAATGAACTCGGGAAATCATTCAGTGTGTATCTCAGATTTTCTAACACTGCGATTTTTACTTCTTCAGGGTTTCTTTTTACCACTTTTTCTGAATCAAAGAGCCATCTGGTTTCCTGATTATTCCATGTGTTCATTCCGTAGGCTATGTTAACTTTTGTTTGCCTTCTTCTTTCCATGGATGCCATTACAAACAGATAATTTGCGGCCTGCCTTGGAGATTTTACTTGTATTTTTCGCGGGCTGTATTCGAGCTCCTTAGGCAGAGCCCATTGCGGCAAGAATATCTCTGAGTTCCTGAATATTCCTTCACCTGACTCATAAGCATGATAAGCTCTCAAGCATATTTCCCTTAATCTTTCTTTGTCAAGATAGAATGGATTTTTCCCATTTGCCATAATGGCTTATTTTTGCAGGGATATAAAAGGATTATTGTTGCGGAAATTCAACTTCCTGTTACAACAGCTTTTATTCTTCGAACTCCTGCAGAAGATGATTCTTCTTTTGTAATCTTGAATTTTCCTATCTCTTTTGTGTTTTCTACATGTGGGCCTGTGCAGATTTCACGACTGAAGAAGCCTCTTTTATTTTTGTCAAGAATTGTGTAAACGCTTACAATTTCGGGGTATTTTGCGCCGAATTCTGCCTGCGCTCCCGATTTGAGTGCTTTAGAAAGAGGCATTTCTTCACGCTTGACATCGAGAGATTCTTTGATTTTTTTGTTTACAAGTTTTTCGATTTTTGATATTTCCTCTGGAGTTAATTTTCTTGGGAAGTTGAAATCAAATCTTAGCCTTTCAGGAGTTATATTGGATCCTTTCTGGGCAATTGAATTATCTTTTAAAACTTCTCTCAATGCTTCATTGAGCATGTGTGTTGCTGTATGAAGGCGGGTTGTTTTTTCAGAATTATCTGCAAGTCCTGATTTGAATTTTCCCTCTGCTGCTGTTCTTGAAAGTTCCTGGTGCCTTTTCAAATTTTCTTCAAATGCCCGCTTTAGGTTTTTTTCATCAAATTTTATTTTATATTCCTTTAAAGTTTCAAGAGTCATTTCAAAAGGGAATCCATAACTTTGATACAGGAGAAAGGCATCTTTTCCTGCAAAATCTTTTTTGTGTTTTGCTATGTTGTGGAAAATTTGCAGTCCTTTTGTGAGAGTCTTATTGAAATTGGATTCTTCTTCTTCAAGAGTCTTCAAGATTTCATCTTTGTTCTTTGCCAAGTCTTCATAGTCCCCATAAATTTCAAAAACAGGCTCTGCCACTTCTGAAGTGAAGTTTTCAATTCCAAGAATTCTTCCGTATCTTACTGCTCTTCTTATGAGTCTTCTGAGGACATATCCCTGCTCTGTATTTGAAGGTTTTATTCCATCAGATATTATGAATGCTGAAGCTTTCAAATGATCCGCAATTATTCTCATTGCCCGATTTTCTTCCTCTTTCTTTCCGTATTTTTTCTCTGAGAGTTCCTCTATTCTTTCAATAATTGGTTTCCACATGTCTGCAAGATAATTGTCGTCAAGTCCATTAAGTGATGCAACAGTTCTCTCTGTTCCTCCTCCAAAGTCTATGTTTTTCTGTTCTGCTGATTTGTAGTCTCCTTTGTCATCTTTTACATATTGCATTAAGACATCATTTCCAATTTCAACCCATCTTTTATCATTCGGATTGAATTTTTCGGGGGCTCTCCCTCTCCCTGTCCAGAAGAATTGTTCCGTATCAGGACCACAAGGTCCTGTTTTTCCTGCAGGCCCCCACCAGTTGTCATCTATGAAAGCAATTCTTTCTTTTTTTATTCCAAGAGAAAGCCAGATTTTTTCGGATTCTTCGTCCTTTGGAGAGTTCTTATTTCCTGAAAAAACACTTACTGCATATTTGCTTGTTGGAATTTTGAGGACTTTTGTGTGAAACTCGAAAGTCATTTTTATTGCTTCTTCTTTGAAGTAATCTCCGAGAGACCAGTTTCCAAGCATTTCAAAGAATGTGTGGTGGAATGTGTCCCCGACTTCGTCAATGTCTTGGGTTCTTATGCACCTTTGAACGTTCACGAGGCGTTTTCCAAGAGGGTGTTTTTGTCCAAGAAGATATGGAACAAGGGGATGCATACCTGCTGTCGTGAAAAGAACTGTCGGGTCGTTTAGGGGAATCAAAGATGAGTTTGGGATTTCTCTGTGGCCTTTTGATTTAAAGAAATTGATATATTCTCTGATTAATTCTTTTCTGTCCATGTATAATTCTTAGAATGAGAATTTATAATTATTTTGATTGTCGGTTTTCTCAACCCGAGAGAGATTTCAATTTTCTCTGAATTTCTTTTAACTGTGATTCAAGGCTGTCTTCTTTCTTGCCCTTCACTTTTGGTTTTTCTTCCTCATCTGTTTTTTCAATTTCTTCTTTTTGTTCATGTTTTGCATGCTTTTTGTGGTGCTTGAGTATGCCTGGTATTTCAACCTCCGGCATTACCGTTTCAAGCCTTTTTATGTCCGCACCTATCTTTTTGAGTTCTCTGTAAAGTCGCGCTTTGAGTTTGAGTTCATTATTTCTGAGAACAGTGTATCTTCCCAATGATTTCATGATGTTAACAAGACTTAGTTCTGCGGCGAGTACATCTTTCTTTGACTGCATTGATTCTTCTCTTTCGAATCTTACATGTATAAAATTCTCACCTTTGTTCATCCTAATTTTGAGAAGATGTCGCCGTCTATTTGCTCGATTTGCCTTTTCATTTCTTCAAGCCTCTCCTGCCACGAGCCAAGCTCCTCTTCCTCCTGTTCTTTCAAATCCTTGAGCTCGTTAAGAAGCTTGTCCACTCCGGAGATTTGCTTTTTGATTCTGCTGAATAATGCCTTGCTGTCTTCAAATTTGTCAAGTCTTACGAAGACAGGTTCCATTGGTTTTCCTTCATCAAAGTTTTCAATTTCGTCTTCATCTCTGTCCATTCTTGGAACATTATGAATTGCATGTCTCTCCCGGTTTCTTCTTATTTCTTCTTCTCTTTCTCTTCCTGTAGTTTCTTTTGTCAAGGGTCCTTTTGGGAGTCTTGGCATCGTCTGAACTTCTTCATCAGGCTCATCTGCCAACTCCCTAACCTCTCTTTCCCCGGATACCGCATCTTTAATAGTATTCTGCGAGAATTTATCTCCTAAGGAACTTGATGGGAATCTTGGAAGTGCATTTGGCCTGGCTCTTGGAACTTCTTGGGCATGGTTCTGGTGATTTACAGGTGCTTTTGCAGAAAGATTGGGGCTATCCGGAAGTTTTGGAAGTTCAGGAAGCTTCGGAAGTTCAGGCAAATTTGCTAATTGCGGACTTTCCTCTTTTTTAGGTTTATTAAACCACCCCATTTTAATTGTTATATTTTAATATATTAAACAGAACGTATAGGTTTAAAAACTTTTCATTGCTTTTTTAAAAACAAAAAATTTTTATTTGCACTAGAATTCAATAAATAAGCAAAAAGATGGACAAAAAATTAATATCTGACAGTTTTGTTGAAGTCGCAGGAAAACAGGCGGAGCCTTTAATTGACATACTTGACCCAAAAAAATACATGAATGAATTTTTGATTGCAAAAAAGCTTGATCTTCCGATAAATCATACAAGAAATATTCTTTACAAAATTTCTGAGCATGGGCTTGTTTCTTCGACAAGAAAGAAAGACAAGAAAAAAGGATGGTATACTTATTCTTGGAAGATTGAAGAATTGAAAGCACTTGAATTTCTTAAAGGACTTTTGCACAAAAGAATGGAGCAGATAAATAATCAGGTCAGAAACAGAGAGACAAGAGAGTTTTACACCTGCGAGAGGTGCCATGTGGAATTTAATGAAGAGAATGCGCTTGTGCATGACTTTATGTGTCCTGAGTGCGGAAGCGTTTTAACGTTGAAAGATAATACTAAACTTTTGAAGGAGCTCAAAAAAAATCTTGATGGTTTTGAAGATACGTTGAAAGTTGTTGAGGTAGAAATAGAAAAAGAACAGGCTGTTGAAGCAAAGAAGATTCGTGCAAAGAATGCTGCTGTTAAAAGAGCAAAGGCGAAGGATAGGGCTGCTGCAAGGGAAAAAGCTAAGAAGACAAGGGCAAAATCGCTTGCCGCTAAGAAGGCTGCTGAGGCTCCCAAGACTTCCAAAGCAAAGAAGACAAGTTCATCTAAAAAGTCAACTGCCAAAAAGCCTTCGGCAAAGAAAGCATCTGCAAAATCCAAAACTTCTAAAAAAACAACCTCTACAAAAACAAAGAAGACTGTTTCTAAAAGTAAAACTTCTAAAAAGAAGAAGTAATGGCTTATAGCATAATTCCCCCAAGGAGGAAATTTAAACTTAGCGTAACATCTATTCTGATTATAATAAATGTGGTTGTATTTCTTGGTCTGATTATAGCAGGATTTTCAGATGTTAACTGCGGTAACAATGTTTGCAGATATGTTGCGCTTCAACCCTCCAGTGTTTTGCAGGGAAATAACATTTGGACACTTTTGACAAGCATTTTTGTACATGCGAATTTTACTCACATATTATTCAATATGATTTCTTTATTTTTTGTTGGAACTTTGCTTGAGAGGATACTCGGAAGAAGAAGGTTCCTTGCATTTTATCTCCTATCAGGATTATTTGCAAGTATTGTGTTCACTCTGCTTGCAGGATTCTTGGGGGGAAGTTTGCTTGGAGGAAAACTCTTTGGAGACCCCAGTGTTTTCGGGGTTGGGGCTTCAGGAGCAATATTTGGATTGGTTGGCGTTTTGGCGGTTTTGACACCAAAGAATAAAATTAGTTTGATTGCAGGACCCTTGATTGCAATAATTCTTGATTCTGTAATTGCAAGCGCATTTCCCAACTCGGGAATTACAAGCGCCTTGAGCATTATTTTCACGATTTATGTTTTCTTCTCAATATTCGCAATGTTCTCTTTTAACAAAACGCTTTACAAGTTTGCAATTCCTCTGAATATGTCTTTCTGGTTGCTACCTGTTGTTGCCATTGTTCCCCTTGTAATCATAGGGTTATTTGTTGAGCTTCCTATTGCAAACTCTGCACATTTTGGCGGTTTGATTGCGGGAGTTGCTTATGGTTTTTATCTGAGGCATAAATTTCCGAGAAAAACTAAAATGATTTCAAAATTATTTTCTAAATGAGCAAGCCGAAAAAGAAACCTGCAAAAAAGAAACAAAGTTTTCCCGATTTTATGGAAAATAATTACAGGAAATCATGGGATTTTATTAAGAGTTCAAAGACTTTTATTTTTATAATAATAGGCATTTTTCTTGCATTTATGATTGCGGGGTTTTTTGTTCCTGTTCCTGCAGATGTTTCTTCAGAAATAATGAAATACCTTAAGCAGATTGTTGACGAAACTCAGGGGTTAAGTCCTGTTGGTCTCATATCATTTATTTTTTTAAATAATGTAAAAAGCAGTTTTATTGGTTTGATATTCGGAATTGCGATTGGAATCTTTCCTGTTTTTGTCTCTTTGTTTAATGGGTACATTCTTGGATTTGTTGCAAGAATGAGCGTGAATGCTGATGGTGTTCTTGTATTATGGAGACTTCTTCCTCACGGAATATTTGAGCTTCCTGCAGTTTTCATTTCTTTGGGGATGGGGATGAAACTTGGGATTTCCCTTCTGAAAGACAAAGATAAATTCAGAAATAATTTGATTGATTCAATTAGGGTTTTTATTTCTGTGGTGGTTCCACTTCTTATAATTGCTGCGATCATAGAAGGAACTCTGATTTCTGTTTTTGGAAAATAATTATTCTCTCAAATCATTTATTCCAAGAACTATAAGAACAAGTCCTATCAGAGCCACGAGCCAGATCACTCCTCCTTTGAGGAATTCCCATGCTGCGTGCCTGAAGTTCCAGAAACTTCCCCAGGATGCAGAGTACCATGTGAACAGGATTACTCCTATTAGAACAATTAATCCTGCCAATAATTCTACCCATTTATTCATGATTTTTTGATTTGTTTTCCGTTTAAAAAGATTTTTGTGATAGAATGATTAGAAAGCCTTAAATATCCATTTTTTATTGGTTTTTTATGAGTTTAGACAGATTTACCTGTTTGGCAATACCGATTCTATGATTATAGTCTGGACTCTCTAAATTTCTGTCAGTTTTTAACTATGAAAAAAGTCAAAGATTTTCTATGGAAACCTGAAATGACGCTGGAGGAATGCGTTGATGCATTTGGCAATCTGGGGTTTCAGGCAACAGAGCTTAATGAGGCTGTGAATGTTGTCTTGAAGATGAAACGTTCAAAGGCAAAGGTTTTCCTGACTTTTACTTCAAACATGGCAACTTCCGGCCTGAGGGGATTTTTTGCACAACTCTGCAAAATGAAGATTCCTGACATTATTGTTACAACTTCTGGAAGCATAGAAGAAGACATTATGAAAACTATCGGAGAAGGATTTGAGGTTTCAAGTTTTTACGCTGATGACACTGCGCTTCATGAAAAAGGGGAAAATCGTGTCGGAAATCTTGTGATAAAAACAGAGAGTTACATGAAATTTGAAGATTTGATGAATCAGTTTTTAACAAAAATTTATGAAAAGAAAAAAAGAATTTCTTCTTCAGAACTTTTGCACGAACTTGGATTGATGCTTGAAGATTTTGAAGGAAAAGACAATTCTATTCTTTACAATGCCGCAAAAAAAGGGATTCCCATTTATTGCCCCGGGATTGTTGATTCTTCTTTTGGATTTCATCTTTTCATGTTTCAGCAAAAGCATAATGATTTTATTGTGGACAGCATAAATGACATGAGCAGGATTGTGAGCGATTTGAGTTTTGATGAAAAGAAAGGGCTTATTGCGCTTGGCGGTTCAATAAGCAAGCATTATGCTGTTTTTTCTGCGTTGCTCTCGGGAGGATTTGATTATGCTGTTTACATGACCACAAGCCACTCAACTTCTGGTAGCATGTCCGGAGCAACAACAGAAGAAGCGAAATCATGGGGAAAGCTGAAAGACAGCGCTGAGGCTGCAACTGTTGTAGGCGATGTTTCGATAACTTTTCCTCTTATGATGTCTTCTGCTCTTGATAAAATGAAAAGAGAAGGATTGCTGGAGGATTAAGTGGAAGCAAAATTTATCCTGAGCAAAAAGAAACTTGCGGAACAGCTTAAAGTCCTTGAAGAACTGGGATTTAAGATTTCATATTCTTACAAAACAAATCATGAAGTCGGAAAAGTTTTGCAGACTGAAGATTTTGGAGATGATGTTGATTTTTCAATTCATGCAAAGGAAGAAATTTCAGATATAAAAGACAAAGGGAAAATCTGGTTTTTTCTTCAGGCAGAATCAAAAGAAGGAATAAAGGAGCTTTTCAAAACAGGGATAGAGAATTTTGTTGTTGACAATGAAATTGACCTTGAGAATTTACTGAAATCCTGCGGTGAAGAGAATTTTATGATTAATGTTTCATTGAGAATGAAGTTTCAAGAACACAGAGTGGGAACAGGGAAATATTTCGTTTACGGAATGCCTTCAAGCAGAGTGGTTGAACTTATATCTGAAGTAAGAAAAAACAAGAATGTGGGAAGATTAGGAATTCATATTCACAGGAAAAGCCAGAATACAAGTGAATGGGAGATAAAATCTGAACTTGAAGATTCACTTTCAAAAAAAGTTTTGGAAGTTATTGATTTTGTTAATTTTGGAGGGGGGCTGCCAATTCAATACAAAAGCTATTCTGCCTCAACAATGAACTACATTTTTGGCAAATTAAAGGAAGCCAGAGAATTTCTTGATTCTTTCGGAATTGTTTCTTATATTGAGCCCGGAAGATTTCTTGCAGGTCCTTGTGCCAGACTTGTTGCTGAGATAATACAGGTGCAGGGAAAAAATTTAATCATTAACACAACAATTTACCAATGCGCCGTTGACACGATAATTACCGGAACCAAAATGCTTGTTGAAGGCGAGCAGGAAGAAGTTTCAGATGATTCTGAGTTTTATCTCATTAAGGGAAATTCCCCCACAAGAGATGATATTTTCAGGTATAAGGTTTGCCTGAAGAAAGAAGAAGCAAAAGTTGGCAGGGGGATTGTTTTTTTGAATGCGGGCGCATATAATTATACTACAGATTTTTTTGGATATCATAAGCTTAACACAGAGATTGTTGGAGATTTTAACTAAAGGAAGGGTTAAAAAGTATTTTAGGTTTTTTATACAATGCTTACAAAGAAACAAGTTGCTGAAATTAGAGAATATTTGCACAATTCAACGAATCCGCTTTTTCTTTTTGACAATGACCCTGATGGGCTTTGCAGTTTTCTGCTTTTGCAAAAGTATATTGGCAAGGGCAAAGGATTTCCGATAAAGTCATTCCCTGATTTAAGTGAGGTTTATTTCAGGAAAATTCAGGAATTAAATCCAGATTGTCTTTTTATTCTTGACAAACCAACAGTATCAAATGACTTTTTCGAGAGAGTACATGAAATAAATCTTCCAATCATCTGGATTGATCATCATGAGGCAGACAAAAAAAAGATACCAAAATATGTAAATTATTATAATCCCCTATTTAACAGAAAAAAGACAAATGAACCCGTTACGGCACTTTGTTACCAAATAAACAATGACAAATCATTAATGTGGCTTGCTGTTGCGGGATGCGTGTCTGACAAATTTCTGCCCGATTTTTATGATAGTTTTTTGAGAGATTATCCTGACTTGTCAATAAAGACGTCTGAAGCCTTTGATGTTTTTTACAAGTCTCCTGTCGGCAGGATTGCGAGAATATTGGATTTTGCTTTGAAAGACAGAACTACCAATGTA
Source organism: Candidatus Woesearchaeota archaeon (assembly GCA_964546165.1). Classification (GTDB taxonomy): domain Archaea; phylum Nanobdellota; class Nanobdellia; order Pacearchaeales; family GW2011-AR1; genus JAKLIN01. The sequence continues at coordinate 29,898 of CAZJIV010000004.1, forward strand.
ATAAACATGATAAGGTTCTTGATAAAGACAAAAACACCTTATGAGGTTCTGGAAGATACAAATCAAAATCATTCGATGCACTATAGATTTGATCAGATTGAGTCCAAGTTTCAGAAATTTGTTGAGAAGGCTTCTGAGATTGGTGTGAAATCAGAAAAAATTTTGTTTTTTCAGTATGGTGGAGATTTGAGCATAAGTTCTGATATTGCAAATGCACTCGCTTACAGATTTCCAGATAAATTTATTTGTGTTGTTTATGTTGCTGGGATCAAAGCAAATATTTCTGTCAGAGGTAAGAAAGCACTTAGCAAAGTTGTTAAAGCAATTGAGGGCTTGGAAGGTGCTACAGGTGGGGGACATGAAGAGGCTTCAGGTGCACAGGTTAAATTTGATGATCTAAATGTTTTCAGAAAAAGACTTGAAGAATCATTTAATTAAATCAACCAGAGTCTTTGCTGTTTGTGTGATGAAGTTTCCTATCTCTGCATGGTATTTTATTGCATAGTATAAACCTTCGCCCAAAGCAACATTATAGATGGTTAAAATAAAGTCCCTTCCGAACGCATTTGCGGCATATTCATCTCCTTCTTTTACAGTGTCTTTGTAACCCCACACTTCTTGTCTTGCTCCTTGTATGCTCCTTCTGTGGTGGTCTATTAATCCCCATAAAGGAATCAGAAAATCTCTGGCTTTGAATTGGTATGGTTCGTTCATTTAAGCTTAAATTGATTGGATTTTTTAAGGATTTATGGTTTCTTTTAATAGGTTTTGTTAGCACTCAAGAAAGTAAAGAAATCTTTATAAACATCTTTTTTTTAATTTGAGTATGAATGAATGGCTAAGATTAAATGCGATGTATTGCTCATTTATCCTAGTCAACACTACAATTAAACCCTCAATTTAATCCAGTGGTTTTCCTTTGGGCCTGGGTTGGATTGAGATTACTTCTTAGTTAACTCAGGATAAGGGGGAACCATACGGGTTCGTTTAATGGCGTCCAAAAAAAGTGAAATGGAACAAGAACTTGTAGAAAAAGAACTTAGTTCTCTATTGGAGATGACGTTCAGAATGGAAGACGAAGTCAACTCTTTTGCGAGAACTGAAGAAGATTAAGAAACAATTCATCGGAATCCCCCTACTAGATATTAGTAGCTTCTAGTAGCTTTTACGCCAATTTGCTCAATAACTCTTTCCAACATACACCACTTCATCTGCTTTTTTGCCGCAAATTATGCATTTGCCTTCACCAAATGGCTTTTCTGATTTATTTGCCATTGTACCCCTGATTTCCGCATTCATTTCCCGTTCAACTTTATCAGCACATGGGACACCTTTATCGCCAACAGAACAGAAATTGACTCTGGCGATTTTCCCGTGTTTTAATGCTTTTTCAAGGTCCTCTTTTGTTTTGCAGTTTATGGTTTTTCCATCCATGAAATCGTCTGCACGCTTTTTCAATCTGGCATCAAATTCTTTTCCGAGTTTGTTCAAATCTGAAAGTTTTGTAATTGAGATTTTCTCTTTTTTTCCGGTGTCCCTTGTGAAAAGCGTTACTTTTTTCTCAGAGACTTCTTTTTCTCCTATTTCTATTCTGAATGGCACACCTTTAAGCTCCCACTCGTGGAATTTCCATCCCGGGCTGTAATATTCCCTTGAATCTGTTTTTATTGAAATGCCCTTGAGCTTTTCTTCAACCTTCTTTGTGTATTTCATTATTTTTTCTTTGTTGTCTTTCTTAAAGATTGGAACTATAACTGCTTTGAGGGGGGAAATTGCATATGGCAATACGAGTCCTTTGTCATCTCCATGCATTGAGATTATTGATACAAGAATTCGTGACATTGCAGGGCCATACGCTGTTGTCCAAAGGAACTCTTCGTCACCTTTTTCATTTGTGAATTTTACATTGAATGCTTTTGAGAATTTCTGTCCCATTAAATGGGTTGAAGGCTGCTGTATTATCTTTCCGTCAGGCATTAGCACGTCTGAGCCTATCGTGTATTCTGCTCCTGCGAATTTATCCCATTCAGGACGTTTCATTGGGAGGAATGGGATTCCAAATATTTTATGCATCACGTTTTCAGTTGTTCTGATATCTTCCTGAACTTGCTCTTCTGCTTCTGCTTTTGTTGCGAACGCGTCATGTGCTTCTATCCAGATGATCTCACGTGTTCTTATAAGTGGGCGTGTTGCTTTTGTGTCAAGACGGAAGACAGATCCTCTTTGATAAACTTTCATTGGAAGGTCTCTCCATGACCTTATCCAAAGCCCAAACATAGGTGTGTAAAGAGTTTCTGAAGTTGGACGAAGCGCGAATTTCTCTTTTCCTATGTTTATCCAAAATACTTCCGGTGTGAACCCCTTGAGATGAGATGCTTCTTTATGCAGGTTTTCTTCAGGGATTAAGCTTGGCATGAATGTTGGCAAATGCCCGACGTTTTGCAGTTCTTTTTCGTAAAGTTTGAACATATTTTCTATTATTTGCGCTCCCCAAGGTCTGAAAACCATGAAGCCTTTCATTCCCATTCTTATATCAACAATTTCAGCCTTCTCAATTATTTGCGAGTACCACTCAGAGAAATCTTCTTTTTTTACTGTAAGACCTTCATTTGTTTCTTTTTTAGTCATAATTAACTTATCAAAGTTTGGTTTAAATTTTCTTCGCCTATAAGGTTTACAGCACTTTTTATGTAATCTGATTCAAGTGCAAATCCGAGGCTTTCACCGCTGCTTATTTTGAAATTATTTATTCCTATTACATTGCCTTGCTGGTCGATTAATGGGCCTCCTGAATTTCCCGGATTGAGTGCCGCATCTGTCTGGAAATAATATGGGAGATTGTTTATTCCTTCACGATTTGTTGCGGAAATTATTCCCTCTGAAACAGAGAACTGCAATCCAAGAGGATTTCCTATTGCAATTACTTTGTCTCCAATCTGGACTTTATTTGAGTCTCCCAAGTCCAGAGGTGTATATGTTCCCGGAATTTTCAGTATTGCTATATCCAGTGTTCCGTTGTACCCTATGTATTTTGCGTCAATAGTCTGCTGCTTGTCTGTTATGACTTGGATGTTGCTTGCCAGATGCCCGCTTGAATCTGCAAGGACATGTGCGTTTGTCACCACATATCCGTTTGAGTTAATTATGAATCCTGTTCCCTGTGCGGCTGATGTTTTTATTGTTACAACAGATTTTATTGACTGGTTTATTATCCCGGAGAAGTCTGCATTGTTTGTTGCCTTCAGAAGGCTAATTTGCTGTTGCACCT
>CAZJIV010000005.1:0-5891 GCA_964546165.1 Candidatus Woesearchaeota archaeon
TTTTACAGAATCAAATAGTGGCTTCCAATGTTCTGCAAATGTCGCTTCAATCGCTTCTCTTAGTAAATGCAGGTCGACAGCTTTATCTTCAAGTTTCTGGCTTATGTATCCAAGTCCAAAGTCTATGAAATAGATCTTTTTTTCATTGGACAGGATCATGTTGCTTGGAGTTAAATCTCCGTGGATTATATCATTGTTGTGAAGTTTTGAAATTGTTTCACCCACTTTTTCGAGAATTTCTTTTTGCTTTTTTTCATTAAATTTTTCAAGGATGTCTGAAAGTCTGTCCCCTTCAATAAATTCTGAAGTTATTTCTTTTGATTTTTCATCAACTTTCAGAACTTTTGGCGCGTCTATTATTTTGGATGCTCTTTCAAGAAGTTTTCCTTCAGACCTTGTTCTTAATTTTCTAATTTTTTCATCGAGCTGTTTAATTCTGTAAGATTTTTCTATTCGCTGCTTTAGGACTTTGTCCCCTTTTCTAAGAATTATTGCTTCTGCACCTTGGCTGATTATTTGTTTTTCCATGGTATGTTGATTACTGTGAATGATATAAGCATGCCTATATCAACAATAAGGCAATATTTGCAGTAGGCATGAATCACGAATTCCTGAAGAAACAAGAAATATATTGCCACAAGTGTACCGAGTATTACTCCCCATTTAATTGCAAATTCTTTTCTCTTTTCTGGTTTTATTATCTGCCATAGAATAAGGAATGTCATTGCTGAGAAAATAATAACGCCAAAGTAACTATTGTCAATGCCGAAAGTTTTTGAATATGGGGATGTCTGGACTGCATTGCATCCCTCTGTGGGGTTGCAAATTGCGGGAAGTGGAAGAAATGCAAGCATTGCAGAACTTATTAGGGATAATGCAAAAAATACAAGAATTATCTTGTAACGCAGGTTCTTTATCTTCATTTAATAAAAATCTAAATATTGTTTAAATAACTTTTTCATTCAGAGTTTCATTCCTTTCTTGCCGAGTTTCTTCATCATTTTCTGAATTTGTTTTTGGCTTATTCCTCCAGAAAAATCTCCTGATGCAGAATCTTTTACCATACTGCTCAAAACGTCATATTGTTTTAATAATGAGCGAATATCACTGCCTGCGACTCCTGCACCTTTCGCAATTCTTGATATTCTTGAAGTTTGCTTTTTCAGAATTTCAGGATTTTCACGTTCTTCGGGAGTCATTGATTTCAGAATATGTTCCCATCTTGCGACTTTTCCTTGCTGGGCTTCCATCATTCCTTCTGGAATTTTTGCACTGACATTTGAAAGTCCGGGAATCATGGATTTTATCTTGTCCATTCCGCCGAGAGCGCTCATTGATTTTGCTTGTTCGACAATATCGTTTAAAGTAAGTTTTCCTTCTTCAAGTCTTTTTTGCAGCTTCTCCTGTTGCTTTTCGTCTGTGAGGGAACGCACCTTTTCTATAAGGGTTTGCAGGTCTCCCATTCCGAGAAGTCTTGACAGGAATGATTCTGGATTGAATTCTTCAATATCATTAATTTTTTCTCCTGTTGTAATGTAATAAACTCCTGCACCTTTTCCTATTTCAGCACATGCTGTCAATGCACCGCCGCCCTTTGCAGTGGAGTCCATTCTTGTTATAATAACTCCCGAAACGTTCACTGCTTCAACGAACTCTTTTGCCTGTTGCTTTGCAGCTTGTCCAATATCTGCGGGCATTACAAGAATTGTTTCTGTTGGCTTTATTTCTTTATTTAGAGATTTGATTTCCTTAACAAGTTCTTTGTCAAGATTGTGCCTCCCTGCTGTATCTATTATTGTTAAATCAAATTTGTCGAGTTTTCCTTTTTTTGAGAGCTTTTTCCAGAGTGTTACAGCGTTTTTTTCTTCCTTGTCCACGAAGCAAGTCAAATTGTTTTTTTCTGATAACTGTTCAAGTTGTTCTGATGCTGCAGGTCTGTGAACATCTAATCCTATAACCGCGACTTTTTTTCCACGCTTTGCAAACCAATTTCCCAATTTTGCTGTTGTGGTGGTTTTTCCTGCGCCATACAAACCAAGAAGCATAATCCTATTTTGTTCTTTTTTCAATGAAAGTGTTTTCTTTTCTCCAAGAATATTCAGAAGTTCATCATGGAGTACTTTTATGAGGTGTTCTTTTTTGTCAAGACCTTTTATTCTTTCGTCAAAAGCAACTTTCTTTATCTTGTCGCTTAGTTGTTTTACAAGGAGTATGTTTACATCAGCTTCAATAAGCGCTCTTTGCAGGTCTCTGACTATAGAATCAACCAAATCCTTGTCAAGGAATATTGCATTGGCAATCTTGTTTGTTGCCTTTCTCAGAACCTCTCCCAAACGTTCTAGCATGAGAATTCAAGGATAAAGGACATTTTTAAGTTTTGGGTATGATCAATCTCTCAAAAGCCCTAATATTTTTTCGTGCATTTTCCTGAATTCTTTCGTATTCTTTTCTACCATCACTTTTTTCTCCACGCTTAAGAATCCGTCACCCTTTTCCCGAGCGTAAATATGAAAATGTACGTGGGGAACCATTTGATTAGCATCTTTTCCATTATTTAAAAGAAGATTTGCGCTTGGATATTTTTTCTTTAGTTTTCTTATGGTGAATTTAACATTCCTCATTAAATCCAACATAATTCTGTCAGGCACGTCTTCCAGAAATTCGTAATGCTTTTTCGGAATTACCAAAATGTTAATCTTTGTTTTTTTGGGCAGGTCTATTGCAAGGAACGAAAGGGAATGCCTTGTTCTTCTCAATATTTCGAATGGAAGATTATTCTTATGTTCTTTTCTGCCTGCAACGAAATCACAAAAAATACAAGTTTTGCCTCTTTTCATTTTATCTTTAAAATTTCTATACATTTAAAAGTTATCATCCTTTTTTTATTGGATGGAGAAGAAATGTTCTGTATGTGGGAAGGAAGCCACGTGCAAATGTGGAAAGTGTCACGAGCATTGTGATTGCAAGGACTGTAACTGCAAGAAGGAATAATTATTTTTTGCGTCCTTTGTTCCTGAAATGATTTATCAGGAGTATTGCGAAAATTACAATCATAGTTACGATTAATGTCGCAGGTAATGTGGAGTTGTAAACAATTGTTTCCATGTTGATTTCTGCTGCGGTGCTTAATATGTAAAATAAGTCATCAAGGATAAGTCCGAATGAGATTGCTGCCATGACAAGATAAAGTGCATATCTTTTTTTCCCGAATAGTAAAAGAAGGGTTGTTGCGAAAAGTAATACTAGCCCATAATCAAAATGGTGAATTTCAATTCCCCCCAACATTGGATTTGGGTTCCATATCTGAACAAGAAGTCTTGCAAGAAGAATTGTCAGCCCCATTATAATCACAAATGCAAGAACTCTGTGTTGTAATTCAAATTCTTCCATTTCACTGAGTATATTTTTTGATTTGCTTTTTTTCATTCCAGTCCGAGTTTTTCAATAAATTTATTTTTGTCGAATGGTTCTATTTTTGAATATTCCTGTCCTGTTCCGAGGAAAAGGATTGGCTTTTTTGTGACGTATCCTACAGATAAGGCAGTTCCTCCTTTTTCGTCGATGTCTGCTTTTGTCAAAACTATTCCGTCGAGACCAATTTGTGAATTGAATGTTTTTGCCTGTTCTGTTGCATCGTTTCCTGTAATTGATTCACCTACAAATATTTTCAGGTCTGGATTGCAAACCCTGTCAACTTTTTCCATTTCTTTTATCAGATTTTTTTCTGTATGCATTCTTCCTGCAGTGTCTATTAGTACGCATTTTATCTTGTTCTTTTTTGCGTAGCTTATAGCATCAAATCCCACTGCTGCAGGGTCTGAGCCATATTCATGAGATATTACACGAACTCCTATTTTTTCTCCATGTTTTTTCAACTGTTCTATTGAAGCTGCACGAAAAGTATCTCCTGCTGCCAGTACGGAGGTTATATGCTTCTCTTTGAGATACTCTGCAATTTTTGCAATTGTTGTTGTTTTTCCGCTTCCGTTTATTCCGAAGAACAAGATTACAAAAGGCTCTTTTTCCTTTTGATTTATTTTTTCGGTTATTTTGAAAGGGTCAATTAAAATTTCTCTTATGATATCCCCGAGGGTATATTTTATCTCGCTTTCAACTTCTTTTTTTAGGAGGTCTTTATTTACAACTCTTTCTTTGAGTTCTTTGATTATTTCATCTGAGACTTCAAATGCGACATTGTTTTCAAGGAGAAGCATTTCGAGCTCCTCTTTGTAAACTTCAAATTCTTTTTCAGAAATTCTTACTTTTGAGACCTTGCTGAAAAATCCATGATGCTCTTTTTTCTTTTCAGGTTTTTCTTCTGCCTTTTCTTTTACTGCTTCAAAATCTGTTTCAAAACTTTCTGTTCCTGCATTGAATTTCGAAGGAGCCTCTTCAGGAATTTTTTCACTTTTTAATTTTAATTCTTCATAAATATCAGGCTCTTTTTTTGTCTCGGATTCCTTTCCCTGTTTTTTTTCCTTCTGTTTTTTCTCTTTCTTGACAGGCTTTTCTTTTTTCTTTTCTCTGACTTCTTCCTGAACTTCTTCTATCTCTTCCTCTTCAACTTCTTTTTCCTTTGCTTTTGAAATTTTTTCAGTCCAATTTTTGAGCTTTTCGCGAAGTGATTTAAACATAATTTTTAGAGATTAAAGGATTTTATAAAATTAACAGAAACAGGATTATTCCTTTTCAGATGCCGTTGCTCTTCCATATCTGTCTTCATAACGGACTTCGTCTTTTTCGTCAAATTTCCCGAAAGAGATTTCTATAAATCTTGCAATATTGCTCTTAGAGATTACTCTGTGTTTCTGCCTCTTTTTTACAGAAATGAAATCACCCGCCTTGACATTGAATTTTTTATCTCCGACCTGAACCCGTGCATTGTCAAGAAAATACCAGTTTTCCTGTCTGTGCTTGTGGCTTTGCAAACTGAGCTCTTGGTTTGGCTTCACTGTGAGAAGTTTTATGCTGCATTTTTTGTTCAATGCAAAAATCTTTTCTACTCCCCAGGGGCGTTTATCTATCTTTATTTTCACCATCTTTTTGTTACTACCTTTCTAATGAAAAAATGTTTATAAACTTTAACGTCTTTTAGATAACATGAAAGGCGTGTTCGTTATCATGGATGGAATGGGCGACTTGCCTGTTGATTCTCTCGACGGTAAAACACCTCTTGAGGCTGCTGAAACACCAAATCTTGATTTTCTTGCGACAAGAGGGGAGATGGGATACTTGTATTCTGTCCGGCCTGGTTTCATACCAGAATCTGATGAGGCTATCGTATCAATATTTGGAAACCAACAGATTGACAGCACGCGCGGTCAATTGGAAGCCAGAGGTGCAGGAATTCAGACTGTCCATGGAGACCTTGCATTCAGGGTTAATTTTGCGACAATAGACTCTCTTGAAGAAGGCAATATAATCGATAGAAGAGCTGGAAGAACGTTAACAACAGAAGAAGCAGAGATTCTTGCTAAGGCATTGAATAAAATAAAATTACCTTGTGAATTTGTTTTTAAGCCAACTGTTCAGCATCGTGGGGCTCTTGTTTTCAAAGGTGGATTTTCTGATAATCTAAGTGAGAATGATGGAACCTATTCGGGAGGGCAGATTTTGCCACACAGTAAGGTTACAAGAATCCATGCTCTTGATGAAGATGAAAATGCGCAGTATTCTGCTAATGTTGTGAATGAATTCTTGGACAGGGCGTATGAGATTCTTAACAAACATCCTGTTAATGAAGAAAGGAGAAAGAAAGGTTTGTTGCCTGCAAATTATCTTCTGATTAGAGGTCCCGGAATTGACGTTCCAAAACTTAAGATGTACCGGAAATGGTTGTCTGTAGCTTATATGCCTTTGGAGAGGTCTTTTTCTCAGCTTAGCGGAATGAA
>CAZJIV010000005.1:5991-26753 GCA_964546165.1 Candidatus Woesearchaeota archaeon
TGTCTGTAGCTTATATGCCTTTGGAGAGGTCTTTTTCTCAGCTTAGCGGAATGAAAGTTTTTTCATTTGAATACCCCAAGCTTAAAGGAATGGATGTTTATGCAAATTTACATAAAGGTCTTGAAAGGGCGTGTGCTTTTGCAGTAAGAATTTTAAGGAGGAACAGGAAGAATTATGATTATGCTTATATTCATTTAAAGGAAACTGATTTGCCTGGGCATGACAATAAACCCTTAGAAAAGAAAGCCATGCTTGAGTATATTGACAAAACGCTTTTCTCATTTCTGAGGAAATTTGCCCCTCCCAATCAGATTAAGGTTGTGGTGACTGCAGACCATTCCACCCCATGTAAACTTAAAGGGCATTCTGCAGACCCTGTGCCTGTGCTTTTTTATAATGGTTCTGTTCCAAAAGGTGAGAAGAAGTATTCTTATTCAAAAGAGAAAGGTGCTGAGACAAGAGTCGTGGGCAAAAAGTTCTGTGAGAAAGAAGCAAGAAAAGGAGAACTCGGAAGAATGGTCGGAGGGGAGATGCTTAAAAAAGTTGGGTTTTTGAAGTAGTTCAAAATATATGTTTTTTTTCATATATGTTTAAATAAACAATTAATTATTGATTTTTATGAAAGAGAACCCAAGACCAGGAGAGATAGTAATTGACAGAAGTGATGGTTCTGAATTGGGAGCTTCAATAAGGTACGAATCAGGGGCTACGAATGTTACCATAAGAGATGTTTATGCAATTCCTTCAGATTCTCATTTTGTTTTGATAAGTTCAAGAAGTTATGATTATGGGCGTGGGGGTTTCCCCCAAGGGGTATTTGGCGTTGCACACACAGAGGAAGAGGCTGATAAAAGACTTTATGATTACATAAGATGGCAGACTGAAGAGGTTATGAAAAAACATTATTCAGGCCATAATTTGGTTGATAAAGTCCACCCAGAGGATTAAGTTTCTGAGAGCATAACAATTCTTAAAAAGACATTGAATTTTTAGAGATTATGATAACTTACAATGAGATTTATGAAGCTGCTGAGAACCTCCAGCGGGTTCTTCACAGTTCCTGCAACCAACGCAGCTTCAGGAGTATAAATGATAACTTACAATGAGATTTATGAAGCTGCGAGAAAAGAACGGTACTCTGAGCAATTACAGGCTTTGCCGAAGAGTTTTATCGCCAATGTTGCAGAATATTTGAGGGATAAAAAGGAGATGTCTACCAAGGAAGATGATGTTTTTTCTGATATGGTCATGAAAACTAAAAAGCAGCTTGAGAATGCTGTCACGTTGTTTAATGAACTTAAGAGGATAAGGAGAAGGAAAATTTTGAATTTAGTTTTGATTGCTTCCGAAACAGGAATTTCCAAGAGGGATTTTGAAAACATGTTTGATTTTGAGAAAGAGCTTTTTGAGGAACTTATGAAATCAATTGACTCTTCTGACAAAAAATTGGCCTTAATGATAAATGCTAACGGGAGTGGGAAGGAAAAAACAAAGGACTCTGAAAATGATATGGTTTCATTCAAGATGGATGTCGAGGAATTTATGGGGCTTGATGGAGAGATGATGGGTCCTTTTAGCAAAGGACAAATTGCAAATCTTCCAAAACAGATTGCACAGATTTTGATTGATGACGGAAAGGTGGAAAAGGTCGAAGAATAGATTTATTAATAATTCTTACATGACTAAATCATGAATCACACTATAAAGATAGTTACCGGAATTATATTTACTGTTGCAGGTATTGGATTGTGCATTACTGCTGCTTTGGTATCATGGTGGTTTTTGATTTATGGTGTGCCTTGGGTTGTAATCGGAGTTGCCATTCTGCTCAACAAAAAGGAAGATGAAATTGAGAGTAGAAAAGATTTAAATAAATCTGAGGCTAAAAAATAATATGGCAGAAATTTTGGTTTCTACAACAAACGAAATTGCAGGAAGGAAAGTCATGAAAGTTTTGGGGATTGTGAGAGGAAACACTGTGAGAACAAGAAACCTCGGAGTTGATATCGGTGCGGGATTGAAGAATCTTGTTGGGGGTGAAGTTAAGAATTATACGGCAATGATGACTCAATCCAGAGATGAAGCTTTCAACAGGATGGTTAATGCTGCTGTTGAAATGGGTGCTGATGCAATAATAGGGATGAGGTTTATGACTGCGATGATAATGCAGGGTTCTTCAGAAATGCTGGCTTACGGAACTGCGGTTAAGCTGAAGTGATTTTTCTAAAATGGTAGTAGAGAGAACTTTCGAAAAGGACGGAGTTAAGAGCCTTGCGATTTTTTCTGATGATGAGAAACATAGGTATGTCTTGAGAAGGGTTTGGGATGAGAGCAAGGGTCGAGCCATGTTTATAGGATTAAACCCTTCTACGGCGGATGAAATAAAAAATGACCCCACTGTTGCAAGAATGATTTCTTTTTCAAAAGCATGGGGTTTTGGAGAGATTTGCGTTTGCAATCTTTTTGCTTTTCGTGCAACCATGCCCCCAGACATGAAAAATGCTGACGACCCTGTGGGTATTGAAAATGATTCTTATATTATGAAAGAAATAGGTAATTCAGATAAAGTTATCGCTTGTTGGGGAAACCATGGGAAGTTTCTTGGAAGAAGTTCAGAGCTTATTAAAGATCTTGGGGATTTTGAACATTTTGGTTTAACAAAGGGGGGAGAACCAAGGCATGTTTTATATTTGAGAAAAGATGCCCCTCTTGAATTTCATCATAGAAATTGATTATCTTTTCCTGTCGGGTTTTCCATAAATGAATGTCTGAATTAAGATTATTAACCAAAGTGTTGCTGCTATGCCTGTGATTATCGATGCAAATATTAATCCGAGAGTATAAACCACATAGACAAGAAAGTAAAGACAAACCGTTCCTATTATTGAGGTTTGAAATGTTACATCGCTGTGTTTGTTTTTGAAATTGTGGATTATCTGGGGAAGCAATGCATAACTAAGAAATACATCTGCTATTGCTATTGCAAAATCCTGCCACATTTCGTGATTAAGAATTGAGAGATTAAAAAGCCTGTGGAGAGAGTTGAACTCCCGACCCCTTGCTTACAAGGCAAGTGCTCTGCCACTGAGCTACACAGGCAAAAACCTCCGACTTGCATGGATTGTAACAACCCCCCGCAACCATTGAGGTATAAAACTATTTATTAATAGTTGCTTTAAAAGATTTCTTGTTTCAGGAAATTTTATAACATTGGTTAAATTATCTTGTAAATGACAGATAATAATCAACCACCTGCAACTGCAAATAATAAACCTGCTACAAATGTGCCTAGTGTTCAAAATACTCCGAAAGCTCCTGTTCAACCTCCTGCTACTAAGCCCGTTTCCCAGAATTCTGCTCCTCCAAAGTCTCCTTCTCCTGCACAAAACCCACCTGCACCCAAAACTCCTCCAAAGCCAAAAGAGAAAATTGATGGAAATTTAAAGGCACAAAGATTTTTTGGAATTTTATTCTGGGCTGTTTTGACAATTCAGCCAATTTTTACGTGGCACTATATTGGTTGGAGGTCTCTTTTAGTTTATGTTCTTTCTGTTCCCTTGCTTATCCGAGGAATTGTAAAATTCAATGCTCCTGAGAAAATCAAGGAGGACAAGCCTGAGGAATCTTCTGACGACAAAGACAAGAAAGAAGGCGAGGATAAGGATAAAAAAGAAGGCGAAGATTCGGAAAAGAAAGATGAAGAGAAAAAGGAGTGATTACTCTTTATTCTCAATTTCTTCAGAAAGATTTTTCCCGGGTTCCTTATCTGGTTTTGATTTTTCTTCCTTAACTTCTATTGAGTCCTTAACTTCAAGAACCCTTATTTCACAAGATGAAAGGGGATAAATCTTTTTGAGTCTCAAGCTTAAATGCTTCTGGAATTGATTTCTGATTATTTCTTCAAATAATTCATCAGATTTTTTGTTAAGCAAGTATTCTGTTATCTCTTCTTTTGCTTTGTTTCTAAGAGATCTTCTTATGGACTGGTGAACTTTTCTTCTTGTTATGAGGAATGGTTTTATCAAGATCTTTGCATCTTTGCAGTTTACGGTAAATGAATCTTCAACATAATCCGTACCACGCCTAACCATTCTGCTTAAGCTTGAGTGTATTGTTTCTATTTTTCTTGGGGCTGCAACGAATTTTCCATCTTTGTTCTGAACTCTTAGTGTGAGAATTACATTCTTTCCTTTAAGCATCCTTGTTAAGTCATATCTTATTGTCCTTCCTTCAAGTTCTGATGAGTCGAATGCTATTAGGTTTGTTTCCTTCCTTATTAGGGGCATGTCAACATCATAGAACTTTTTCCTTTTCTTTGCCTGTGCCATTATTCTTGTATTTGTTTACCTGCTCTCTGTCCTTTCTTTTGGTATTTGGACTTGTTGCATACAGTGCAGGTATACATTATATTTGTTTTTTTAGTTGTTTTAGTTTTTCTTTTGTGTTTCTGGTTTGCGGGTCTCGAGCCCCATCTTCCCTTATTGCCTATTCCGATTCCCAAACCTCTGAATTTTGCTCTTTGAATTGAGCCCCTTGTCAAGGTTCCACGCTTGTTTCCTGTTGAAACTAATTTAACTTTCTGTTCAGTTTGCTGTTTGCAATACGGGCAATATCTTTTTGTTTTCTTTGGAATTTTCATAATATCTCTTGAGAGTTTGGTTTTATAAAGCTTTTTATAGTGTGGTGCCGCAGTTATTTTATGAGAATAAAATTTGCAAAAGGAAAACAGAGAGAATTTCTTAAAGATGTTTTGCAGAAGATTGGAAGCCCCTCGCTTAGAGAGTTGCTCAATCGTGGAGTGAATGTAAATTATCAGACACTTAAAAATTATTATTCTGAAAGAAGATTTTTATCTGAAGAGATTTTTGTAACTTTGTGCAGACTTTCCGGAATCGACAGGAATTCTCTGGATTTTAATCTGTTGGAGGATTCTTGGGGACAAAGAAAAGGCGGGAAGATTTCAAAGAGGAGATAGTGTTGCTTGGATGGTCCCACGCAGAATCGAACTGCGGTCTTGTCCACGTCAAGGACATGTCTTAGCCACTGGACTATGGGACCCTGATTTTCACACAATTTCGCTATTAATAAACTTTTCACAGGTAAGGTTTAAATATCTCTTTGTCGTTGCTGTTCAATGTTAGGAAAAGGAGGGGTTTCAGAAATTTTTGGCTCAAAACGGGCCCAGGTGACTATTTTTATAATAATCGCGGTTTTTGTTGTTGCGGCAGTTGCACTTTTTTTCCTTTTCAGAAATTCAATAATAAGTTCAAACCAGATCCCTCCTGATTTTCAGGCAACCTACAACACATTTTTATCATGCATTCAGGAAAATGCACAGACAGGGATAAATGTTTTAGAGAGTCAAGGTGGTTACATTTATCTTCCTCAGTTCAAGCCGGGTTCAACTTACATGCCTTTTTCATCACAGCTCAATTTTGTTGGAAATCCAATCCCCTATTGGTTTTATGTCTCTGGGAACAACATAGCTCAAATGCAGGTTCCAAATAAAACATTCATGGAAGACCAGCTTGCTCAGTTTATAGACAGCAAGATAAAAGATTGTAATTTTGGTTCTTACGCTAATCAAAATTTCCAGATAACTCTCAGCGGGACTCCAAGTTCAAGTGTCACAATAAATCCAAGCAGTGTTTCTGTTAATCTTAGGATGGACCTGACAATCAAGAAAGGAAACGAAACCGCGACTGTCAGAACACACAAGGTTGATGTGAACTCCGAATTGGGGAACCTTTTCAAGACTGCACAGCAGGTTTACAATTATGAACAGACGACATTCTTCCTTGAGAATTACACAATAGATACTTTGAGAAATTACGCTCCTGTCGACGGGGTTAATCTTACTTGTTCTCCCCAGATATGGAATGGGAATACTGTTGTCAGCAATTTGAAAGAGGCAATTCAGAATAATATTGAATCCATAAAGTCAGGACAAAATACTTCTGATTATTTTACAATGAAGCTCCCGGTTCAAGGCGTGAGATTTATAACTTCTCAGGATTGGCCAAGCACTTATGAGATAAATCCTACTGAAGGAGATTTTTTGATTGCAAAGCCAATAGGAAACCAGCCCGGTCTTGGGATTCTCGGATTCTGCTTTGTTCCTTATCACTTTGTTTACAGTATAAAATATCCTGTTCTTGCTGTTGTTCAGAGTGGGAAGGAAATTTTCCAGTTCCCAATGGCTGTAATTGTTCAGGGCAACAAGGCAAGAATTGCTTTAAATACAACGTCTTCTCCTCCTGCAGAAGTTGATTTGTGCAATCAGGGAACTCAGAAGGTTGTTGTTAATGTTTTTGACTCAAATTCCAATCCTGTAAATGCGAATATTTCTTACGAGTGTGTCGGTGAAACCTGTAAGGTGGGTTCAACCCAGAATGGGGTCTTGGACGGAAACTTCCCGCAATGTGCTAATGGTTATATCATGGTTTCCGCACCTGGATATAATACAGGGAAGTATCAGTTTTCAACTACCGAATCTGGAAGCATTAGTATAGCTCTGAACCGAGTTTACAATATGAGTGTTGATTTGCAGCTGGATGGGAAACCTTACAATGGAAACGCAATTATAATTATGAATTCTTCCGATGGACAATCTAACACAATTATTTATCCACAGCAGAGGTCAATAAATCTTAGCGAAGGAGAGTATACTGTTCAGGTTTACATATATGAAAATTCATCTGTAACTGTTGCTTCAAGCACTCAACAAAAATGCGTGAATGTTCCTGCTTCAGGAATCGCTGGCTCTCTTGGAGTGACCACACAGCAGTGTTTTAACATAAATATTCCTTCACAGGTCATCTCAAATGCCCTTGCCGGAGGGGGGCAGAGTGAATATTATGCAGTTGATTCCAATTTGCAGAATTCAAATAGGATTGTGATAAATGCTCCTTCACTTCCGAAGCCAACCAGCATAACCCAACTTCAAAGCAATTATGTATTATTCCAAGGGAAAACCCTTTCGATAAATTTACAATGATGAGAGAGCACAATATTAGCAAGAGAAGTATTTTCTTAGTTGTGACCGTTTTTATGTTTATATTGCTGGGAGGTTTTGTTTCAGCGACGTTTACTGTTTCAAATCCCCAAACTGCACCTTTTACTAGCTTGTTTACATCTTCAACATCTTCTGCCGACACATGCAGTTCTGGCAATGACTTCATTTTGCAAATTTCCCCTTTGGGGTGCCAGCCAACAGTTGTAAGGAGCGACCTTCTTGAGGAGCAGGATGTTCCTGTTTTCTGTCCTCTTGCTGCAACACAAATGAACCCTTCAATTGATGTCAATTCTATTAGCAGAATTTCTTTTTCAGGAAGTTATTCAAAGTACATCCAAACCGTTGGGTTTTATCCTGCACAGGCAGCCTTAAGCACTAACGGACAACTTGCAAATTATCCTGTTTTGAGCAATGTTGGTTATGTTGTCATAGATTTAAAACAGCAGCCAAATGAATCTTATATGCCTAGCAATGTAAGCGGAGTTCTCACAGCACACATGACTTATGATGCAACAAATACATTTGGATTGGGAAATACCAATTTTTATCTTCCTGTTCTTACAGACTCTGATTGGAAGAATCAACACGGGCTTTACAACTTCCTGAATGGAAAGGGATTTGTGAGAGTTGACAGCATACAGGGAAATTCAGCAACAATTTCAGTCTATGATTCTTCATTGAATAGAGTTTCTTCAGTAACTCTTAATGTTGGAGATACTTCTGGCGACCTCTCCGTTCCTGGTATTAACACTTGCACGGCAAATATGAACATCAAACTTAACAGTATTTCCAACCCCGGTACAATGGCAAAACTCGAGATTAATGGAAATCCAACTGTTGTTGCACAGGGAGAGGGTTTCCTCGGCAATAAATGTACTGCTACTTCCATAGACGGACAAGGACTTTATCAGAAAGTTACTATAAACTGCAATGGTGATTCGGGGAGCACAACTTTCAATTTGTTGAAATCTCCTCAAGTTATCATTAACATAGGCGGAACAGATTATACCCACAATCTTGGAGACTTTTTGTATCAGAATGGAAATAATTATGTTTATTTGGGATATATTGGAAATACTGACCTTTTGAATAGTGATAAAACGAAATCTTTTGTTGTCCTTGTTTCAATGCCAAACCACAACGAGAATCAGCTTTCAGGAGATGAACTAGCTTCAATATCCTCTCTTGTTCAGCAATTGACCCCTACAAGAGTTTCAAGCATAGGAATAACCAATTCTCTTGGAAATATTGCGAAATCACCAATAGGTCTTGGAGATTTATTCTTAAGGAATTTAGTTTCAGGTCAGAATATAAAACATTTAAATTTTCAAGACCAACAGACTTTGTTCGGAACGCAAGTTGAGTTCAAGGGTTTTGCTCAGTCACCAGACTCAAAAATAGATCCTTCAGCAAGCACTTACTATAAAGACGCGACAGCAGATTATCAGTCTGTGCTGAATAGTTTTGCAAGTGAGACTTATTCCACAGACCCAAACACACTCGGAGAACAGGCACTTTATCAGCACATGCTTCTTGCAAATTTGTTTAATCAAAAAGAGACTCTTACAACATTGTGTGAGAACTTTAAACAAAGATTCCCTAATGCAAACGAAGATATCTCATTTTGTGACGATTTGTCTTCTTTTGCCAGCTCTTCAATATCCAGCAATTATATCTCCATAAACGGGCAGGCTTACCAGATTTCCCTGCAAAACGTTCAGCAACCCACTCTTGCGCAGTATGGCGCCACTATTTTGGTGCAGTCCTCTGACGGAAAATTCAGTCAACCTGTTGAGTTGACAAAAAATCAAAAAGTCACTTTTGATGATAACGGGAACTTTGTTCAACTTGTTTCATTGACTCATAATACTGCAACCATACAAACAAAAGCAAAGAATTCATTAACTTCAGATACTACAACCCTGCAGCTTAATACGAGGACGCAGATAGGGACTTATTACTTTACCCTAGCTTATGTTAATTTGTCCAATTTTGCACAAGTTTCTTTAATTCCAAAATCGACGAATTCAGGTTCTGAAATTAATTTTACATTTAATATCGGAATTGAAAAAAGACTTATACAGCTTAATCCGAACCAGACAAAGAAGAAAATAGCGGACCTTAATAAGTCAATCGCACAGCTTGAGAAAATATCGAATGTTACCGGCGATGTCCTTAGTGGAATGCAGAAAGCCTGTGTTGCTACAGGAGCTTTCCTTACTGTGAAAAATCTTCTTAGCGGTGGTTTCCAAAGTCTTGCAAGACAATCAGTGATGAACAGTTATTGGAATCAGCAGTGCACAAATCTTGTCTCGCAGGGGCAGTACAATTCACAGGATGATTGCCTGATAAAGAATTCTGACAAAATTGATTCTGATGTCAATCAGATGAGTTCTTACATGCAAACCCAACAGGACCAGATTAAAAATCTTCAGTCAGGATGCACAAAGAAATCAACATCTTTCTTATCGCAAGATTATGTGGACAATAATTGCCTTATGCAGAGTTATTCTGGAGTTGTGAGTTCTTCCCTTGACAAGATTGGCAGCAGTTCTGTTGTAAACCCTTCAAACAGTAAAGAAAGTATTTCTGTTTCAGATGCAAAGAACCAACTTCTGACTTATAAAAATTATCAGAATAATAATTACAATGTACAACAGGCGAGAGATATTCAGCTTTATTCAAACATTCTTTCAAATTCAAGCGCAAGTGATTCTTTGAAAACTGTGGCTAAGCAAGGACTTTATTCAACTCTTGTGGCGATACAGACTAATACAGGTGATGAGGTTAAGCAGCAGACATTTGCAAGCCAGTATGGATTTTCAAACGCTGATGTCAGTTCACTTGAGAAGACGAATGATATTTCTGTTACAAAAACACAGACATTTGGCGACTGGATAAAATCAAATCCTAATTTTGAATCTTCTGCACAATCATTGAAAATATCTGATAGTGATTACGTCATGGGACATCAGGATCCAAAGACTGGGAAGCAATATGTGATAACTTACAGCACAGATGGTGTTGTTACCGGAACTTATCTGATTGTTGGAAATGAATTATCTTCTGCAAAGGATCAACAAGGAAAGGTCGTCAAGAATCCCTTTAGCATTTTTGTTAAGCAGTATTCAGAGAGCTCTTATCAGAACAAATACAAAGATCCTAAGATACAATATTTTGAAACAGACCCTTACAAAGGCATGCCTGCAATTGTGCCATTTGATACTGCGAATGGATGGTATGCTGCCGTAAAACAGAGTATTCCTGCAGGAGGAGCCACACAAACTTTAAGCTATGATGCTTCTGGTAGAATTGAGAGTTTCTATTTGTGCAATGTAGGGCAAAACGGCATTGAGGAAGGAATTGGCGGAGGAGACGACATTTGCCGTTCAATAAATCTTGGAACGAATCAGCCTTATGATTCTTTCCCGGGATTAACTGATTCAAGCAAAGTTAAGCAACTTGTCGATGAAGCCGCTTCGGCTCTTCAGACTGCTGCAAAAGCAAGGCAACAAAATCCTTCAGGATTGACAAATGTTATAATTAATGGACAGAACATTCCTGTTGGTCAGCCTGCAAGCAATTCTCCTGCAATTCAATGTGAAGATTTTATGTCTCCTAGCGATTGCAATATTTTGTTCAATGTTTGCGACCCTGTTGTCTGTCCTACAAGCAGATGTAATTTTGGAGGTAAGTTCCCTGTCCAGGATGTTGCTTCAACGGGAATTGTCGGAAGCATTGCATTATGCATGCCAAACTTTGTTGGATTTGGGGGAACTGATGTTATACCTGTTTGCCTGACCGGAGTAAAGTCAGGTCTTGATAATTGGATTTCAATTAAGAAAGACTATGCTCAGTGTTTGCAAGAGAACCTTGATACGGGAAAGACAACAGGAATATGTGATGAAATAAACAGCATCTATCTTTGCCAGTTCTTCTGGCAACAGGCAGCACCTCTTGCCAATGTATTTGCTTCAAAGATTGGAAGCGTTATATCTGGAGAAAATACTCAAGGCGGTGGAGAATACTTGTCGGTTCAAAATGCACTCCAAAATACAAAGAGTACTGTAAGCTATTTGACAACCCAGTATGGCGCAAATGCGCTTAAAGCATTCAATGCACAATCCACCCAGAATATTGGCAGCACTGTTTGTCAGAACTTTGCTTCACTTGCTGTTCCAAACAGTACAAGCATCTTAGACCAAATGGCTACTCCTGACTCACCACCTCAATTTACAGGGAGCTTTGACACAATTCCTTACACTACTGCCACAGTTCCTCCTGTTTCAGAATACAAAGTATTCTATCACATTTATGCTGGGAAGAATCAGGGAATTTATTATAGCGTTTATATGAAGCGCTCAACAGGCACTTCTTATTATCAGGATAGTTCTTCACAGAGAGCTGTTGATTCAGGGTACGTTAAAGCAGGAGGTTCCATAAGCCAGACAAAGGACTTTACGGCACCTACCGGCTATGACCAGATGTGCATTAATGTTAATGGCCAGGAGAACTGCGGATTTAAGCAGGTTTCAAGTTCTCTTGCAATTAATTATCTTCAGAATCTTTCGGTTGCAGCACAAGTCAATAATACTCATATTACAACACAGTCTGACTGTGAGTCTGGGACTGCAAACATTTACGGATTTTTGAATGCAAATGCACAGGCAGGGGCAAGCAGTGCAATAAATCCTCAGATTTACAATGAAGGAATAACAAGAATTTGTTCTACTGGTTATCCTGATGGAGCTGATCCTTACAAAGGAACTCAGAGTGCGAGATGGATTGAAGTTGGATATTGTGATAATACCAATGTTGGATGCTGGCTTGACACAAAGAGTGTTAAGAATGTTCTTACCTCTCCGGATATAGGGTCTTATGTTGCAAGCGGAACCACTTCAACAGTTGGACAAAATACACTTCAGAGTGTTCAGGATGCTTATCTTTCAATACTTTCCGGCTCAAATTATCTTACAAATGATCAGTTTGACAGTGCTGTGAAGGGAATAAACTCTGAACCAGACCCTCAGAAAAAGATAGATGATGTCAATAAAATAATTGACAGGGTTTTCTACAATAATCAGAAGGGAGAATTGCTGTTGCTTAGGGGAAATGCTTATGCTGAGCTTGCAAAGAATGAACTTTCCAGTTCAAATAACGGGGCTCCGGCAAGCACTTCGAGTCCCCAATCAGGCACACAGTCCGAGACTGGTAATGGAGGAGATTCAGGAACTTCTTCGAGTGGGGGTACAACAAATTCTGTAACTTCAGTTGCCCCCGGAGCCAATTCAGGGATAACATTACAGACTGTTAAAAATGCAGTTCAATATGCCAAGACTAATCATGTTGGCAATACAAATCAGTTATGCCAATGTTCAGATACAGGCACTCCTAGTTGCGATGAGATAGCGACTTCTGTTTACAATTCTGCAACAAAATATGATGAGAACCCTCTGCTTGTGCTTGCAGTTTTGATACGCGAATCAGAGTGCAAGGCGACGGCTCAAAATGCAAATGATCCTTCTTATGGCTTGATGCAGATTTATTATCATCAGGAGTGCAAGGGCATAGATTCGTCGCTTGCAAACAGTCCTGATGCAATTCTCGGAGCTTCAAATTATGACAAGAATGTTCAGTGCGGTGCTTTGATTCTCCATAATAGATACACCAGTTATGGAGGCAAGCAGAATAATTTCCCATGGAGTCAGTATGGCTCTTATTGCACTGACAGCTCTGGAAATCATTTCTCTGCGACTTACACTGGGTGGGATGCTGCTTTAAGAGGATATAATGGTTATGGGTGTAGCGGCGATGATTATTATGTTCCAAATGTTAATTCTATTTACAAGGCTCTTGCAGAAAATGCGGGAATAAGCACCTCAGCAACAATAACAGATACAGGAGCCTCTGCGACAAGTTCTGTCACTTCAGGAGCACAGTCTGTTTCAGAAGAAGTGTGCAATTCTAACTTTCCTCCAACGACAACTCTGTCCAGTTATCAAGTTTGTACACAGTCAGTTTCTTCTTCATCCTGCTCTTCCTGTTCGCACACCAATACTCTCAAAACTTCTGAGATTGCTTCAAGTGCTGCACCCCAGACAGATTCCGGAGTTGATGCTAGCGGTGCTGCTCCAACGGCTCCATCAACGGGAAGCAATACAAATACTGAAAAATCATGTTCAGATTATGGCTATAATAGTTTTAGTGGCTGTTTAACCAATCAAATAAGCATTCAAGGGGTTGGAACTGCGCCAACTTACTGTGAACAAATTTGCCCTCTTGCCTCAAGTGTGAACGAAATTGGAAATTATACAAAATACTTTGGAAGCTCTTCTTATACCGGCACCGCAAGAATAAGCTCTTCTGATTTCAAGGCACTTCTTGTTGCAATTGCTGATGATAATTCATGGGGAACAAATCCAAGCGGAGATTATCTTTTGGGGTATCATGTGGGCACTGTTTCCTTTGCTCCATATTCAACGCAGCTGAAAACTGTTTCTAATATCCTTGGCAAGGCTTTCAGTGGGAATTCAGAGCAATTGGGAGACCAAATTTCTGGAACAACTGCTTATTCGCAATGTGCCTCTAAAAGCCAATCTGAAGATTTGATAAAGTGCATGCTCAGTGTTTACCATACCGGGAAAGTGTACAGCAAAGGCTTTGCCGGAATTGGGTGGGGTTTCCTTGGTGCGAATACTGAAGGTGTTGATTATGCAGACAGAGTTTATGCATTGTATTCTGAATGGAAAACTTATTTCCAGAATGGCCAATAAGAAAACGCCCCCGACAGGATTCGAACCTGCGACCCTTAGCTTAGAAGGCTAATGCTCTATCCAGGCTGAGCTACAGGGGCCTAACCTTATAATTATGGTAAAATAACTAATTTAAAACTTTTCTATTGTACTTCTAAGGACATTAAATCCTCTGCGAGGGTAGAATTTTTGAAGATTTTCTTTGCTTCTTTGAGGATTTTCTCAGAATCATTTTCATAGCGCTGGCTTATGTGAGTTAAAATAAGGTGTTCTGATTTTGATTTCTTAGCAATTTCTGCTGCTTTTTCTGATGTCAGGTGCATTTTTTCATTTGCTTTATCTTCAAGTTCTGAGCTAAATGAAGATTCACAGATCAGTAAATCTGAGTCTCTTACAAAAGGCGTAATTTTTGCATTCATTGATGTGTCAAATATAAATGAGATTTTTTTCCCTTCTTGTTTGTAAGTGAGGGATGCTGCCGAATATTTTTTTCCGTTTATGGAGATTGATTTGCCCTCTTTCAATTTCTGGAGAATCGGGCCCGGTTTGATTTTTGCTTTCTTTAATTTTCCTTTGTCTATTCTTATTTTGTCTTTTATCTGAAAAGAATATGCGTTGCATGGGGCTCCATGAGTCATTTTTTCAGCTTCTAAAACAAAATCTTTTGTTTCAAAGAATTTTCCTTCTACTTCACGTACTTCAATTTTGTAATTTCTTTTAAAGGGAAATACTCTCAACATTTCTGAAACAGCTTTTTTTGTTCCCTTGGGTCCATATATCTTGAGTGTTTTGCTGTAATCATTGAGAGCCAAAGACTGGAGAATTCCGGGCAGGCCAAGGACATGGTCTCCGTGCCAGTGTGTTATCAGAATTCTTGTTATTTTTCCTATGTTTAAATGGGCTTTTTTGAATTGTCTCTGTGTTCCTTCACCACAATCCACTAAGATGTTCTCCTCGCTGTAAGTTAGCAAAATGGAAGTATGGTTCCTTTTAATGCTTGGAACTGCATCACTTGTACCAAGAAATGTTACTTTTATCTTTTCTGACATAACAAGAATACGGAAAAAGAGTTTTTATTCTTAATCTTTTCTTAATGCAGTAGATGCTGGAGAAATGAATATTATTGTGTCGCCCCTCAAGAAGCTTAATCCGAGGTTTCTCTTTATTTCGCCGTTTTCGATTTCCTTTATGTTATCCAAGACCAAGTTTATGTGAATATCAAAGGCAAGAAGTGTTCCGACAACCTGTTTGTCGCCCTTTAACTGTACGAGGACTTCTTTTCCTTTTGAATTATTCAGTAAATCCAAAGGTCTTTCAATTCCATTAACCATAACGTATTTGTAGTTGGATAATTTATAAACATTTCTATTGGCTAGAGTAGGTTTAATTTTAGATTCTGTTTTTACTTTAGAAAGTTATTTAAATCAAAAATTTGCATTCATATTATGAAACTTGGAAGAAAGATAACTGGCGGGAAATATCAGGCTAGAAGAAAGAAAAAGTTCTATGAAAGGATGGGACAGAGAAGAATTACGAAGCTTGGCGAAGATAGAAGGAAAAGCCAGAAAGTTACAGGCGGGAACAGGAAAGTATTCATGTTAAGAGGGGAATCAATAAACCTTCAGGAAAAAGGGAAGTCTGTGAAGGCTAAGATCAATAATGTTCTTGAAACACCTTCAAATAGGTTCTTTGCAAGGCAGAATATACTTACAAAGGGGACTATTGTGGAAACCGATAAAGGAAGGGCAAAAATAACCAACAGGCCCACACAAGAAGGCGTAATAAATGGAATACTTATAAATTAGAGTTACCACTTTTTTTGTCTACAAATTTAGAAAACTTTATAAAGGCAAAAACTTTATAAACCATAATAAAACTTAAAATTTTTCTGGTTCAAGATGGCCTTTGTAAAACGATGTCCTGAATGCGGAAGTGTTAATATTACACATGATCCGCAGCTAGGCGAAGTTATTTGCAACGATTGTGGGCTTGTTATAGAAGATGAAATGGTGGATTCGGGGACCGATGTCTCCGGAAAGTTTGATAAAACTGAGAAAAAAGGCCGTGGTGGAGCTCCAATAAGCATGCAAAAGTTCGATAAAGGGCTTATAACAAACGTTGGAGAGATTTCTGATATATACCGCCTTGAGCCTGGACAGACAAGAAAATTCCTTAGATTAAAGAAATGGCAGGAAAGAGTTTCCACGAGCATTGAAAGGAACCTTAGACTTGCAATGGCTGAACTTAGAGTTATTGCATCTTATCTCAATCTGCCTAATGTTGTTCGTGATGAAGCAGCAAGGATTTACAATTTTGTTCTTCAGAGAGGCTTGGTAAGAGGCAGAAGCATGGAATCTGTTATTGCAGCCTGCTTATATACTGCTTGCCGAAGTTATAATATTCCAAGAACACTTGATGAAATGGCAATTGCGTCTGATGTTGAGAGGAAAGAAATCGGAAGAACTTACAGATTTATCATAAGGAAACTTGGAATCAAGATAAAGCAAAGTTCTCCAAAGGATTACATTTCAAGGTTTGCATCTGTTTTGAAACTTTCACCAAAAACACAGAATGATGCTCTTAAGATTCTGAAGAAAGCTGAAGACGTTGAGTTAACATCCGGGAGGGGTCCTGCTGGAATTTCAGCTGCTGCATTGTATGTTGCTGCTTTAATGAATGATGAGAAAAAGACGCAGAGGGAAGTTGCAGACATTGCGGGGATTACTGAGGTTACAATAAGGAACAGATACAAAGAACTTATAGAAAAGCTTGAACTTGAAGACAAGATAAAGCAAAAAGAAACTGAAGGGAAGCCTGAAGAAAAATCAAAGTAATTAACTTCACACCCCCAAGATTTTTATACTACCACTTAAACTAAAGGTTATGAAATTGCTTGTTGTGTGCAAACATTCACCGAATTCAGAAGAATCAAAAGTTTGCAGAATCATAGAAAATGAGGGTTTTGATGTTGTTTATGCGTGGAAAGACACTTTTTCAGAAAATGAAATTCAGGACGTTGATTTGGTTGTAGCTATTGGCGGTGATGGAACAGCTCTTTCAGCGTCACACTATCTTACAGATAAGCCAATTCTTGCTGTTAATTCTTCGCCTGAAACTTCTGAAGGCTTTCTTACAACAATTCATCATGACAAGATTTTTGATAAACTTGAAGAATTAAAAGATAAATTTGAAACTGAAAAGCTTGAAAGAATAAAAATCTCTGTGAATGGCAAAGCAATTCCTTTGCTTGCGCTTAATGAAGTTTTTATTGCAAATGAAAAAGCTTTTTTGATTTCTAAGTACAGGATTAAGTTTGATAGCAGTGAAGAATATCAAAAATCTTCCGGGTTGATATTCTCTACCGGAACCGGTTCTACAGCATGGTTTAAATCTGCGGGGGGTGAACCCTTCAGTTCTCAGGACAAATTTATTAAAATGGTTGTGCGCGAGCCTTATGAAGGAAGGATTACAAATATTAATACAAAAAGTCTGACTATTGGAGAAGGAGATTTTGTTGAGGTCATTCCTGAGACAAACTCTGTTCTTGCAATTGATTCCATAAGAGAAATAAAACTCAAGAAGGGGGATGTTGTGAGAATAGAGATTTCTGAATTTCCCTTGCTTAGAATAAAATAGTTTTTATAGTAGGATTTAATACAAAATTCGTGCAGGGGTAGCGAAGTGGTCAAACGCGCAGGCTTCAGGGGCCTGTCTCTTAGTGAGTTCGCAGGTTCGAATCCTGTCCCCTGCATTCTAAAGTTATAAAAACCAGAATTTTATCATGAATTAATGCGGGAGTGCCGGAGTGGTCAAACGGGCTGGATTTAGGCTCCAGTGGCTTAGTGCCTACACAGGTTCGAATCCTGTCCCCCGCACTTTTTTCTTAAGGGAGTTTCTTAAGAAAGGGTTAAAAATCTGAGTTTGTTATAGGTTTAATGCACATTAGACACAGACACTTTCGTCCTATTGCAAAATTAGGGGTGTTTTATCTTATATATTCTACAGGAGCCTCAATGGTGTCAACTATATGGGCACTTTATCTTCATTCATTTTTGCATAGCACTTCTTCTGTTGGTTTTTTGACAAGTCTTTTCACAGTTATTGAAGTGCTTGCCTATCTTTTCATGATTCCTCTTATTGAGAAAGGGAACAAGGTAAAGATGCTCATTTCATCCCTTGTTTTCTTTGTGATATCTTATGCAATATTCTCAGCGTTTTCGAGCATTTATTTGGTAATTGGTATTGGACTTCTGATTTCAATTTTCACAAGTCTTAACATAAATGTATTTGGGATTATTGTGCGTGATGAAACAGAGGATTCAAGAGTTTCAAAGAACGAAGGAATAATATTTACACTTTGGAACATTGCATGGTTGCTTGGACCTCTTGCAGCAGGATATATCGCAAAAGTTCAGGGATTCAAAGGCGTCTTTTTTATTGCTGCCGGATTGATTTTGGCTTCGATTTTCGCCTTTGATTTTTTCAAGATAAAAGATAAAAGAGTAAGCAAGAAGATAGATAAAAATGTGTTAAAGGTTCTTTTGAGTTTCTTCTCTAAGAAAGAGAGGTTAATTGTTTATCTTCTCAATATGGCTGTTGGCTTTTGGTGGATGTTTATTTATGTTTATATGCCTATTTACATTGTAGAGAACGGACAAAGTGATTTGTTTGTGGGAATCTTTCTTGCGGCTGTAACTGTTCCTCTGATTTTATTTGAATATGTTTTTGGTAAGTTTGCGGGAGACAATGGATTTAAGAGACTTTTCTTTATAGGATTTGCAGTTTTGGGTGTTTTTGCAATATCTTGCTTCTTTATTTCTAATATTTACATAATCGGCGTTCTTCTTGTTTTTGCTAGTTTGGGTGTTGCAATGATTGAGCCAAATACAGAAGCTTATTTCATGGACGTGGTTAAAGAGAATCAGAGAGACAAGTATTATGGTCCTTATGCAACTGCAACGACTATCGGAGGTTTCCTTGGTTCTTTGCCTGCTGCGATTTTATTGCTTGTTTTGCCCTTTAGGTCCCTGTTTCTTTATTTTGGCCTTCCAATGATATTGCTTGCATTTTTGGCCTTGAAAATAAAAGATTCTTATGAATTTAAAAAGAGATAAAGAATACAAAATTTTAAAACCATATGAAATCATATTTTGGTTTATGCGGAGATGGCACAGTGGTTACTGCATTCGGTTGCAGCCCGAATTTTCCCGGGTTCGAATCCCGGTCTCCGCTTTTATTGTAAAAGAAAACTACAGGTGAAATGAAAAAAGTATATATGATTCACGGATGGAGTGAGAGTTCAGAGGACATTTGGTTTCCTTGGCTGAAAAAAGAGTTGGAGAAGCATGGATTAAAAGTGGAAGTATTTGATATGCCTGATACAGATGTTCCTGTTATTGAGAAATGGGTCAAATATCTTGAGAGTAATGTTAAGGATGTCGACGAGGAAACTTATTTCATTGGGCACAGCATTGGCTGTCAGACTATTCTCAGGTATCTTGAGAAGTTGCATAAATACAAAAGAATTGGCGGTTGCTTCTTTGTTGCTCCATGGTTTAATTTGATAAATCTTGAACCTGAAGAGATGGAGATTGCTCATCCATGGCTTAATACAAAAACAGATTTTAGCAGGATACATGAACATTGCGACAATTTTGTTTCGCTTTTTTCAGACAATGATCCCTATGTTCCTGTTTCAGACCATAAAATATTTGAAAATGATTTGGGTTCGAGGATTATTGTAGAAAAAGCAAGGGGACATTTCCTTGAAAAAGAAGAGCCGAAAATTCTTGAAGAAGCAATTAGATTTTTGCATGCACATGAAGAAAAATGAAAATTTATACTAAACACATTATAGTCAATACCGAGAAGAAAATTGATTTTGTAAGGATAACTGATAAGGTCCGGGAAGTTGTCAATGATTCCGGCGTTAAAGAGGGCCTTGTTCTTATTAATCCGATGCATATAACCGCTTCTGTTTTTATTAATGACAATGAATCTGGTTTGTTAAGTGATTTCAGAAATTGGCTTGAAAAACTTGCACCGATGCACATGGAAGACCTGAGAAAATACAACCATAACCTTACAGGAGAGGATAATGCTTATGCACATTTGTGGAGAACCATGATGGGGCGTGAAACAACTGTTGCAATAACTGACGGAAAACTCGATTTTGGACCGTGGGAAGAGATATTTTATGGAGAGTTTGACGGGCAGAGAGACAAGAGAATTTTGATCAAGGTTTTGGGTGAGTGAATAGTTTTATAAATTGTAGTGCCCAAAAATCTTTATGGCTTTCATTGTGAAGAAAAAAGTTCACGGGAAAGAATATTTTTATCTTAATCAGAACAAGCGTGTTGAAGGCAAGGTTAAAACAAAAACACTTGCTTATCTTGGCAAGGACAGGGAAGAAGCAGAGAAGAAGGCTAAGGAGATAATAGAGAAAATGAAGATGACTGCAGAAGAAAAGAAAATTGAAGAAACGGAAGCTGTAAATGAAATTGAAGGAAAGGTTAAAGGGGAAAAACAGACGGGAATTTCTGTTGATGAAATGGCTACTTTTTGCAAGAGAAAAGGTTTTGTTTATCCTTCGGGAGAAATTTATGGTGGGCTTTCAGGATTCTGGGATTATGGCCCTCTGGGAGCAGAGGTAAAAAAGAATTTGAAAGATTTTTGGTGGAAATTTCATGTTTACAAAAGGCAAGATATGGTTGGAATTGATGGGGCTATAATTACAAATCCGAAAGTTTGGGAAGCCTCAGGACATGTTGAAAGTTTTGTTGATATTGCTGTTGTGAATAAAAAAACAAAAGAAAAATTTAAGGTTGACAAATTTGAGGCGGAGAAATATGAAAAGGACCCTCATTTTGAAGTTAAGGGAGAATTCAATCCAATGTTTACTACAAATGTTGGGCCTGTTGTCAGTGATTCTATAAAATCTTACCTCAGACCAGAAACAGCGCAATTGATTTTTGCAGACTTCAAAAGCATTGCTG
>CAZJIV010000006.1:0-24333 GCA_964546165.1 Candidatus Woesearchaeota archaeon
TTCCTCCATCTGTAAACCCCGCAAGTCCTTCTGGCGGAGCAGGAGGGGGAGCAGGGGGAGGAATTGCAAGCAATTCCACAAATGAAACATGCACTGATGGGCAAAAGATATGCACTGACGGAAATGTTCAGATTTGTGTTCTTGGGACTTATACAGATTTTGAAACGTGTGAGTTTGGGTGTGACAATGGGGTTTGTTTAACAGAAAAAAGTATTCCTTCCTCTTCAGACTCTCCCAATCAGGCATATGACTCTTCGAGTATTGTGGGGGGGTTATTTAATTTTTTCAATAGCATTACTCCTGCATTCTTCAAACAAACTACTCTCGGTTATGTGATTTATTATTTCCTTCTTGTTCTTGTTGTTTCCGGGATTGTCATAGTTTCTTTTACATTATACAAGAGAACCATTGGATTAAAATCCAAGGATATTTTGAAAGAAGCTAACAGAAAGAAGAAAAGATAATTTTATTAAACATTTTTGAGATCTATTTTTATGGATAAAAAAATGAAGATACTTGCTGTGGGAGACATTCATGGCAACAGAAGATTTATTCAGAAGCTTGCAGATAAGGCAGAGAATGAAAATGTGGATTTAGTTGTTTTAGCCGGAGATTTAACTTTTTTTGACGGCGATGTAAAAGGCATTATAGGACCTTTTGCGAAAGCGGGCAAGCAGGTTGTTTTAGTCCCCGGGAATCATGATTCTTTTGCATCAATAGATTTTCTTGCCGAACTTTATGGAAATGCAAAGAATATTCACGGTTATTATTTTGTCAAGGAGAATCTTGGAGTTTTTGGGGTTGGCGGTGCAGGACCTTTTGGACCAGAGCCATTAAGTGAATCTCAGATGTTTTATTTGTTAAAAAGGAGTCATGACAAAATAAAGGGTTTGAAGAAAAAAATAATGGTTACCCATATGCATCCTGCGGGAACCAAATCAGAGTTTTCCGGGTTTGAAGGCTCAGTGGCAATAAGGAAGGCAATAGAATATTTCCAGCCGGATATTTCAATAAACTCTCATATTCACGAGGCAAGCGGTTTTGAAGACAGAATAGGAAAGACGCTTGTCGTAAATGTTTCTGAAAAGGAGAGAATCTTCGAGTTGTAATTACTTCTTGAAAAATTCTTTTGCATCTTTGGCAAACAGCAAATATCCTGCAACTGCACCGTCATATATCAGGATGATTATTCCTGGTGCTGTTGTTAATGCGCCAAGTGAACCAAGGAAACCAAGAATAGCAAGCACGATGGTCAGAGTTCTTGCCCATCCCTGTCCGTTCCATAAACCTCTTCCTACAAAGAAGTAAAGAACACTAAAGAGTATCAATACTATTGCAAGTGTAATAAACAGCCCTGAACCAAGAGCTCCTATTATGCTTAGGATAGGAACGGAAGAAAGCATGGAACTTATGCGTCCGCTTGCGACAAGTGATGCAATTCCTGAAATAACAAGAAGTCCCGCAGAAACATAGGAGAGTATAGCAAGAATTTTTACTATTATTGGGGCTTGTTCACCTTTCATTGTTTTATTAGTAAATTGTTATTTATAAATTATTCTACTGGCTTATTTTACGTAAAGGAGAATGTCTTTGACAGTTTTCTTGGGTTTCCAATTTGGGAACTTCCAATGATTAGAGATTACTTTTGCTCCTTTTTTGAGTTCTTTTCTAAGTTTTCTTTCCAAATCCGGCATTATCACATTTATTTGAAAAGTTGTTATTATGTTAAATTTCGAAAAATCTTGTTTCCAGAAATTTTTTCTGTGAATGAATGCTCTCTTTTCAAGGCCAAGTTTTTTTATTTTTCTTCGTGAAATCCAAACAAGAAGCGGATTTATTTCAAATCCATGTGCCTCACATCCGAATTTTGCAAACTCTATGACAATTTTTCCGTTTCCTGAACCAAGGTCTGCGATTTTTATTTTTTTATTTTCTTTTATTTTCGAAGGTTTTATGCTTGACAAACTTATTATCCTGTCAAGTGCTCTGTTTGTGCTTGGTTCAAAAGGAGCTCCATGAAAGGTTGGCAGAATCCATAGAAAAAATATTGCGAGAAGTATAATTAGTATGATAAATGAAGTTAGCATCTTATTTTAAGTTCAGACTTTTTTCATTTATATAATTTTTCAAAGATACTTAAGATTTCCTCTCGCTTCGCGAACGGAATTGTAACCTTTTCTTTGCATTAGGGTTTCAAATTCTTTTTTTATCCTTTGGAAACAGGATGGTCCTTCGCGTTCAAATGTTGTGCCCACCTGCACTGCATCGGCCCCTGCCAGAAGAAATTCAAATGCGTCCCTGCCAGATTTTATTCCTCCCACTCCAAATATGGATATTTCATCTCCGAGAAGTTCGCGGAATATTTTTACATTTGCTAGAGCTATTGGTTTTATGTAACTTCCTGAGAGTCCTCCGAGTCCGTGCTTTGGCTTTATGGCAGGGGTTTCTGTTTCAGGGTCTATGAAAAGAGAATTCCCAATTGAATTAATGCATGTTATGAATGAAATGTTGTGTTTCTTTATTATTCTCGCCATTTTTCTAAAGTGGATTAAATCATGGTATGGAGGTAATTTCAATCCTATTGGCTTGTATCCTAAATTAGAAATTTTATCAAGAAGTTCATCGGTTGCGTCGAAGTCATAAGCAATCTGGGGTTTTCCCACAATGTTTGGACAACTTAGGTTTATTTCAATGAGACTGACATCGCTTGTCTGGAATGCTTTTACCATTCTTGGAAAATGTTCAGGGGAAATTCCTGCAACACTGGCAATAACCGGCTTTTTGTATTGTTTTATTTCTGATGCTATTCTTACATATTCTTGATATCCAAGATTTGGTAGCCCCATGCTCTGAATTGCGCCAAAAGGCAGCCGTGCGTATCTCGGCTTCTCGTTGCCTTCACGCGGTTCAAGAGTGCATGATTTCATTGTTATTGCGGAAGAATCAGACTCTGCTATTTTTATAAGGTCCTCGTAAGTTACATCATCAGGACCTGAAGCATTGCAAATGTAAGAGTTTAGTTCGACGTTTGCTATTTTTGTTTTGAGGCCCATGAAAAATTAAAATGGAAGATGCTTTTAAGCATTATTGCGTTATGGGAAAGTTAAAAAAGCCTGTTTTTCATGTTAAGGTATGCCTCCCAAAAAGAAGAAAGTCTCTGCACAACAGAAAAGTGCTGAGGGATATTTTCCTGTAAACGAAAATGATTTGAAGCATGCTGTTGAAAAAGAGTACAAGGGGCCTGTTTCAAGAAATGCTTCCGGTTCTAAGACAAAGACGAAAAAATCCACTTCTAAACGAAAGACCACTGCAAAAAAATCCACAAGGAAGCAAAAAGTTCTTTACCAGCCTGAAAAAGTAACATTGAAGAAGAACGGCTATGAACTCATAATCACGGAAAAACCACAGGCGGCTGCAAAGATTGCAGCTTCACTTGGAAAATCCAACAGGAAAGCCATGGGCGGAACTTATTATTATGAAGTTGAGCGTGACGGGAAGAAGATTATTGTTGCATGTGCCGCAGGACATCTCTATACCCTGACTCAGAAAACTTCAGGCTCTGGAATTCCTGTGTTTGATTTGTACTGGGCTCCAAAATATCTTGTTATCAAAGGAGATTTTACAAAGAAGTTTTATGATATGATTCTGAAACTTGCAAAAGGTGCAAGCAGCGTTACAATAGCTACAGACTATGATATTGAAGGAGAAGTCATAGGGCTCAATATCGTCAGGTATCTTTGCGGGCAGCCTGATGCAAACAGAATGAAGTATTCTACTTTGACATCTGCAGAATTGAACAATTCTTATGACAATAAGCAAAAACATCTTGACTGGGGTCAGGCAATTGCAGGAGAGACAAGACACTACTTGGACTGGATTTACGGAATAAATCTTTCAAGGGCTTTGATGGATGCTATTAAGACAACAGGTAAGTTCAGGATAATGTCTATAGGAAGAATTCAAGGACCTACATTGAATATAATTGTCCAGAGAGAAAATAAGATTCAGGCTTTCAAATCCAAAAAATATTGGCAGGCATTTATTACGATAAAGAATAAGAAAGATCTGGAACTGAAATATGAGAAGGATTTGTTTGACAAGAAAGAACTTGAGAAGTTCAAGGAATTAAAAGGGAAAACTGTGGTTGCTGAAACTAAAAAGAAAAGCCAGTCTATTCAGCCAAATCCTCCCTTTAGCCTGACTGCACTGCAGATGGAAGCTTACAAGGTTTTGGGTTTGACGCCAACAAGGACATTGCAGATTGCACAGTCTTTGTATCTTAACGGATTGATATCTTATCCAAGAACTTCAAGCCAGAAACTGCCGCCTTCAATAAATTACAAACATATTTTGAAAAAGATGGCTGAAAGATATCATGCTGAGAAATTGATAAAGAGGGATACGCCTATTGAAGGAAAAGGAACGGACTCAGCTCACCCTTCAATTTATCCGACAGGAGAGCATGGTAATGTTAAGATTACAGGAGAAGACCTTAAGCTTTATGATTTGATTGCAAGGAGATTTATTGCTTTGTTCTGCGAGAATGCTGTTGTTGACAGGAAAACTATTACTGCAAAATACAAGGACATGAAGTTTTCTCTTGGCGGCTCTGAAATAAAGAAAAAGGGCTGGATGGAAATTTATCCAATAAAGGTTGATGAAAAAGACATTCCTGATACAAACGGAAATTTCAAGATAAATAAAGTCCGTACAGAGGAAAAAGAAACACAGCCGCCAAAGCGTTATTCTCCAGCTTCAATCCTGTCAGAACTTGAGAAGAGAAATCTTGGGACCAAGGCAACGAGGGCTGCAATTTTGGAGACGCTCTATGACAGGAATTATATTGAGAACAGGAGCATACAGGCAACTCCTCTTGGGCTTTCTCTGGTTTCTACGCTTGAAAAATATTCGCCGATTATAATTGATGAAAAACTTACAAGACAGTTTGAGAGGGAAATGGGTTTAATCTCAGGTGATGAAAAGGATTTTGGAAAGAAGGAAGAGAGCATCCTCAAGGCTGCCGAGGGTTCAATAAATCAGATTCTTGAGCATTTTAACAAAAATCAAAATAAGATTGGAGAAGCGCTTCTTGAAGCCAACATTGAGTTCAGAGAACAGCAAAAAAAGGAAAATGCTTTGATTAAATGTCCTAAATGCAATCAGGGTGATTTGACAATTATGTATTCAAAGAAGACAAGGAGATATTTTGTTGCATGCAATAAATATCCTGACTGCAAGAACACTTACAGTTTGCCTCCGAATGGAAAGATAATCAAGACTGATAAAGTTTGTGAAGATTGCGGGTGGCCTTTGCTTATGCGTCTGGCGAGCGGGAAGAGGCCCTGGATATTCTGCTTTAACCCTGATTGTGACAAGAATAAGGAGAGAATAGAAGAATATGAAAAAAAGAAGGAAGAACTGATAAAAGAAGGGAAATGGCCCCCTCAGCATACTGTTGAAGTTAAGGAAGAGGGGAAATAATAACCAAAACCCTTAAATATGCATGAAATGTGTCTATTTTGTAAGATAAATATGGAGCAGTAAGATATATTGAGATTTCTATTATACTTAATTGATGTAAGGGGGTAATTGAAGATGAAGTTATTTGTTGGCAATCTGCCATTCAGCGTTGATGAATCTAAGCTTAAGGAAGTTTTTTCAGGATTTGAAACTGAAGAAATCACGGTTTTAAAGGATAAATTCAACGGAAGATCAAAGGGTTTTGGGTTTGTTGTAATCTCAGATGATGAGGCTGCAAAGAAAGCAATTTCAGAACTTAATGACAAAGAAGTTGAAGGCAGAAAAATTAAGGTTGCAGAAGCTAAGCCTTTTGACCCAAACGCACCAAGACCACCAAGAAGAAACAATTTCCACAGGGGTGGAGGTTTTAACAGGGGAGGTCCAAGGAGAGATTTTGGAGACAGAGGCCCTAGGAGAGACAGAGATTAAACTGACTTTCTGACGGCTTAAAATTAATTTATTTTTTATCAATCTCTTTTATTTTTGTTGAGATTTTAGGATTATTCTTTCTTTTCTTCAGATTGAGGTTCTGAAGGTTGTGGAATATCAGCAGCTTCAGGCTGTGGTGTTTCCGGTGTTTCTTCGGAAGGAGTTTCAGCTTCGGGAGATTCTTCATGTTCGTGTTCATCTTCTTCCTCTTCTTCATCACCTTTTGAATTTCCTTCCTTGTCCCTTATATCCTCAACGTTTATTGTGAAATTGAGATTCTTTCCTGCAAGAGGATGGTTCAAATCAAGAACTATTTTGTCTGCAGTTACTTCTTTTACAACTGCGTGAATTTGCTGTCCGTCCGGTGTTGCGAGAGCCAATATCATGCCCGGCTTTGGTTCGTCCTTAAGAGGAATCTGGCTTCTTGGGAATTCTCGGACGAGTTCTTCCCTTCTTAATCCATAAGCTTCTTCAGGTTTTATGGAAAAAGATTTCTTTTCATCTATTTCCATTCCTATAACAGCGTCATCGAAACCTTTTATGACCTGGTTTTCTCCGACTACGAATGTGATTGGGTGATTGTGTTCTCCGTGATAACTGGTGTCAAATATTTCCCCAGAGTCCAGTTTACCCTCGTAATTTACGCTTACTGTGTCTCCTTTCTTTACTGCCATGAAAAACCGAGTAAAACTTCTTTTATAAGTGTTTCGGGTTTATAGGATATATTTCAGAACCACTGAGTCAAATTTTTTTGGGTCCTGATTGTTTTCAATAAAGTGCTTTTGTCAAAGATTTGCTGAGGGTCAAAGTTGTATCTTTTCATGCTCACTGTTTTTGCCATTTCAAGAAGTTCTTTCTCATTGTCGAATTCAATTCCCTGGCTGTTTATTGCCTTTCTCACAGATTCACGTACAACCCAGACTCCCAAAGCAGCCCAATAACTCGGAGTTTCGAGTCTTATTGCAAGAACTCCTGCCTGCCTTTTTATTGATTTGAGGTATTCAAGAATTGGAAGCCTTGCCGCGTAATAACCGCCTGCCGTGTTTGAAGCATAATTTTTTCTTCCGGAATAAGTCTCGGAGTCTGTTGATGCTTTTATCTCTGTTGAAGGGTTCCATGAACTTCCGGGCAAATAAAGCTCAAATAGTTCATAACTGAAAACTGAAGGAAAGAAAAGGAGAATGTATTGGTTTCCAAGAAATTCTCCAAAAAACAATTGGTAGTTTTCAATCCATTTGAAATCCCTTATTTCCTTTAGGAGCATTTTTCCAATTGTATCATCTGTTGCGGTTATGGACCACCGTGTAGGAACGAGGCGTTTGTCTTTTTTCAAGCCAAGTGCACCTACGCTTAGAATTTTGCTTAGAGAGTATTCATCAAACCTGTTTTTGTATAAGTATGAAATTCCCTCACTTGATTTTATTTCGTCATTCATTACGCGGTCAACTTTCGGATCTATTTTTACGTTTTCTGTTATTTTTGCCTGTTTTAGAGATGCGCGCATTCCATGAGGTGTAACGACTCTGTCCTTGCCACCCTGCAAATTTAATCTGTTTTTTAGTTCAATGTCAACATCAACAGGTTTTGAAGCTACAGCAATGTCCTGTGCTATCTGCAGAAATCTCTTGTTCATTCTTGAATCCTGGACCTGTGAGCGAAATCTCGAATTCAGAAGACTGTTTCTCAGATTTAAAACGTCATTAATCTGGAAGTTGTTGTTTGCCCAGTATTTCTCACTTGCATAAAGCCACGCTTCTTCATCATGTTCGAGAGGGGACAAGATACCGACATTGACCTGAGGATAACGCAGTTTGCTTCCAATGAAAACGCTTGGCGGTGAGGTTGTATCTATTCTTGAAATGTGCTGAATATTCTTGTATTTGAAGTTTGTATCTGCTATCTTTTTTATTACAGAAAATCTTACATCTTCCATTGTAAAAACCTCACTGGTTTAATGTTAAAGTTGTATAATTAATTATCTATTTAAACAGAGAAAGGGAATCCGGACCCTCTCTTAAAAACAGTTTTAGTGAATCTCTAATTCCCTCTCTGTAAGCCATTTTCTTTCCTGCTATGAGCGCTTTTACATCGTTTGAGATTACATTTACATATTCAGAAGAATTCAATATGACTGTCATTACAGATGCCATAACATTGTAATCTGTGGGAGATAATCCGTATTGTTTTCTTAAATCCTGATTTTTCTGGATGACCTCCCAAT
Source organism: Candidatus Woesearchaeota archaeon (assembly GCA_964546165.1). Taxonomy (GTDB): domain Archaea; phylum Nanobdellota; class Nanobdellia; order Pacearchaeales; family GW2011-AR1; genus JAKLIN01. The sequence goes on from CAZJIV010000006.1 coordinate 8,171, forward strand.
AATCTTCAGGATATTTTGCCTCGATATTTATCACCCTTTTTGCTTTTCTGAATTTTCTTACAAGAGAATGTCTGATTTTTATTTCCTCTTTTGTGAACCTGTTTGCATTTCCATTAGACATTTCTTTTTCCACGAAAGGCGTTATGTAAAAAGGGATTGGCATTTCCTTTGCCAGTCCTGCGCCCACCGTTTGCATGAACTCAATATTTTCTGCAGAACGCTTAGCAAGTTCTTCGTCACTTAATCTGCTTTTGTCTTCAAGACTCCCGAAACCACATGTATCTATGAATGTTTCTTCGGCTCTCCACATAAGCTCGTATATTGAAACATTTTCCATATTTTTCGACTTTTTTTATGGTATATAAGAATTGTTGCATTTTTCAGAACATTCTTCTTTTGAAAATTCCCTGATTTCTGATCTCGAAGAAAATGTCCTTTTGTGGGAGGTAACGGTGTTTCAGCAAGAATGCTCTGCGCTTTTTGTTGTCGTTTGAGAGTTCAATTATGCATTTGCTCCAATATTTGAATAGGTCTCCCCCGACAATGTTGACTTCTCTTTCATCTCCTTTTCTGAGGTCCTCTTCAGGTATGAAGCGCGTGTAAACCTGATTTGTGATTATTATTGGAATTTCCTGTTTCCTTGCTATCTCTGCTAAATCCCTCATTTGTTTTGCAACTTCCCTGTTTGTGTTGCGGATTTGCTCATCATCACCCCTGCTGTCGCCAAGTTCAAGACGATAGAGCATGGCCATGCCGTCAACAATTATGAGGCTTGCGGATTCTTTTTTTATTTTTTCACGGAGTGTATTAATAGATTCTTTTTGTTCTTCAAAATTTGTGGGTTTTAGAATAAGGATATTTTTTAGAATCTCTTCAAAATTTTCTCCTGCGATTTGTTTTACTCTATCTACACTGAACCCTCCTTCAGTGTCAATGAAAATTACCCTGTTTCCTTTTTTTGCCTGGCTGCATGCTGCAAGCACAACAAAGTTTGTTTTTCCGCTTCCCGGAGGTCCTGCAATCATTGTGATTGTATCACGCTCGTAACCACCATAAAGCCATTTGTTCAAATCATAACTCCCTGTAGAAATTTTCCCTTTTGATGACATGTTTCTCTGAGAAGTTTGTTGTTAATAAGAATTGTTATGCTTCGTAATATTCTATTGATTCTGCCTGATCAAGGTACTTTACAGAAACATGGTTTGGATGAGAGTTTACAAGATAAGCCGAGAAAGTTCCATCCTCATTCATTTCAGGATTTACAAAGTAGTGTGTTCTTCCTTGATGCCTTACGACCATAATTCTTACATGACTGCCATCTTTCGCTTTTTCTTCAAGCATTGATTTTATTTTTTCCGGTGTTATAATCTGTCCGTCTGATTCTGCAATTCCCATTAGCAATTGTTATCTTTTGGATTTATAAGAATATATGTATCAGAATTATAGAATAATCTTATTTCAATTTCTTGAAATCTTCTTCAGCTTTGTTAAGGTCTTTCTCAATTTCTTTTACAGAATCATCAATTGCTTTTTTTGCTGTTTTGCCTTTTGTTTTTACAAGTAGGACAGGGTTCTTTGTTGGGTGTTCTCTTTTCCATGCTGCAAATGTAACTCCAGAGTCTTTGTTCAGATAGACCCTCATAATCTCGGCTATTGTAACATTGTCCAATTCAACTTCAATCTCATCTTTTGAATTGCTTAATATCTTAACTTCCATAAAGAAATTTCTTAAAAATAGTTTATAAAGTTAACCTTTTACCAATAAATTTTTATTCTTCTTATTCTTATGGTTAGAATGGCAAAGAGGTGCAAATTGTGCAGCAATCATGTTAAAGACGGTGAAGATTATTGCTGGAGGCATAGTGATAAACCCAAGGAGATAAATAAGGACCAGATTAAGAGGCATCTTAGAGCGATGCTAAAAGATTATGGGGAGAAGTCAGGGGCGGGTTATGAGAGTATGCTTCAGAAATATAAGAAGGACACTTCAAAGGCTTTTGAAAAAGAAAAACGCAGGTTCAAGAAATTAGAGGAAAATCACAGACAGGTTAAAGGAATTTTAGATGAATTGTTTTTAGAATTGTGAGCTTATTTATCTGAAACCTCTCTTTTGAATTCCAACTCTTCGGTTTCTGGGTTTTCTGCATCTTCCTCTTCCGGTTTCTTCTTCTTTTTCCTTCCGAATCTAATCAGGTCCATGATGGTCCATTTGTTCTCCTTGCTTTTCAAGTCAAGGTCTTCATCTTCTGTTTCTTCAGGGATTTCTTCTGTAGGTGTTGGCTCCGGAAGAACTTTTGGAACTTCGGGAAGACTGCTTATTCTTATCTTAAGTACAGTTTCAATCTTTTTTACAAGCCTTTCTCTTTCGCGAGGCAGTACACCACGCTCTGCCATTTTAATTGCTTCTTCAGGTTCAGATATCATGTCTGCAAGCTGTTTTTGTGTCATATGCCTTGAACGCCTTGCCCTCATTATAATCCAATGAAAATTCCTTACTAAGCCCCCTTCTCCTGCAGTATCAGGCTTGGCGTTTGAACTTGCTATTTCTTCCTTGTACCTCTTGTTTGCTAATTCGCGGAGTTTTTTATCTTCTTCGTTTGACTTTGTAATTCTTTCTTTTTCTTTTGGATTTATTCCTGACATATATGAAAGCCTTTCACGCACTGTAGGCATTTTTTCAGGTTTTTCTGAATACTCAACCCTTTTGATTACCGGCATATGTTCTCTTATGCTGCAGCTCTCACAAATTTTTACTATCTCTTTATCTGATATTGCATCATATAGAGGAACTCTTTCAGAAGAAATACCGCACCTGAAGCATCTTTCCATGCATAATAATCCTATAAGGATTTTTTAAACATTCTCGTGGTGAAAAATAACTAAAATTATGCCTGTTTTGCACTCATATTTTTAGAATTCGTGGAATTTATGTAAGCTTCAATATCATCGGTGGATTGCAAATTGTACAATACCTCTTTATCGTTTATGATAACTGCCGGGAATTCTGTTACATTGAACCTTTTTACTAATTCGTCCAAAGAAGCGAGATTGCTGTTTACCGCTATGGGTATGAGAATTACATTATTTGCTTCCTTAGCTTTTAAGTTCTGCAATATTTTTGACCAAACATCCTCCTGTGCTTTCTTGTTCAGTTCTGAAGGATTGTATTCGTAGAGATAGACAACAGTATTTACAGATGTGAGGGGGCATTTGTTTTTTATTGTTATTAAGTTCTGCCACAGAATTGTTCTGAGGAGGTCATATTTTGCATGAGCAATTTTTATACTATCTGTAATTTTTCCGGAGTCTTCATATTTTTCCAGCAGTTGCGCTTCTGAGTAGATGTTGTCTGCGAATGTTATTGTGGCACTTACCATGTTATTGCAGTCTGTTCCTGAATCTATAGAGTGAGAGAGCGCCACAGAATCGAGCAGGGACACTTCTGCCTGTGAATAAAAATCGTTTACACTTTGAAGCCTGTTTGATTCCAGAAATAGTCCCAGTAAAAGTCCGAGAATGAAGATAACTGTAGCTATTAGGAATGCTTCCCAGAACACGTTCTTTTTGTTTCCTAACATTTTACCATGAATAATTCTTCTTGAACATCATTTTGTATATTGAAACAGCAAGCAGTATTGCCTGTGTAAGCAGATATACAAACAGATATCCTATAAGACTTATAGGCCCTATCTTTTTAAATTCTCCCTCAGGTGGGCGAGTGTATTTGAGAGCAACAAGTGTAAATGCCAATCCCACGACCATGAGGAGCACTCCAAACAGCAGAAGAACATTTGGGTGGAGGTTTATATCATTGAAAGTTATTATAGCTGTTTGCGCCTGGATTGAGTAGGATGTTGACAGGAATCTTACGACCAATGTTCTTATCAGTCGGTACAGCAATACCACTATTCCAGAAACCCCTATAAGAAGTGATGAAACAAAGAAGGGGAGCACGAAACTTCCGAGCATACCTTTTTTTAAGAAGGCACTCTTGTATTTGTTGACAGTCTGAACTCCTCCGATGTTCCATCTGATTCTTTGCCTGAACCACACTTTCCATTTGTCAGGAGCTGTTGTAAAAACTCTTGCGTAGGGGCTCATTCTTATAAGATAGCCTTTTTTGATGAGGTGCCATGTTATTTCTATGTCTTCAGTCATGTTTTTCTCGTCAAATCCTGTGACTTCGTCAAATACGCTTTTTCGGTACATTGCAAGAGGTCCAGGGGTTACGTAAATTGCATCAACAAACCCAAGGAGTTTTCTTGTAAAGACTATAATCCTATATTCTATTGCCTGAAATCTTTCAAGGAATGTTCTTCTGTCGTTTTTTACAAGTATTCCCGAGGTCACGGCCCCCACTTTTTCTTCATTGAAGAATCCAACCATTCTTGAAATTGCGTCTTGCGCAGGAAACGAGTCATCGTCTGTGAATCCAATTAAATCTGTTTTTACAAATTTTGCTCCGAAGTTTTTCGCTCCTGCGGCGTTTCCTGTATTGCTTGGGGTCCTGACAAGCTGAACTTTTTCATATTTGTCTGCATATTTTTTTATTATGCTGTTTGAATTGTCTGTGGAACAGTCATCCACAACTATTATCTTTTTTAGTCCGGGGTAGTCCGATTTCAGGAGAGTTTCTATTGTTCTGCCTATGTCCTTCTCTCCGTTATAGCACGGAACTACCATGCTTAAGGAATACTCTCTCTCTGGTTTAGGGAATGAAAAAAAATCCTTTCTGTTTGGGAAATAGATGAGGATGTAAAGGGTAAGGAAGTACAGAGATATGAATATGTAAAACAAATATACTACTGTTATGAATTCAACCATTTTTTTCTTCTCCTTCCGGATTTCTCAAGAAGTCTTTGCTTTTTGCGCCTGAGAGGTTGAAGTAATCATAGAATTCATCTGAAAGGGAAAGCTCATTTGTGTGTCCGACTTTTTTCTTTTTTACAAGATTTAAATCAACGAATTTTTTTATGTGATCGTAAGCTTTGTTGCTTCTTATTTTAATCACGACTGATTGTTTTATTGGCTGTTTGTATGCTATGATGCCAAGAGTTTCAAGTTCTGATTTGGAGAACTCTGAGTTTCCGGAGGCAAGTTTCGTTGTTATGTTTGCAAACTCTCTTTTTATGTCCATCTTCCACAACCCGTTTCTTTCAATAATTTCAATTGCAGAATCCTCTTTGTTGTACCTTTCTCTTAAATCTTCAAGAATTTCTTTTATGATTATGGGGTTTAAATCAGAAAATGAAATCAGTTCCTGCATTGAAAGGAACCTTGCAGATATGAAAAGAATCGCCTCAATTTTTTTTGAGTACTCTTTTTCCCTTGAATCATCAATTTCGTTTGCAGTGTCTGATGTGATATCCATTAATCTTGAAAATCTTGAATGTTTAAAAGGATTTTGAAATGTTTAATTCTTCTTTTCGTTTAGAAAATTAAGCTTGTTCTTAAAACTGTATGCAAAAGCAAGAATTATTCCCAAGATTGAAAATGCAATTCCTCCTTTCTGTGCGGTTGTTTTTGTCTGGTAAATATTAATTTGGTCTGAACCTTTTTCCGGCTGAAGAGTCATAAATCCTAACGGGGTTTCTTTTATCGGAATTTCTTTTCCTGAGACAATATCCTTTGCTTTCCATGAATTGTGGAATGATTCTTTGAAGGAAATTTGTTCTTTTCCTGAGAAACTGTAATTTATTAATAGCTCATCGGGGCTTGGACGGTTCAGCGAGTAATTTTCGGTGTTTATTGTTGCGTTTCCGGAGATTATTGATACAATTGGTTTTGCTTCATTGTACCTGTAAATTTTGAAGGCATAGTCAGAGAATGTTGTATTGTCCTGCATGATTAAAGTGAACTCAGGACTTTCGTTGAATTTTGCGTCAAATGCCAAGTCCGGACCCCCTATTTCAAAATACTTTATTGCGTAATCGTCAAGGTACTTTATTGTTTCATTCAGGGGGTCTGAGGACCACACCACGTCACGGAAATTGTATAAACCAGATGGGTTTAACATCCCCTGGTCAAAATATCCCCACGTTTGGCTTTGCCATGGGAACTCATAATTGAGGGTTTCAGCGAATACATATCTTGAGGTTCCGAACCTGTAATTTGTGAAATTTTCTGCCGCAGGAAAATCGGGAGAGGTGTATACGTATTTTGTCATTCCTCCGAATCTGTCATAGTTTGAACTATAACTATGATATATGTAGTTCTCATTTATTATGGTGTAATTCCAGATTAAAGCCCCAATCAGAACAATTGAGAGGGCGATTATCATCCATTTTTTGTTTTTGAATTGCTTTGCGAATATTATCCCGCAGAAGATACTTGCGATTATTGTGAAAGGCAGTATAAATCTTATAGCTCCGACTCCCGTGGGGTAAAATCTGCCCAAGATGCCTCCGAGAAGCGCTAGGAATATGAATGAGTTTATTGAATAGAACATTATTCCTTCATCTTTTTTAATGAAATATTTCACAAGGAAAAACAGAGACAGTGCAAATAGTGCAAGCAGAATTCCAATTTCTCCGGGAGACTTTCCCCAGATTATATAGTTGCCGAATCCAAACAGATTGCTCAATGAAGGAACATATCCTATTCCGTCGCCTACAAAACTTTTTGTTTTGGTGAGGAATTCAAGGAACCAGAAGCAGGACATTAAGAGAGGTATTGAAAGGTAAATGAAGTTTTCTTTTATGAAATTTTTCAGGAAATGTTTCTTCTTCATGTAAACATGAAGGGTTATGCGTATGAAGACAGACATGAAGAGTACAAGCGCAATGAAAATATGCGCAAGATATGCAATTACAAAAAATAGCGAATACAGCAGAAAATTGTATTTCTTTTCTTTCAGGGATTTTTCTAAGAAGAGCAGAGTGAACGGAATTGTGAAAAGGGCGAAGACATAAGGATTGTTCCCAACAGATATGAAATAATAAGATGTGCACAGGACGGACAGGAAGAATAGCGAAAATATGACTGAGTAAGTTTTATTTTTTGTATAATAGTTTATCAGGAAGAATATTCCGATTGCAGTTAAAAGAATGCTGAGAAATGGAAGCAACTCTGCGCCGAAGATTATGTTTGAGAAAAAAGAAGCGAGTTGATAATAAAGCGGAGAATAAAATTGCAGAAAAGGAATTCCATTGTACCAATCCATATTCCAGCTCGTGCCAAGCCCGAATTCTTTTATGTAGGATATTTTGCTCAAGTGTCCTGGAGTGTCAAGCCCCAGAGACTTTCCTGAGAAAAGGGGAGAATGGTAAAGAACAAGCGCCACAATCAGGAGGATTGCGATGCATGCAATTACTGCATACTTCTTTTTTATTTTTTGAATGTCCATGCTTTATTCCCCAGGAAGTTGATTATGAGGGCAATGCCTATTGCGAGGGCCTGTGATATAAGGTAATAAATTCCCGCGATTTCTGTGAAGATGTAAAGGAATGTCAGATTTACGCCCAGTGCGATGATGCTTATTGTTCCGAATTTGACATATTTCTTTCCTACATCTGATTTTATGTTTTCTTTGAAGGTCCATATTTTATTCAGGAAAAAGTTGCTTGTCATTGCTACGAGAAATGAAAAAATTGCGGACAACATGTAATAAATTCCTGCCACAGTTGTCAAGAGGTACAGAATTCCGAGATTAATCAAAGTCCCAGTTCCCCCAACCACCGCAAATTTTACAAATTCTCCAAAGGCTGTTTTTTTGTACGGCAGGTATCCGATTAAGTTCTGCAGATAATAGAATATTTCTTTTGTTCCTGCTTTGCTTTTTCCTTTTGTTCTGTCAGTGAACGTTATCGGTATCTCTTTTATCTTTCTGTAATCTGCTTTGATTATGAGTTCAAGAAGTATCTTGAATCCCTTTGGATTTATCTTTCCTCTTTTTATGCATTCCTTTTTTATCATGAAGAATCCGCTCATCGGGTCTTTTACTTTGGTGTAAGGTCTTGCAAGCATTGTTGCCCCTCTTGACATGAGTTTTCTTTTTGAGGTCCAGTTTTCAATCTTTCCGCCTTTTGTGTATCTGCTTCCTATTGCAAAATCTGCATCGCTGTTTTCTATTGTTTCAAACAGTTCGTGAATCTTGCTTACAGGGTGGCTTAGGTCTGCATCTATTGCTCCAAGAATTTCTGCATCAGAAGCTTTCCATCCTTCAAGAACAGCGGATGAAAGTCCAAGTTTTCCTTTTCTGTGGACTACTTTGAGAAATCTGTATTTTTTTCTTAGCTTTTCCGCAAGTTCGCCTGTGCCATCAGGAGAATTATCATCAACAATTATCACATCACCTCTGATTTTGTTTTTTCTTAATTCGTTGGCAATTTTTTCTATAAGTTCCGGCAAGTTTTCCTTTTCATTATATGTCGGAATTGCTAATCCCAGCTTCATTAATTCAAGAAGATGAGGCCGTTTATAATTTTAACTTTGTGATTCTTTTTAGAATTTGAATCTTAATATTGCTCCGACTCCGCTGAGATTGTAGAATTGTTGACCTTCAACAGTTTCTGTTGAAATCATTTTTACCTCTGCGCCGGAACTTTCTGCGAGTTTTTCTATTTCGCGCTGTATTGGCTTGTCTATTTTCAGGGACATGAATATTTTTTCTGCTGCTCCATACTCAAGAGCTTTTTTTGTGTCAGGGAGACCTATTGTTGCCTTTCCTCCTGATTCTTTCAGTGCTGTGAAGTATGATTTTATTGCTTCTTTTTCTTTTGTGATTTCCTGCTGTGCGAGAATTTCATTTGATTTTTCAACCAGTTCCCAAAGTCCAGATTCAGACGTGTCCCCTATGTCTATCCTTCCTAGAACTTTTTCTCTTAACTGCGTCATGAGATATTCATTGTCAAGAAATTCGTCTTTTGTTGGGACCGGGCCTCCGACAATTATTCCTTTAAGTTTAGGCAGGTTAAAGAAGCAATTTTTCATTTCATCTGCTATACGCTTGTAGAACTCTTTTGTCTGCCCTTCAAGAATTCTGTGGAATCTTTGTGCACTTTGTCCGCCGGCACGAATCTGGCTCGCGATTCCAGAAGTCATTTTCTGGAGAACTTCAATCCTCTTTCCTTCGAGAAGCCCTATTGTCGCCTCTTTTCTGTCCATTACAAGCAATCCGAAGACCTCTTCAACTTCAAGCATTTCTTTGAGCGGTTCAAGAACGAATTCCTTGTCACACCTGTACAATCGTGTGTTAAGTGTTCTTGGAGGCTCAAATGCCCAAAACTGCAAATCCTGTTGTCCTTCAACCTGAGAGATGTTTCCACAGAATAGTGCAAGTCCGTTTTCTGGAACCTTGTTTAACGGTTTTAGTTCACGAATTATTTTTTCAAGAGCATCAATGACATTTTTTCTTGTTGCTGTCGATTTGATATTCTTCGCAGTAGCTTTTTCGGCTTCAAGTTGCTTTTGCACAGAGTTTGGGTCATAGCCTGCAGGGATATAAACTGTGATAAGTTCGGTGTGCTTTCCCTTGTGGCTTTCGAGCTCTTCAAGCAACTCTCCTGTTTCTGATTTTGTTGCTGCCATGATTTAAGCAGAATATGGATATTTATAAAATTAAGTTTTGGCCTGTTTTATGAGCGGGGAAGACATGCAATTCCAGAGGTGGTTTGTTGGCATATTCCTGTGACCATTGCATAAGTTGTTCCGCCTGATATTTCAAAAGAACAAGAAGTTCCAACAGAGTACATTTTACATGCGTCAATTGCAGCCTGTGGCGGGGAACTCTCTGTACCAGGGGTCTGTGAATCTGTTGGGTTTTGTTTTGTTAAATCTGCAGGCTTTCCGCGATAGCAGCTTATTGAGTAAGGAAAGTCATAGGTCATCACATAATGGTATGTAATATAGGAAGTTCCATTTTCTGCAGTTATTGCGCTCGTTATTCCGTGACACTCATCAAGGTCTGAAGAGTTGAGATATTTCCCAGGAGCAACTTCCGGGCCTGTGATTGGGAAACCGTCAATGGCGTAGCCGAGAATATGTTTTTCGCTTATGTTTGTGAAACAGGGACTTATACTATGGTAATGATAAATTCCAGCTTCTTGTGGGTGAGCATCACAAGAATCTTGAACTTCGTGAGCTACTGCGTCTCTCTGATCGGCGTCCATTGCATCAAAAAGAACAACTCCTGTCAGCATCACCCCAATTTCTCCTCCTTGCCTCATGCAGTTTGGAGTTTTTGAATAGACTGGGTTGAGCGGAATTTCAAGTGTGACATTATGCGGTTTTATGCTATTGGGATTTGCATCGTATTGGTATGCCGGATCTGTTTTTTGTATTGGGAAAATTCCAGTTCCCAAATTGAGCGGCAAGCCATTTCCGATAAGGAATCTTCTTGTTCCATTTATTATCTCCAATAATGCCGCATTGTTCCAGGTGATGTCCCCAAGAACGTGGGGTTTTTGTGAAGGATACCACAGATTATTTATTATCCAAGGGGCTTTTCCTTCTGCTCCGCCTCCTGTTGCAGTCGGCGTATTGCAATAGTAAACATATCCTTTTTGAGGTCCTGATGTCTTGTATTTTCCGTCTCCAAGGGATAAACCCTCGGATGCGTTGTATGAAGAAGCCATTGCGAGCAGTTGTCTGTCTGTGTAAACTTTTTCTCCGTTAGTCAATGTTTGCGGTTGTAAATTCTGTGAAATGTTTGGGCTTTGAGAATTTCCTAAGTTTTGAGAAGAGGTTTGTTTCTGGTAATTAGAATGAAAATAAAAAAATGCTGCTGTGCCCAGAATTATTACAATCACTGCAATCAGGACGGGGAGTTTCCACCTCATTAAGAAATTAAATCTTGTTAATTTATAAAATGTTTTAAGACAAAAATTCAACCCTGAATTTTCCCTGCTTGACACTTACTGCGTTTGAGACTCCCTGAAGGTCATCCATGAAATCTTTGAGAGCTTCAAATCTCTTTGGTTCAAGAGTTAGGTTAATTTGCGAGTTCATAGGTTTGTTTGCTTCTGATTTTTTTTGCCTTATGTCTGTTATTAATTTTAGAAGAGTTTCAAATTTTTTGTCATCATCTTTTTTGCCTTCAATTTCAATTTCTTCAGGCCATTCCGAGATATGAATGCTTTTGTCTTTTTCATTTTCCCTGAAATTTTCCTGAAAGACCTCTTCTGTTATGAAGGGTGTGATTGGAGCAAACATCTTGATAATTGCGAGCAATGTATGATAAAGAGTGAACATCGCAGATTCTTTTTCTTTTTCACTTCCGTTGTAAACTCTTTTTTTGATTAATTCCAAGTAATTGTCACAGAAGACTTTCCAGAAAAATGCATCAAGGTCTGATTTGACTCTGTGGTGTTGATAGTTTTCAAAATTTTCTGTTGCTTCTTTAATTAACTTATTTAGCTGAATAAGGAAAAGCCTGTCTGTTTCCACAATTTCTGTTTTCTTTGGCTTGTAGTCTTTCAGATTCATGAAAACAAATTTTGATGCATTGATGAGTTTTGTCGTGAATTTTTTTCCTGTAATAACATCCTTTTCCTGATACTCAAAATCATCTCCGAGTTTTGATGATGCTGCCCAATATCTCAGTGCGTCTGAGCCATATTCATTCATGATTTTTTGCGGCTTTACAACATTGCCTTTCGATTTTGACATTTTTTCTCCGCCGAGTGTGAGGAATCCTGAAATTGTTACATCTTTCCAAGGGTTTTTGTTAAAGTGCAACCGGGACTTTACGACTGTGTTAAAAAGCCAGAATGTTATTATGTCATGTGCCTGAGGTCTGAGAGACATCGGGAAAAGTTTCTTTTTTGCGTCTTCATCTTTGACAAGTTCTATTGCAAGTTGTGGGCTTAATGAGGATGTGAACCAGGTATTGAGAATGTCTTTTTCAGGTGTTACTTTTATTGACTTGCATTTTGGGCATGCTTCGGGCATGTCTGTCAACGGGTCAACAGGCAAATTCTCTTCTTTTGCAACAATGACCTCGCCGCATTTGTCACAGTACCAGACAGGAAATGGAATTCCAAAATATCTTTGGTTTGAGATGAGCCAGTCCCATTGAAGCCCCCTAATCCAATTGTCATAACGATGTTTCATGAATTTTGGATGCCAATTAAGTTCTTTTCCCCATTTTAACATGTCTTTCCTTAAATCAAGATATTTTACAAACCACTGCCTGCTTTTTACAATTTCAATTTCTGTTCCGCATCTTTCATGCACGTTAACGATGTGCTTTATTGGTTTTTGTGATACGAGCAAGTCGTGTTTTTTCATATCTTCAATCATTCTCTTTCTCGCTTCTTTCAGTTCAAGTCCCTTGTACTTTCCCGCAATCTCTGTCATGTGTCCGCTTTCCGTAATTGCAGTTTTTATTGGAAGGTTATAGGCCTTTTGCCATTCCATATCTGTTTGGTCTCCGAATGTGCAGCACATAACGATTCCGGTTCCTTTTTTAGGGTCTGCTCTTTTGTCTTCAAGGATTGGGACTTCGAAATCAAACAGCGGAACTTTTGCGGTTTTTCCTTTATATTTTTTGTATCTTTTATCCAACGGGTTGTAGAAAACCGCTACGCATGCAGGCAGAAGTTCCGGACGTGTTGTCGCAATTATCAAGTCTTTTCCGTCCTGTAATTTGAATTTTATGTCATTGAATGAAGAGTCTATTTCTTTATCTTGAACCTCAACCTGAGAGACTCCTGTTCGGCATTCAGGGCACCACATTGCAGGCGCGTCTTTTCTGTAAACTCTTCCTTTCTTGTAAAGGTCGAGGAATGACCACTGCGCGATTTTTCTTGATTTATCGCTTATCGTTGAGTATGAAATGTCCCAGTCACAGCTTATGCCCAAGTCTTTCCAGTCCTGCGTGAATTCAGGTCTTTCTTTTTCAAGGAATTGGAGACATAATTTTATGAATTCATTTCTTGTCATGTCTTTGGATTTTACATGTTTCTCGCGTTCCACCAACCTTTCTGTAGCAAGTCCGTTGTCATCTGTTCCAAAGGGCAGGAAAACCTCATATCCTTTCATTCTTTTGTAGCGTGCAATAAAATCAAACTGGGAATATGAGAAAGCATGCCCTATGTGCATTCTTCCTGAAACTGTTGGCGGGGGCGAGTCTATTGAGTAGATTTCTTTCTTGCTTTTTGGATTAAATTTGTAAACTCCTTCTTCATCCCAGAGTTTTTTCCATTTCTCTTCAGATTCTTTAAAATTAAACATGTATTACTTCAGTATTCCTATCTTTTAAAATTTATCAATGTTACAGTAAGTTTTTTATAGTGCTCTCCTGTAATTAAACCAATCATAAAATGGCAGATAATCAGATTAATCTTCCTTCAGGATATGGAGGGCTTGTAAGATTCAAGGAAGAATACAGCAGTTTGTTTAACCTTAAGCCGACGCATGTCATAGTATTTATTATTCTGTTGATTGCATTCAGAATCGGCCTTGGATTGTTCATAAAGTAAAATGTTTCCAAATTTAGACCCAAAAAGGATGAATGCTTTGATGAGGCAAATGGGAATGTCTCAGGTAGAAATTGATGCTTTGAGAGTTGTTATTGAAAAGCCTGATGGTAAAATTATAATAAATAATCCTTCTGTAATGAAGATAAAGATGCAGGGGCAGGAGAGCTTTCAGATTTCCGGTGAAGCAGAAGAATTTCAGGTTGAAGAGGAAAAAGGCTTTAATGAAGAGGATGTAAAGACCCTCATAGAAAATACAGGATGCAGTGAACAAGAGGCGAGAAATGCTCTTGAGGAAACAGGAGATTTGGCTGAAGCATTGATAAAATTATCCAATTAAGTCTTAGTTTTCCAAAGAACACCCAAAAATAGCCACTTTCTTTAACTATTATAGAATAGTATATAATAGGAAAATATAAAAAGACTATTACCTTAGTTAAATCTAGTTCTATTTCACAAATGGAAGATATAATTGAGGAAAAAATTAGGGCAGACCATCTTCTTTATGTTAGTCTTAAGTATACAAAAACATGCGATGTGATCATGAATCTTTTGTTCAGGTGGAGAAGAATGATTGAGACAAGCATTGATAACATCCTAAAACACGCGGCTTCAAAGTCAAAAAAGAAATTTGTTATTGCTTCAAGTCCTCTGGGAAAGATGGAGGAGGTAAAAAAACTCTTCAAGACCGACAAAAATTTCATGGAGGTGATTGAATTCTATGAGATGCTGAGAAAACTTGAAGATTTGAGAAAAGAAAGGATTGGTGAGTTCAGGAAAAATGTTACACTCAGAGTTATTTATCGCGGTGAGGAAGTCAACATAAACCTCGATAAACTGAAAATTTATGCGAGCATGTTGGAAAAGTTTATAAGTACAACTAAACAATTTCTCTCAAAGTAAAAAATCTTTGCTTTATTTTCCGATAAGGAATTAAAATGAAAAAATTTATCGTTATAACTTCAGGAAAAGGAGGAGTTGGCAAAACTACCACTGCTATTAATCTGGGAGCAGCAATAAATCACTTTGGAGGAGATGTCCTGGTTGTAGATGCAAATTTATCGACGCCAAATGTTGGAATTCATTTGAATTCTCCGGAAGTTCCAATAAACCTTAATCATGTTCTTACAAAAAAGGCAGAGCCTTATGAAGCTGTTTACGAACATGAGTCCGGAATGAAAATTATGCCTTCCTCACTTTCTGTAAAAGAACTTAAGAAAATAAGACCTGAAAGGATAAAAGATTTCAAGGAAGATTTCAAGAGGATTTCTGATTATGTCATTGTTGACAGTTCTGCCGGGCTTGGACCTGAAGCAATTTCTGCAATTGGTTTGGCTGATGAACTCATTGTTGTTACAAACCCAGAGATTGCCGCAATAACAGATGCTTTGAAGACAATCAAGCTTGCGGAGCAGATGAAAATTCCTGTTTTGGGTATCATAATCACACGCGTCAGAAAAGATGCTGTTGAAATGCAGCCTGAAACTGTCAAGGACATGCTCGAAGCGCCGATTCTTGGAATGGTCCCTGAGGACCTGTCTGTAAAAGAGTCTTTGAATTACAAAGATGCTGTTGTTCATGTTTTTCCAAAGAGCAAACCTGCAAGAGCTTACAAAGAAATTGCGGCAAGAGTCATGGGGGTTCCCTATGATTCAAGGTCTGACAGATATTCTTTGCTGGATGTACTCTTCAAGAAAAGGAAGGAAAGATACAGGATGTACGGTAAGTGATTATTCCAATATTT
Source organism: Candidatus Woesearchaeota archaeon (assembly GCA_964546165.1). GTDB lineage: Archaea > Nanobdellota > Nanobdellia > Pacearchaeales > GW2011-AR1 > JAKLIN01. The sequence goes on from CAZJIV010000006.1 coordinate 23,333, forward strand.
TATAATCTTTCTTCGGAATAATCAAGGTAATCATTGAATTCTTTATATTTATCTATTGGTTTTTTCAGTAATATGCCTCCATCAACATAATTGAAAATAAAATCTGATCTTCCCCAACTGCCTTTTCCGAATTTTAAGGATTTGGGTTTAAATTCTTCGTTGAGGATTATTTTTTTAAGGCCGTTAACAATTACTGTTTCTGAATCTTGGTGCGCATTTGAGAAAAAACTTGTTTCAGGATTCAGAACATATTGATTGATTTCCCCTTCGCTCGGATATATTATCATGCTGAAATCTCCTTCGCAGAGATGGTGATAATCTTCAAGTCCCAACAGTGTTCTGTCTATTATGTAAGGTTTTGAAAGGAAAGCTGTGAGCCTGACATCGGAGTCATCATTTGTTGTAACCCCCCTTATTGTTGCGCTAAGAAACCTGAAAACCGCTTTAATTGGAATTTCTCTCAAGAACCTCGTTGCGTCTCTTCTTTTCGGAACCGGTCTGTTAAGTTCTGGTTCGTAGAAAACTCTGGAAACTCCTTCAATCATTTTTCAGGGGACAAACTCTGATTTAAAAGAATTATTGTGCTTATCCGATTCTGCTTCCAACTTCAATATCTTCGTCCGGCTGAAGCAAGGAAACTTTTTTGTGGTCTTCGGTTGAAGCTGCAAGAAGCATTCCCTGACTTTCGATTCCTTTTAGCATTCTAGGTTTTAGATTTGAGAAATATATTATTTTTCTTCCTTTGAGTTTATCTTTTGTGTAATACCCTTTGAGCCCTGCACAAATTGTCCTCTCTCCAATTTCAGGTCCAACATCAAGAGTTAATTTGAAAAGCTTGTCTGCGCCTTCTATGTCTTCGACTTTCTTGACCTTGGCTACACGGATGTCAAGTTTCATCCATTCATCAAAGTTTACTGTTCCTGTAATAATGTTCTCAGGTTCCATCTTAATCTATCTTTTTGAAGAGAATTTCCCCTTTTTTAATTTTACTTTCTTTAAGA
>CAZJIV010000006.1:24433-26325 GCA_964546165.1 Candidatus Woesearchaeota archaeon
TTAATCTATCTTTTTGAAGAGAATTTCCCCTTTTTTAATTTTACTTTCTTTAAGAGGTTTGTTTATTTCTGAAATCCCGCCTGATTTTATTTCAAAGCCAAACTGTTTTGCAATTTCTTCGCTTGTAGCAGGAATGAATGGCCAAAGCAAAATTGCAATTGCTTTTATTGAATCTGCAAGTTCGTAGAGGACTTGCTCACGGTTTTTACAGTCGATTTCCCATGGCTTTTTGTTTTGGACATATTCGTTGCATTTGTCTATGAATTCAAAAATCAAATTTAATGATTTGTCAAGTTCAAAGTTTTTTGCAAGAGTTTCTATTTTTTTTGCTTTTAGTTTTTTGAGCAATTTGTTTTCTGTTTTCTTTATTCCGTGTTTCTCTGCAAGTCCGGCTACGCGCCTTACGAGATTTCCGAGTTTATCTGCAAGTTCGTTGTTATTTCGCGCTATAAGGTCTTTTTCTGAGAAGTCTCCATCATTTCCTTCTGCGAATGGGAATTGTCTGCATACAAAATATCTTATCGTGTCTGCGCCGTATTTTTCAACAAGGACTTTCGGAGAGATTACATTTCCAAGAGATTTTGAGATCTTTTGTCCATTGAAAGTCAGGAAGCCGTGAACGAAGACTGTTTTTGGCAATTTGTATCCTGCTGATTTCAGGAACGCCGGCCAGTAAACTGTGTGGAACCATGAGTTGTCTTTTCCAAGAAGATGAACTGATGCCGGCCAGTATTCATAATTTTTTCCGGAGCCCGTCAGATAATTGAAAAGTGCATCAAACCAAACATAGACTATATGCCCTTCGCCAAGAGGGAATTTTATTCCCCAATCAAAACTGGTTCGGGAAATGCTCAAATCTTTCAGACCCTCTTTCACACGATTTATGATTTCATTTTTTCGCGCTTCAGGCATTATGAACTTTGGATTTTTTTCATATAGTTCCAGAAGGAATTTTTCATATTTGCTCAGCCTGAAAAAATAGCTTGGCTCTTTCAATTTTTCAATTGGTCTTTTGTGGATCGGGCATTCACCATTGACAAGGTCTTTTTCTGTATAATATGCTTCACAGCCCGTGCAATAAAATCCTTCGTAATTTCCAAGGTAGACATCTCCTTTTTTGTCGCATTTCTTTATTGCTTCCTGAACAAGTTTTTCGTGGTCATGGTCTGTTGTTCTGATGAATCTGTCCGGTTTTATGTTGAGAAGTCCCCATGATTCTTTGAACTTTTTTGCCAGTTCGTCTACAAATTCTTTTGGAGTTTTTCCTGCTTTCTCTGCAGATTCCTGAATTTTTTTCCCGTGTTCGTCAACTCCTGTTAGGAACCAGACATCATCTCCGATAAGTTTGTGCCATCTAGCCAGGACATCTGCGACTATTTTTTGGTATGCGTGCCCTATATGCGGTTCTGCATTCGGGTAGTCTATTGCTGTTGTAACATAAAATTTTGCCATGGTTCTTTAGAGATTGGAGATATAAAAAACTAACTAACATTTCTTAGCATCGACAGATTTTTATACTTTTAAGGATTTTTTATCCAATGGAGCTGAATATAACGATTGTCAGCATCATCCTTGTGATTGTTGCGATTTGGGTTGCTCTTGAAACAAAGAGGTTTAAGCATAGAATTATGGGAATAATGATAATTATACTAATTCTTATGACTTACTTTAGTTTTACAATTGCGCTGAGCGGACACAAGGTAGACCTTTCGACCTTACAGGGTGTGAAAGATGCGGGTGCAACTTATTTTATTTGGCTCGGGGGGATTTTCGGAAATCTAAGAACGATTACAACCAATGCGATAAATATGAACTGGGGTTTCAATGCTAATTCCACTTTGAATCAAACTTCTGTTGCAAGTGTTCTGAATTCTTCTAACGTGAGCGGCTGA
>CAZJIV010000007.1:0-10314 GCA_964546165.1 Candidatus Woesearchaeota archaeon
CCGGAGAAGTCTGCATTGTTTGTTGCCTTCAGAAGGCTAATTTGCTGTTGCACCTGTTCCTGGCTTTTATTTAAACTGTTTTGCACGTCCAGTAAATTTGACGAGATTGTATTTATCTGGCTTTGTGTGTTTGCTTCAAGTGTTGACAGTTTGTCATTCAAGGAATTATAATGCTGGCTTTCCTGGATATAAACTGAATAAGTCAGGAAACTTAGCAGTATTATGAGAACAAGAACAAAAAAGCTGAAACTTCCAATAATTATTTTATGGTGCCTCTTTAACGCCATTAGGTTATCATGTTTTTTTCAAATAAAAACCTTTTGCACAGGAAACTTAAATTATAAAAACCCGTTTGTTATTCATGAATTAGGCCTGTAGTTTAATGGATAGAATATCCGGTTTCGGTGTAGTGTTAATGACGGAAAACCCGGCTGATGGGGGTTCGATTCCCTCCAGGCCTGTCTATCTTAAAAATGGAAAAACTGAAAAGAGGTTCATTAGCTGCGATATTTACGCTTTCCGGCACGACTATAGGTGCGGGGATTCTTGGTTTGCCTTATGTGTTCTCAAAATCAGGGTTTGTTGCGGGATTGTTCTGGATTCTGTTTCTTGGCGGAATTGTGATTTATCTTAATCTCTGTATGGGAGAGGTCTCATTAAGAACCAAAGGGAGGCATCATTTTGTCGGTTTTGCTGAGAAATACTTAGGAAAGACAGGGAAAAATATAATGCTATTTGCAATATTTTTTGAGATTTACTCTGCACTTCTTGCTTATTTAATTGGAGAAGGAGAAAGTCTTTCCAGATTATTTACAGGCAATGCTGAGTTTTCAATATTATTTGGAATTGGCTTCTGGGTTATTGTTAGTTCGATGCTTTATGGCGGAATTAAGAGGTTAAAGAAAGTTGAGTTCTGGGGTGTTTTAATCTTGCTTTCATTGATTCTTATTATATTTGTTATGCTTTCTCCCGGTGTTAATTTTGGCAACATAATTTATTCAAGCCCTGCAAGTTTATTCCTGCCTTTTGGGGTTGTGCTTTTTGCGCTTCTTGGATTTACGGCAGTTCCGGATATTCAGGAGGAAATTCCAAAGAACAAGAAATTTGTGAGAACTGCAATAATAGTGGGCACTCTCATACCAATAGTTGCTTACATATTGTTCAGTTTTGTTTTTGTTGGGAATCTTGGGGTTAGTGTAAATCAAATTGCAACAACGTCTTTCAATGGTTTTATTGGAAAACTTTTGATACTACTTGGAGTTTTCACAATGCTGACAAGCTTTTTTGTTTTGAGTTTTGTTCTTAGGGAAATCTCCACAAAAGACCTCAGAGAGAAAGGAAAGACTTTCATTATAGTTTCTCTTATTCCTTTGATAATTTATGTTATCTTTACTCTTTTCAATTTTACAGGGTTTGCAGGAGTGCTTGGAATTGGCGGGGCTGTTTCGGGAGGTGTCCTTGCGATTCTGATTTTATTAATGAATATTAAATCAAAGAGGAAGGGTGACAGAAAACCGGAGTTCAAGGTGCCAATAAACTGGATTGCAATCGGAATATTAAGTTTAATATTTGTTGCAGGAATGGTTGTGCAGATTTTGAACAGCTTTGGATGATTACTTTTTAAGCTTTTTTTCAAGGATTTCTTTTACGATTTTATTATCAGCCCTTCCACGAGATTCTTTCATAACCTGCCCCATTAAGAAATTCAATGCAGCTTGTTCCCCGTTTTTGTAATCGTTTATTGCTTTCTCATTGTTTTCGAGAATCTTTGAGATTATTTTTTCTATTTGCGAGGAGTCTGAGATTTTTTCTCTCCCTTTAAATTCTTCTTTTGGTGAAAATGATTTCGGTATAAACCTGTTTATTGTCTTCTTTGCCTGTTCTTCTGTTATTTTTTCTTCTTCCAGAAGTTTGAGAAGTTCTGTGAAATGTTCCGGCTTTATTTCAACGTTTTCCGAATCCAATGCTAGCTTTTCATGATTAAGCGCACGGAGGAGTTCTATTGTAATCCAGGGTGCCGCAAATTGCGGGTTGATTGTTTTTTGTTTTATCACTTCTTCAAAGAATTCCGCGACTTCAATTTTTTGAGTTAATATCTTTGCATATTTTTCAGGAATCTTATATTCTTTGATCAATTTCTTAAGTTTCTCTTGGGGGGTTTCAGGCAATGAAGCTTTTATTTTGCTGATTCTTGTTTTTTTCAGTTCTATTGCAGGAAGGTCCGGGTCTGATATAAATCTGTAATCATCTTCTCCCTCTTTTTCACGCATTTTTTTTGTTATGCCTTTGGATTCATCGAACATCCTTGTTTCTTTCTTGTGGGGCAGTTCACCCGGCTTTTGCTGCCTAGAAATTTCAAATTCTATTGCTGATTTTATATTCTTGAGACTGTTTACGTTTTTTACCTCAATTCTTTCACCTTTTAGTTCGGGCAATGATATGTTTACATCTGCCTTTAATCCGAGGCTTCTGTCTATTGTTTTGATATATCCCAGAGTCATGATTAATTGTTTCAGCCAGTCTATTACTTCTTCAGAAGATTTGAAGTCTGGTTCTGTCACTATTTCTATCAAAGGAGAACCTGAACGATTGTAATCTATTTCCCCTGTTATTGGGCTCCACGCAGCAGGGTCTTCTTCAAGATGGGCTTCACGAATTCCTATTTCAAGAAATTTTCCAGAGCTTCCCACAGGAATTGCATGCGGTCCTGAAATTGTATTTTGATAGCCTTTTGGAAGGTCTGGCCAATCATAATGCTTCCTTTGCCATATGAGTTCCGGATTTATCTTGCATCCGAGTATCAGCGCAGTTTTGATTGTTTTGTCAATTGCTTCTTTGTTTGGAAGCATTGGCTTTGCTCCGGGTTGTCCTGTGCATACCGGACAGATATGTGTGTTTGGTTTTGCAAATTTTGCACCATGTACTGATTTGCAATTGCAGAACAATTTTTCTTTTGTATCAAGATATCCATGGATTTCAAGACCTATTTTAGCCATAATCAGGAAATGGAAACTGACTTTATTAAATTGATGGATAATTTTAAAAATCAGTTTTCTGTAAGTAAAGTATGGTTAAAGGAAAAAGCAAAAAGAGGAAGGTCAATTGGATTTTGTGTCTTTTGATGTCTATATTCTTTGGAAGCATTGGTGTTGATAGATTCATCATGGGGAAGATTGCGACGGGCGTTCTGAAATTTATAACCCTTGGGGGTTTGGGAATTTGGTGGTTTGTTGATGTAATTCTTGTGGCTTCCAAATATGATTTTGAAGGCATTGAATGGGAAGACTAGTTTGAGATTTTGTGTTCGGAAGTTTTAAAAGCGCTTTTTGGTCTGGAATTTTATGAGACTTGATTATCATATAGCGCAAGATGTCTTAAGCTGTCCAGAAATGATGGCAGAGTTTGAAACAGATTTGAAAATAATAGAGAGACTTAGTTTTCCAAAACCAACGAATGCAGCCAGTGTTGGGGTTTATAGGAACACTGAATCTACCAGCAGAGAGAATCCCCTTGAATACAGATTTCAATTCCTTAATGAAAGGGGAGAACCTATTGAAGAGACATGGGTTTATACAAGCCGCATTTTTAGAAGCATAAACTTTTACAAAACCTGGGACGTTTCTTGGGGTGAAGATTTTGGTGATGATGTTGAGAATTAATCTTCTATTGCTGCTTTGATAAACTCATAAAAGAGTGGTGCAGGTTTAAGCAATGAGGATTTAAATTCTGGATGCGCTTGTGTCGCAACGAAAAATTTATGTTTTTCTTTTGGGAGTTCTATGAATTCAACAAGTCTTTTATCTTCGCTTGTTCCACTGAAAACTAGCCCGTTTGCTTCAAGGACTTCATGATATGCAGGATTGACTTCATATCTGTGCCTGTGCCTTTCGTATACCTCCTCTTTGTTGTAAAAGTTTTTTACGCTTGTTCCTTCTTTCAAAACTGCCTTATATCCTCCAAGGCGCATTGTTCCACCCTTGTCAGAGATTGATTTCTGTTCAGGCAATATGTCAATTACAGGATTTTTTGTTTCAGGAGCATTTTCTGAAGTGTCTGCGTCAAGGCCGCAGACGTTTCTTGCGAACTCCACCACCGCAAGCTGCAATCCGTAGCAAAGTCCGAGGAAAGGAATATTGTTTTCTCTGCAGAACTTTATTGCATTAATCTTTCCTTCAACTCCAGAATTTCCGAAACCTCCAGGGATTATTACCCCTTTGAATTCGCGGAGTTTTTCAATGTAATCATTATGTTCTTCAAGCTTCTTTGAATCAATCCATGTGATTTCAACTTTTGCGTTGTTATGTGCGCCTGCATGTTTTAAAGATTCATTAATTGAGATGTAAGCGTCTTTTAACTGGAAATCCCCTATGTCAAGGTATTTACCCACTATTGCAACCTTGACAATGTGCTCCGGATTTATGATTCTTCCAACCAAGTTATTCCAGTCTTTCCAGTCAGGTTCTTTTAGTTGCTCTGATTTGAACTTCGAAAGAATCTTTTTACCTATATCATCTTTTTCAAGTTCCAACGGGATTGTGTAAATTGTATTTGCAGTTCCTGTTCCCGTGACATCCGGCATTGAGATTATGTACTCTGATGGAATGTTTGAATAAACTTCAATTTTCTTTTTTCTTATCGGATCAAGGGCACTTCTTCCCCTGCATAAAATAAAATCAGGATGAATCCCGTTTTCTTCAAGAAGTTTTACTGCAGTTTGCGTTGGTTTTGTTTTCATTTCTTCTATGTGACTTGGGATTGGGAGATATGTTACCAGCATGTAAATCATGTTTTCACGACCCACTTCACGTTCAAGACTTTGGAGTGCAAAGAGAAATGGTATGTTTTCATAGTCTCCGATTGTCCCTCCGATTTCAATGGTTGCGATATCAAATCCGGTGCTTGCCTCTTTTATTCTGTGTCTTATTTCGTTTGTTATGTGGGGTATTAACTGGACTGTTTCACCAAGGTAATCGCCGCGCCTTTCACGGTCTATGACTGCCTTGTAAACCTGTCCTGTGGTTATGTTGTTCTTTTTTGGAATTTGTTCGTTGAGAAATCTTTCATAGTTTCCGAGGTCTTGGTCTATTTCACCGCCGTCTTCTGTTACCCAAACTTCCCCATGCTCTGTGGGTCTGAGAGTCCCTGCGTCGTAATTTATGTAAGGGTCAATTTTTATTGCTGTGACTGAAAATCCAAATTCCTGCATTATTTTGCCAATAGAAGCTGTCGCGACCCCCTTTCCCACACCAGAGAACACACCTCCTATGACAACAATATACTTTGTCATGGCATGGAAAATCTACATTTCATTATAAAGATTATTATGTTTTGAGATATATTTACAGGAAATTTCAAATGCTAAATTTTTTATATCTTCTTAATATGTATTTTTATGAAATCCAAGAAAAAAACTGAGAAAACCAAAATCCAAGAACAGGAAAAGAAGGCGCAGCCTGGAGATTATGTTGAATTGTCTTTGACGAAGTATACTTATGAGGGAACCCTTCTTGAAACTCCGGTTTCTGAAAAAGGAATTGTTTTATTGAAGCTTGATTCCGGTTATGACATAGGATTCAACAAAAAAGATGTTACTGAAATAAAGGTTATTGAGCGTAAGAGAGAGAAAGATAATGATGAAGAGCCTGTAAAGAAAGACAGCAAAAAGCCCGATATTGCAATGATTATTACAGGAGGGACAATCGCAGCCAGATTAAATCCTACAAAAGGGGGCGTTGACTGGCTTACAGATTCTGAGAGCCTTTTCAAGTTTTACCCTGAACTCTTTGAGAAAGTTAATGTCGCAAAAGTTGAAATTCCTTTTATGAAAGCTTCTGAAGACATGGATTTCAGAGACTGGCAAAAGATTGCCCGTTCTGCTGAGAGACTTCTGAATGAATCAAATATTAAGGGTGTTATAATAACACACGGAACTGATTTTTTGCATTATACTTCTGCTGCGCTGAGCTTTTTTTTGAAGGATCTGACAAAGCCTGTTGTTTTGACTTACAGCCAAAGGAGTGTTGATCGTGCAAGTAGTGATGCCAACCTTAATCTTCAGTGCTCTGCTATTGCAGCAATTTCTGATATTGCTGAAGTTATGCTTGTTGGACACGGAAGTGAGAATGATGATTTCTGTTATGCAATGCCCGGAACAAAAGTAAGGAAGATGCATACTTCACGGAGAGACACTTTTCATGTTGTTAACGGAAAACCTTTTGCAAAGATTACTAATGAGAGAATTGAAGTTCTTTCAAGTTTCAGTAAGAGAAGTAAGGGCAAAGTTAAAACAGATGTTAAGTTTGAGGAGAAAGTTGCTCTTGTAAAAGTTTATCCTGGTCAGGACCCTGACATTCTCGATTATTATATGAAGAATAAATATAAGGGCATTGTTCTTGAAATGTCCGGACTTGGGCATGTACCGACAATGAGGGCAAAGCAGGGATGGACTAAGAAACTCAAGGAAATCCAATCAAAGGGCATGGTTGTGTGCGCAACAGCGCAAACTATTTTTGGAAGGCTTGATCCCTGGGTTTACAGCAATGGAAGAGAGATAATGGAAACAGGAGTGATTTATCTTGAAGATATGCTTTCTGAGACTGCTCTTGTAAAACTTGGTTGGGTTCTTGGGCATGAGGAATGGAAAAAAACAAAGGACAAAATCAAAGAGAAAATGCTTGAGAATTTTTCTCACGAATTTAATAAGCGTCTTGAAAATTAATATTTCTCTTTTGTTTTTTCTGCCTTTCTCGGATAATGGATCTTGTGTATTCTTACGAGAAGCAGGAATGCTCCTATGAGAAGAATGTATCCAAGTATTGCGACTATTATTGTTGACGTTATAATTGCTTGTGATTGAGTTATGTTGTCAATAAGATTTACCTTGTCTCCGAATATGTAAGGATATTTTATTATTCCTATTATAAAAACTCCAATTGCAAGCAATGATGGCCCAAGAATTCTTCCGAGCATTTTTCCATAATAACTCAACAATGAAATGAGAATTATTGCCGCAAACAAGGCCATGTTTAAAGGGCTAGTAAAAACAGAAATCAGGTTAATCGAGTCTGTTATTGGATTAATTGCCCTGCCTGTAAACATAGACGTTAAAATGCTTCCAGCGAAAAATGTCAGGATGACTGTCGCGGCTGCGTAAATTTTAAGGAATATCTCTTCCTTTTTTTCATCCTTTACATGGTAAGCATAAGTTATGAAAGAATTCTTGAAAAGCATCAATACTGCTATTATTATGAAAGGCACATCGTATATCTTGGCAAATCCTGCAAGTATCCCCGGATATGTTGCTTCAAAATTAATCAGATAGAATACCAGAAATGTTCCGACAATTCCCCAGAGATACTTAAAACCGATTGGGAATATATCTCTGTGTTTTTTATAACTGAAAAGCAATGTCAATGCAAAACCGACTTCAAGGCTTAACAAAGCAATAAAACTTCCTCCTATGAAGTAATTTACTAAATATAATACATTCATTTTTCAAGCTCCTTTGAGAGAGGATTTTTTCTGAACATCAGCCTCAATATTACTATTGAAAGAGGTATAACTATAATATAAAATGCAGTTATTGCGATTGCAGCAGGCAGAACGCTTGGAGAATAATTTGCTCCCTGTGCAACTGTCATTACGTTGTAAACTATCCACGGCTGCCTTGCAGTTTCAGCCATGTCCCACCCCGCTTCAACCAGGAGAACAGCAAGAGGTCCGCATACTGCAAGGAGAAGCAGCATTATTTTTCCAATTAAAGTTTTGTTTGATACAGGGTCTTTTTTTGCAATTTTCAAAATTCCAACAAGCAAAAGCACAAGTGCTATTGCAAATCCTCCAATAACCATTATGTCAAATTCAATATGAACATATAGCGGCGGCCTCGTTGAAGCATTGAATTCATTCAAGCCCGGGACCGTTCCTGATGCTTTTCCTGTTGCAAGGATGCTTTGAAGATTTGGAATATTAATGTAATCTTTGAACTTTGTTCCATTGTTAACAGGTATGCCCCCAATCATTTCGGGTGCATATGCTGTTTGGTTTAGGTTTGCTTCAATTGCCGCGTATTTCTCTGGCTGTTGAACGAGCAGCTGACTTCCTGATTCATGCCCGCTTAATAAAGTCCATGTGAGGAAAATTGCTGCCAGGATTATTAGCATCCAGATTCCTTTCTTATAATATTTCTTTTCAGTTGGTTTTTCCTTTCTGAAAAGCATTACGGCGAAGTATGACAGCATTATGAACACACCCATGAAGTAAGTTGTTGATACAACATGGGAGACTTCTGTTGCAGCGGCAGGAGATGAAAATAATGCCAAGGGGTTTATTGAAGTTATAGTGCCGTTTGTAAGATAAGTTGCTATATTAAATCCTACCGGATTGTTCATCCATGCATTTGCAACTGTTATGAAGACTGCTGAAAACAATCCCCCTATTACAATTGGCAATCCTATCACCAGATGACTATATTTCCCTTTTAGCTTTCCCCATGTAAGGAAGTAAACCCCCACAAAGAGAGATTCCATAAAAAAGGATATTGTCTCAAAATTGAACGGCAGTATTGCAACTTTTGAGACCAAGGTCATAAAATTAGGCCACAAGACAAGCATTATGATTGAAATTAAAATTCCTGAAGCGGTTCCTAATCCGAGAAAGAGGAGGAATATTTTTGAAACTCTCCTTGCCAGAACCTCATAATCTTTATCTTTCTTTTTTATGCTAAGATATTCTGCAAGGACCATTATCAGCGGGAGTGACATTGCAAGCGAAGCGAGAATTATGTGAACTGCAAGAGACAAACCCATCAAGCCCCTGTCAAATCCAAGAATGACTAAACTATTCACCATCTTTTAAAATTAATTTGTTTTTTGTACTTTATAACATTTAGGTTAACAAAAGTTTTTTAACTTAACGTTTGTTAAATTCCCAATGGCGGCTCCTTTTCTCAGCACCTTCACTCTTTGTGCGGAACTTGTTATTACCGTGATTATACTTTATGTTTTTTATTCCGGATATAAGAAAAATAAATTTCCGAAATATCTTGCACTTTTTGCTTTGACTTATGAAGTGCTTTTTAACATAAGCTACATGGTTTCAAGAATATTAACTCACACTCAAAGTTCTTCATCACCAGATACTCTTTTTGAGATAGTCTATCTGGCTTTCCATGGGACTTTCTCTCTGATAATGTTTATTCTGCTTGTTGTCTTTATTATACTTGCATGGAAAAATTATGGCAAGAAGATTAATTATTTTAAAGAACACAAAAAGGTCACGATGACTTTTTTGATACTTTGGTTGGTTTCTGTGCTTTCAGGATTTGCCTTTTATATAATAGAATATTTGTGATTATCTTATTTTTCTTTCAATCCTGTCGAGTTGTTTTCTTATTTCTTCAATTTCTTTTTCAGCTTTTCTGTTGACAGCGTAATCATATTCGGAGCGCAATCTGTCTCTTTGGGCTTCACGATTCTGAGACATAAGAATTATTGGAGCCTGTATTGCTGCCAGACAGCTAAGGCATAAGTTAAGGAGAATAAATGGGTATGGGTCCCAATGGTTTATCCATGCAAATGCATTGAGAACCATCCATATTCCCAAGAATGCGAAGAACGAAAATATGAACCCCCAACTCCCCGCAACAAGCGTCAATTTGTCAGCAGCTTTTTCCCCAAATGTTGTTGGAGCTCTTGGTGGGCGAATTGTAACATTAACGGGTTCCGGCTTTTTGGGATCCTTCTTCACCTCTTTTGCCATTCTTGATTTTAGGAGAAATTGTTTTATAAGAGTTTTGGTGATTCTTTGTTAATCCTCTCAAGTAGTTGTTATTATACAGGGGTTACATTATAGGAAAGTTTAAATATAGTTTATGTGCTCAAATAATATGGGAAATGAAAAAAATAGAGAGACATACAGACAGATTATAAGAACATTTGAAGGACCTCTTAGCAGTGCACATAACGGTCTTGAGCAAGCTGTTTCAAAAGCCCATATGATGTTTTTGGGGGGTTTTGTTCCTGCTGAGTTTCCACAATCTGACTATGGAAAACAAGTATTAAGAGATTTGGCTGATTATGCTTCTTTAAGTGCTTCAAGGAAGAAAGTAGAAATTGCTGGTGCTGAGAGAGAAATAGCTACAGAGACCGAAGCTTATCAGTCTTTGCTTTTAGCTACAAAACTTGCTGAGACCCTTGTTCTTCCAAATTTTCATGAGAAAACAGATGTTTCTAATAAGATTTTTAATGATATTCATAACTTGGGTCTTGCATATTTGCATAGCATTGTCTCTTCTGTTGCACAGGAATATGTGGA
>CAZJIV010000007.1:10414-13473 GCA_964546165.1 Candidatus Woesearchaeota archaeon
GACTCAAGGTTCCTGAGGAGACCTCTTGAAGGCCAGGATGTTTTAGTTGTTGAAGATTGGGTTACTACTGGAAACACACTCAGGGGAATTTTAAACGAGCTTGAGATGAGATACCCCCATGAAATTAGAGTTGCTACAATAAAAAGAGACCCCTCACAGTCTAAAGTCCCTTATTTGAATAATTATAAGTTCTATGTTGGGAGCTGGTCCAAATACAAGGGTTCTAAAACTGATACACTTAGGTCTTGAAGATTAATTTAATAAATCCCTTCTTTCTTTTCTATTAATGACTGAGAAGGATTTAGATTATGAAAAGCTTAAGTTCAAATGTGGTCTTGAAATTCATCAGCAGCTCAATACAGGAAAATTGTTTTGCAATTGTCCTTCCATTCTGAGAACTGATGGGCCTGATTTTACTGTAAAGCGAAAACTCCATGCTGTTGCCGGAGAAAGCGGAGAGGTTGATGTTGCCGCAAAATATCAGGCAGGTCTTGGAAAGACTTATGTTTATCAGGGTTATGATGATAATGTCTGCCTTGTGGATTTGGATGAAGAACCTCCACATCAGATTAACAAAAATTCCTTAAGAGTTGCATTGCAAGTTGCATTGCTGTTGAATTGCAAGATTTTGCCCATTACGCAGATAATGAGAAAGACTGTTGTTGATGGGAGCAATACAAGCGGGTTTCAAAGGACTGTCCTTATAGCGCATGGAGGTTTTGTTGAAACTGAATTTGGGAGAGTCGGAATTGATACTATCTGTTTGGAAGAAGATTCTGCAAGGACTGTTTCAAAGTCTGGGAAAGAAGTTGTTTATAATCTTGACAGACTTGGAATTCCTTTAATTGAAATTGCAACTTCCCCTGATATTAAAAGTGCTGAACAGGCGAAAGAAGTTGCCCTGTATATTGGGAATATTTTGAGAAGCTGCGATGTTAGGAGGGGAATCGGAACTATAAGGCAGGATGTTAATCTTTCTATTTTTGGTGAAAACAGAATTGAAATGAAGGGTGTTCAGGACATGAAGATTTTTGTCAGGACAATTGAAAATGAAGTTAAGAGACAGAAGAAACTTCACGATTCCGGAAAGCCTACAGATGCCGAAGTAAGAAATGCTCTGCCTGATGCGACTTCTGAATTCTTGAGACCAATGCCCGGAGCTGCAAGAATGTATCCTGAAACAGATCTTCCTTTGTTGAAACTGGGAAGAAAACTTGTTGATGAGATTAAGAAGAATCTTCCGAAACTTTCATCTGAACTATCAGAAGAGTTAAAGAGATACGGGCTTCATGAAGAGTTGACAAAACTGATACTCAAAAGCAGGAGAGTTGATGAATTTAAGGAACTTGAGGCAATTGTCAAAAATCCTGAACTTGCTGCAAAAGCGCTTGTGCTTTATCCAAAGGAGCTTGCTTCCAAGAAAAATATTTCTGAAGATAAAATTGAAGATGTTCTTAGCAAGGATGTAATTGGAGATATTCTCAAGGCGGTTGCCTCCAAGAAGATAAACCAAAGGCAGGTCAAGGATGCAATGGAAAGAGTTACTGAAGGAAAAGATTTTGCGGAAGCGTTGAAATTTGAAAAAGAAAATGAAAGCGAGATTGAAGAGAAGGTTCTGAGGATTATCAAGGAGAAGCCAGGACTTTCTGACAATGCTTATATGGGCCTTGTAATGAAGGAGTTCAAGGGTAAGATTGATGGCAAGACTGCGATGGAATTAATAAGGAAGCATCTAAAGAAATGAAAATACTTGCAATTGGAGACTTTCAAGGAGTTTTTCCGAAGAAACTTAAAGAAAGGATAAAAAAAGAAGATTTTGATGTTGTTTTTGCGCTTGGAGATTATGCAGGAATTGAAGAGTGGAAGCCGTTCATAATTGATGTGTTCAAAAGGCTGAAAAAAGGTAAAGAGAGAATTCCGCCTGAAGAATTCTTTGGGGAGAAAATGTTTAAGGAGCTTCTTAAGAGAGATTGGGCAGCGGCAAAAAATGTTTTGAGAGAAATCAACAAAATCGGCAAGCCTGTTTATGCTGTTTTTGGAAATGGTGATGATGAATTTTATTCGCATCCTTATTATGGATTTCAGAAACGAAGCAAGAGGGCCAGGGATTTTCTGAAGACTCTTAAGAATGTTAAGGCGCTTAATTACAGCAAAGCTAGTTTCAAAGGTTTTGATTTGATAGGATTTGGCGGCTACATGGATATTGAGGCATATTTCAAGAAAAAGACTTTCAAGGTAAAGGATGATATAAGGAAACGAAAGAAAATCAAAAGAGATATGAGCAAAAGGCTTTTCTCTCTTCTGAAAAAATCAAAGAAGCAAAAAAAGATTTTTCTTTTTCATTATCCGCCTTATGGGATTTTTGATATAATTCAGGACAAAAGAAATCCTATGGACGGAGAAAGTGCAGGAGTGAAATTCTATTCAAAGGCAATCAGAAAGTATAAGCCTGCTGCTGTTTTTTGCGGGCACATGCATGAATACAGGGGAATGAAGAATCTTCACAAAGTTCCTGTAATAAATCCGGGAGACGGAGAGAAGGGAAAAGCAGCAATTGTTGAAATATCTGATAATGGAAAAGTTTCCTTCAAGAAATTGAATTAATCTTTCTTTCCGTATTTTTCTTTGTACATCTTCTGTGCGCGTTCAACGTCTTTTAATGCGTGTTCTTTTCCAAGAATTTCAAGAACCTCGACCTTTTTTCCCTGGAGTTCCTTGTAAGTTTCAAAGAAATGCCTAAGTTCTTCTTTTGTATGGGCTGGTATATCTGAGATGTTTTGATATTCAGAATATCTTGGGTCATCATTGTAGACAGCGATTATTTTGTCGTCTTTTTCATCTCCGTCAATCATTCTTAGAACTCCGATAACGCGGACTTTTGTCAATGTGAGGGGGTAAAGAGGTCTCCCTGTTAAAATTATTATGTCAAGAGGGTCATTGTCATCCCAAAGTGTTCTTGGAACAAGGCCATAGTCTCCCGGATAATGAACTGCTGAGAAAAGGAACCTATCCATTTTTAACAATCCTGTTTCTTTATCCAGTTCATATTTTATCCTTGA
>CAZJIV010000007.1:13573-16860 GCA_964546165.1 Candidatus Woesearchaeota archaeon
TTTGAGAATCTTGTGAATAAGATGTGCTCTTATGGATTGCCTTTAATTGTTATGAGAGGAAATGCTTACATTACTACAAGGGAAGGAAATGAAATTACTCGTAGAATTTTTTCCCCACATAAGAATTTGTATTATGAGAAAACAGGTTTGATTAATGTTCGTGGCGAAAATTTTATTTCTTTTGACATGATTTGGGAAGAGTGGTCTCATAAGGGTATTAGCAAAACTTTTCTTAAAAGAATGATAACAGGCAATGAGTCAAGAGAAAGAAAATTAAACAAACTTTTGGATGAAAATAAAAATTCGATTCTTCTCTCACATGCTCCTCCTTTCGGTTATGTTGACCTTGTTAAAAACAAGCGCACAGATTTTAAGGAAAAACATGTAGGCTCTAAAATTCTTCTTGATGCTATAAAAAGACACAAACCGAAACTTGTTCTTTGCGGGCATATCCATGAAGCGAAAGGCAAAGCAAACATAGGCAAAACGCTTGTTTATAATCTTGGAAGCTCTGGGGATTATGCAGTTATAGACTCAGATAATGGTAAAATTATTGGGAGCAATTTTTTGTAGAATGGCTAATTCTTTGACTTTTTCTTCTTTTCATCAAGAACTTTTATATGGACTTCGTCAAGCTGAGATTTCTCGACAAATGAAGGCGCGTCCATAAGAACATCTTTTGCTTCTCTGTTTTTTGGGAATGCTATGACATCCCTGATGCTCTTTGCT
The DNA here is from genome assembly GCA_964546165.1 of Candidatus Woesearchaeota archaeon. Taxonomy (GTDB): domain Archaea; phylum Nanobdellota; class Nanobdellia; order Pacearchaeales; family GW2011-AR1; genus JAKLIN01. The sequence goes on from CAZJIV010000007.1 coordinate 14,303, forward strand.
CCTGTGAGAACCATTATGAGTCTGTCTATACCGGGAGCGATTCCTCCATGAGGCGGAACTCCAAATTTGAATGCAGTTAACATGTGTTCAAAATATTTTTTCTGTTCTTCAGAGAATCCTATGAGGTCAAAGACTTTTTTCTGTATTTCCGGGTCGTGGATTCTTACGCTTCCTCCGCCGACTTCAAATCCGTTCAAAACCAAGTCGTGTTGATATGATTTGACCTTATGAGCGTCAGCCTTGTTAAGGTATTTCAAGTCTTCTTCGTGCGGTTGCGTGAACATGTGGTGCATGGGTGCGTAATGGCCGTCTGTTTTCTCTTCTTCAAACAATGGAAAATCAATAACCCATGCGAAAGCCAATTCATTAGGGTCATCTTTGTTTTTTCTCAAATCCGGCTTGTCCGTTTTGTACTTTTTCATGACTTCTTCATAACTTAATCTTGGGAACTTTTTGAAAGTCAGTTTTTTGTCAGGCAGTAATTTTTTCATGAGTTCAAGGAACATTTCTTCAATTAGATCCAGAATGTCTTTTTGTTCTACGAAACTCATTTCCAAATCAAGCTGATAGAATTCTCCTGGGCATCGGTCAGCTCTTGCATCTTCATCTCTGAAGCAAGGCGCTATCTGGAAATATTTGTCAACCCCTCCGACCATCAGAAGCTGCTTGTATTGCTGTGGGCTTTGAGGCAGTGCGTAGAATTTTCCAGGGAAATTCCTTGAGGGGACTATGTAATCCCTTGCACCTTCAGGTGTTGATTTTGTGAGGATTGGTGTTGTGATTTCAAGAAAATCTTTTTTGTCAAGGTAATCTCTTATGAAGGTTATTATTTTATGCCTTAGCGCCATTGACTCCCTCATTGTGTCACTTCTCAAATCAAGATATCTATATTTCAGTCTTACATCTTCACCTACTTCTTCATTACCAACTTCAAATGGCAATGAATCTGCTTTGCTGAATATATTTATTTTTTCAATGGAAACCTCGACTTTTCCTGAATTCAAATCTTTGTTCTCACTTCCTTTTGGCCTTTTGTTTACAGTTCCTTCTATCTGTATGCATGATTCTGTTGTCAATGATTTTGCCTTTGGAAAATCCTCAACTTTTTTTGTTATTACTGTCTGAACTTTTCCGTATCTGTCACGCAAATCGATAAACATCACATTTCCATGTTCACGGATTGTGTCAACCCACCCTGTGAGCGTGACTTTCTTCCCTGCAAGTTTTTCATCAATTTCAGATATCTTGTGACTTCTTAGCATAATACCAAACCGATATGTTTGTATTTAAATATTATTATAAGTGCCTGATTGGTCTTGTTTTTTGTCCTTTTGGAGGACATAAATAAGTTTAAAAAGAATAAGTATTAGTAGCATTATCCTTAAATGGAGGTAATTTAAAATGAGTGAAGACGAAGATATGAACGAAGAAGAAGAAACGGATGAAGACGAAGACGACATGGATGAAGACGAGGACGAAGACGAAGAAGAGGAAGAAGAAGACGAAGATTAATCATCCATTTAATTCTTTATTTTTTTGTTTTTTGTAGCGTGGGGTTTTTTCTTTTTTTGATAGTTTTTTAAAATATGTTTTCCTGGGGGTTTTATGGAAAGGGGTTTGCCTATACCAAGTTTCTGGCATCATCCAACGGCAGAGGAGGAAGTTATGATCAGAAATAGGGGGGATCATCCCATTTATTATGTTCTTGATTCTCTTAGGCCTGAAGTTATGAGGGAGATTTATTTTTCTTTTAGGATAAGCCCGGATTATGAAGGAGATTTTAAAAATAACTTTCAACCAGATTGGCTTTATGAACATAAATATTTGGTTGGAAGAGATTTAGCTGCCAAACATCTTGATTCAAGCAATTTGGCAATAGACCTTGTGCTTGCAAGGGAGTTTCGTTCCGGAACCGGGGAGAATGCCCGGTGCAAATGCGTCTATATTTCGAAACATCCTGAAGCAGTAGAACTTATTCCAGGAAGAGACCATTCTGCCCTTAATACTTTTTTGGAAAAGGTTGCCGAAGCGATTGAACTTTATCATTCAGGGGTCAGATTTGATTAATTTTAAAAACATTATAGGATATTGATTATCATGACAGATTTTTTGTTTCATAGTCTTTCTGAGAAAGAGAAAGAAGGAGTCAAGAAAGAGGCAAAGAAGATTATAGATTCTTTTTCTGAGAAGCTCTCCAAAGTTAAAATTCCCAAAGACGAGCCTGTGATAAAAAGAAAAGATTTTGAACGCGGGGAGGGCAATGGAACAGAAACTGACGAGGTTCTTAAGGAATTAATTCTTGAGAATGCTCCAAATAAAAACAAGGATTTTATAATCGCGGAGAAAAAGAAATGGGAATAACAAAAGAGAGATTAATCCATTGTCTTTCAGAAATCGCGAAGAACGACCAGAAGGGAAAAAAGATAAATGCGTTTTTGCATTTGAGAGATGAGAAAGAACTTTTGAAAGAAGCTGAAGAGATTGACAAAAAGATAAAATCAGGGAAAGCGGGAAAGCTTGCCGGGAAAATAATTTCTGTGAAATCAAATATTAATGTC
>CAZJIV010000007.1:16960-18528 GCA_964546165.1 Candidatus Woesearchaeota archaeon
GGTTCAATACGCGTGCCTTCCAGTCACTGTGGGGTTGTAGGAATAAAACCAAGTTATGCCTCCGTTTCGCGTTATGGATTGATTGATATGTGCATGAGTCTTGATCAGATAGGACCTCTTGCATCCAATGTAAAAGATGCTGCATTGCTATTGAGTTTGATTTATGGGAGAGACGAGAAGGATTCTATAAGCCAGGAAGGCAAAATTCGCATCAGCGAAGTCCAGAAGATTCCAAAGAAACTAAAAGTGGGGATTCTTGATTTTCCCGTATCTGACAAGAGAATTCAGGGGCTTGTTGATGAGAAGGTAAAAGAAACTTCTGAAAAATACGGCTGGGACATTGGGAAAGTGAAGATTCCGCTTCTTGATCTTGCCATTGCTACATATTATCCAATTGTTTATGTTGAATTCTTCTCTGCCACAAGAAGATTTGACGGAAGAAGATATGGAAATAAAATTGATGAAGTTGCAGGTCCAGAAGTTTTGAGAAGAATTATGGGAGGCAGTGAAATTTCAAAAGCAGAATATGGCGGGAGGTATTATAACAGGGCACTCAAGGTCAGAGAGCTTCTTCAGGAAGAGTTTTCAAAAGTTTTCAAAGATTTTGATTGTGTCATCTGTCCGACGGTTCCAAAATTGCCGCATAAAATAGGGAGCCAGATAACTTCTGAAGAGATGTTTCAGTATGATTCTTTGACGTGCCCGATAAACATTGTTGGGAACTGCGCGATTTCTATTCCTGCAGGAAAAATTGATGGTGTTCCTTTGGGAATGCAGATAATTTGTGATAAATTTCAGGATGAAAAGATGCTGCAGATTGCAAATGCTTTTGAGAAATCATTAAATTCGGCGTAAAATAACAAAAATCTTTAAAAACAAACTCTGGTTTTTTGATAAATGGAAATAGGTGGTGCCGAAATTGAGTGGCTTGGACATGCTGGTTTCAGGATTAAAACTTCTGAGAATAAAATAATTTACATAGACCCTTTTCAGATAGGTGCTGCCAGTGATAACGAGAAAGCGGATGTGGTTCTCATAACACACAGTCATTTTGATCATTGCAATCTTGAAGATATTAACAAAGTGATAAAGCCAAATTCCCGTGTTGTTATTACGGCAGATTGTCAGAGCAAAGTTGCGAGGACAAAAGTTCCAATAAAAATTGAAATAATTGAACCCGGGAAGGAATTTGATTTTGGGAATATTCGTGTTGCAGCTGTTCCGGCTTATAACATTGACAAAAGTTTTCATCCGAAAGATGAGGCATGGGTTGGCTATGTACTCAAAGTTGACAAGGCTGTCTTTTATCATTCTGGTGATACTGATGTAATACCTGAAATGCAGAAACTTACGGGGTACAAAAAACAAGGCACGGAATTTGTTGCTTTGTTGCCAATTGGCGGCAAATATACAATGAATCCGGAGGAGGCTCTTGAAGCTGCTAAGATGATAAAACCTAATCTTATAATTCCAATGCATTACGGGAAGGTTATAGGTTCTTCAGATGATGCAAAAGAGTTTGCAAGGCTTTGCGGTGAAGAAGGAATAAAAGTTCAGATTTTAGAGCC
>CAZJIV010000007.1:18628-23333 GCA_964546165.1 Candidatus Woesearchaeota archaeon
ATTCTTGGGTTTTATAACAAATATATTTAAAAATAAGAAGCGCCTCACTTCCTTAATATTAATTTGAACGTCAAATAGATCAAATTAGTGTTAATTGGCGAGGCGACTTTTTCTATGTTAGATGGAAGTGTGTGAACTATTTAAGCTTTTCGCGCTTCCGGAGGTAATACTAATGAAAGGAGGTATAAAAAAATGGTACTAGACTTTGCAAAAGAAGCAGTTGAGAACGCATCGACTCACTCGATAAACTTCGATGAGTTAAGAGCTGGAAAGGCCAACATTAAAGTAATTGGTGTTGGAGGATGCGGTTGCAATGCAGTCACATGGCTTTTCAACAAGGGCATTAATGGGGCAACAGTTTACGCAGCAAACACTGATGCTTTGCACCTTAGTGTCACAAAAGCTGATGAGAAAGTGCTAATCGGAAAAGAGTTGACAAGAGGTCTTGGAGCCGGCGGAGTTCCAGCAAAGGCAAGAGAAGCAGCAAAAGAAGCAATTGTAGAACTTAAGAAGGCAGTTGCAGGCGCTGACATGGTTTTTGTTCTTGCAGGAATGGGCGGTGGCACAGGAACAGGGGCAGCTCCCGTTGTAGCACAACTTGCAAAAGAATCAGGAGCAGTTGTTATCGGGGTAGTGACAATGCCTTTTGAATCTGAAAAAGCAAGAATTGACAAGGCTGAATTTGGCTTGCAGGAATTGAGGGAAGTTACAGACACCACAATCGTGCTTGACAACAATAGACTTGTTGACATTGCGGGACAACTTCCAATTGAAGCAGCGTTCGCTGTTGCTAACGAACTTGTAAGCACTATGGTCAAGGGAATTGTCGAAACAATTACTCTTCCAAGCTTAATCAACCTTGATTATGCAGATGTATCTGCTATAATGAGGAATGGCGGTGTTGCAGTCATCGGAATCGGTGAAAGCGACTCATCAAGCCACAGAGTTACCGAAGCTGTACAGCAGGCACTTACAAATCCTCTACTTGATGTGGATTATAGAGGCGCTACTGGAGCTTTAATTCATGTAACCTGCGGTCCTGACCTCAAGCTTGAAGAATTTGATATTATTGGAAAGACAGTTTCTGAAAACCTGAACAACGATGCTAATGTCATCATAGGTGCAAGAATCAACAAGGAGTTCCAAGGAAAGGTCAGAGTTATAACAATTATGACCGGCGTGAGGTCACCTTACGTTCTTGGAAGAGACATTGATGAACCTTCAGCTCCAGCTTCGAAAGAGATGTCTGATCTCGGAATTGAGGTTTGGAAATAAATCCAAAAACAATTTAGAAAATTTTTCTTAATCTCCGGGGAAACCCGGAGAATTACTTTCTTTTTTATTCTTTAACAATAGAATTTGATTAAACTTCCATGCCCTTTCTTGGCTTCATTTGTTTTTTGCCATGTTCGTCAAAGAATAGAATTCTGTCCAGGTCAATCCTTGGCTTTGTTTTGGCCCCTTTTGTTTTGTATTTTTTTTCTTCGTAACCAACAGGAAGGACTGCTTCAAGTTCCATATTGTCTTTTATTTTAAGCTCTGTTTTTATCTGCACATCATCACAGTGTCCGACCCAGCATGTTGATAAGCCGTGGTCTTCAATTGCAAGCAAGAAATTCTGGATTGCAGCTCCTGATTGCTGTCTTGAATACACGCTGCCCCTGTCTCCAAATAAATTTACAAGCCTGGTTGGATCTGAATATGCAACAACGATGTATTTTGCTTTTGCTATGAAACTCTGCTCTGAAGCTGCGGCAATTTTCAGAATTAGTTCCTCATCGCTTACAAGAATGAACTTTAATGTGAAATTTTTGCCCGCTGTTGGTGCGTAACGTGCAGCGTCGATACATTCTATTATCTCTCTCCAGTCCGGCTTTTTGTCAGAGAAGTTTCTCACACTCTTCCTTGATTTTACAACATTGTTGAAATCCATTTTCTGGAAATTTAAGGTAAAGAGAGTTTATAAGAATTTCTCATTTATTCAAAACATTTAACAATTCATTTATTTTATTATTTGAAAGATGGTGAATTATATCTATTTATTCAGACATGGACAGTCTACTTTTAATCGTGACGGGAAGTTTACGGGATGGCTGGATGCAAAGTTGACAGAGAAAGGGCGCGCAAATGCAAGGGCAATTGCATGTGAACTTAAGAACAGAAAAATTGATGCCGCAATTCACACAAGGCTTTCAAGATCTAAGGAAACTTTGAATATTGTTCTAAAGGGACATAAGGAATGCAAAAAAATTTTGAAAGATGACCGGATGATTGAAAGGAGTTATGGGATTTATCAGGGAAAGAGTCATAAATGGTTTATGGAAAAATTTGGAGAAGAGAGATACAGGAAAATTCATCGCGGTTATACTGCCAAGGCTCCGAAAGGGGAATCATTCAGAGATGTTGAAAAGCGAGTAAAGAAATTTATAAAGTGGCTTAGAAAATATGTTAAAAAGAATAAAGTTAATATTGCGATTTCTGCGCATGGGAATTCTATAAGAATCTTCAGAAAGGTTTTTGAGAATAAGACAAGAGGGCAGGCAGTGAAATGGAATATTCCTTATGACAAGGTTTTTGTTTACAGAATTAGGGATTAAAAACTAATAACACCACCACCCAAGACTTCTTTGCCTTTGTATAAGACAATTGCCTGACCTTCTGAAACTCCTGTTATTGCGCGCCTTAAGATGACTTCAAATTTCTTTTTTTCTTTATTATAGGAGAGTTTTGCAGGGATTAATTCTCCGACCTGTCGAATTCTTGCTTTAACTGGAATGGATTTTGGGAATTTTTTCAAGGGGGATTTGCCTGATATCCAGTGAGGGTCTGAGATTATAATGCTCTTTCTGTAAAGGAGTGGGTGCCCTTCCGGTGCTGCTATGATAAGGTTCTTTTTTGCATCTTTTCTTGCAACATACCAACGGTTCAAACTTCGCGAGTTGTCTGAGGATTTTTTCACATCAAATCCATATCTTGGTCCAAGTCTTTGTCCTATGGTGTAATAATAGATTCCATCATGCTCTCCTATTTCATTTCCTTTTGGATCCAAAATTTTCCCCTTCTTTGGCTTTATTTTTTTTGAAAGGAAATCCTTAAGATTTATTTTTCCAATAAAACAAATTCCGACAGTTGACTTTTTATTAAAGTTAGGGAATCCGTTTCTTTTTGCAATTTCTCTTACTTGTGATTTCGTGTATTCTCCAATTGGAAAAAGTGTTTTGCTTAATTCTCGTTGGTTTATCCTGTAAAGAAAATATGACTGGTCTTTTGATTCGTCTTTTGCGCGAAGCATTTTGTAGCCCCTCTTTGATTTTTTGATTCTGGAATAATGGCCTGTAACTACATAATCGCAGTTTTGCTTTTTTGCTTCTTCTATAAGATTTGGGAATTTTATCTTTTGGTTGCAGTCGACATCAGGATTTGGCGTTATTCCCTCTTTGTATTTTTTGAACATTTCATTTACAACTTCCCGCTTGTACTGTTTTTCGTAATCCAGTGTTATTAGTGGAATGTCGAGCAAGGCTGCAATTTTTACAGCCATTCTTCTTTCTTCTCGCCAGTTACATTCTCCGATTTCGTTTTTTGTATCACTCCAGTTTTTCATGAATGCTGCAATGACCTCATAACCTTTTCTTTTCATGAGCAAAGCTGCAACACTTGAATCAACTCCTCCTGAGAGCGCAACCAGAACTTTTGTCTTTTTTGCATTCCTTTTCTGAGGCTTTTCTGACCTTCTTTTTACGGGATTTTTTATCTTTGGAATTTTCATATTTTTAGAGAAGGAGAATGGGTTAAAAATGTTTTGGGAGCTGTTAATTGATAAGTTGTCTGATTTGAGGCGATTTTTCTTTTGCTGCCTTGTACCCTATATTTATTGTCTCTATGGCTCTGCTGAAGTTCTGAATTCTTATTTTGTCTAGTTTAGGTGATATTATAACAGTGTTCTTGTGGTCCTTGAATGCCTCTTTTAGGGGAGCGGATGTTGTTAAAGTGTGTGTTTTCAGGAGAGTTTCTATGACGTTTGGGATTTTTCGGGAGTATTTTTTTGGGACTGCTGTTTCATAGACTTTCTTGTTTAGTTTTTTTGCCTCGAGATTTACTGCGATAATTGAGCGCAGACCTTTTTCTCTCAGTATTCCTATTGGTAGGTCGTCGAGAACGCCGCCATCTACGAGGATTCTGTTTTTGTTTATAACAGGCATGAATATTCCCGGGATTGAAATGCTGGCTCTTGCTGCCTTTGCCAAATCTCCTCTGTTGAAAATAACTTTTTGAGAATTTTTAAGGTCGCATGCAACCATATACAGCGGCTTTTTCAAATCTGAGAATTTTTTCCCTTTGAATAATGTTCTTAGAAACTCTTCTAATTTTTCGCCTTTAATTAGACCTTTTCTCGGAGGGCCCAAGTCGAAAAGAAAATTGAAATTGGTTGCCTTTACTAAATCTTCTATTTCTGTTGCCTTGTATCCAAGACAGTGCAGAGCCCCTATGACTGCACCTATACTTGTTCCTGAGACATAGTCTATTGGGATTTTTTTCTCTTCCAGAAATTTCAAAACTCCTATGTGTGCGAATCCTCTTGCTCCGCCACCACCAAGAACAAGACCCACTCTCTTTTTTGGCATAGTTGAATGAAGAAGGGTTGATTTTTAAATTTTGATATAAGAACGTCCCGGATAGGACTCGAACCTATGACTTCATGGTT
>CAZJIV010000008.1:0-1912 GCA_964546165.1 Candidatus Woesearchaeota archaeon
TAGAAAGTACTTTATTTATAGCTTTCTTGATTTTATCCTTATTAACAAGGAAGAGGTTTTCATAAGAAGCGAGAGGCATTATAGTGTCGTAGCCTGTAACTCTTTCAATTGGCGCTTCAAGGTCATAGAATGCAGTCTCATTTATTCTTGCAATTATTTCTGCTGCCATTCCGAGGTTTTTTGGAGCCTCATGAACCACGATTGCACGGTGCGTTTTTTTGACTGAATTTGCTATTGTTTCAGTGTCCATAGGTGAAACTGTTCTCAGGTCTATTATTTCAACATCTGCTTTCAATTCTTCAACGGCTTCTTTGGCTTCACGGACCCATGAACCGTATGTAATCAGAGTCAGAGATTTTCCTTCCTTGACAATGCGGGCTTTTCCAAGAGGGATTTCATAGGGAGTTTTAGGAACGTTTTCTTTTATTGCGCGATAAACTCTCTTAGGTTCAAGGAAAATCACAGGGTCCGGGTCCTTTATTGCACTGATTAAAAGACCTTTTGCTTCGTATGGTGTTGATGGTATGACAACTTTTACTCCGGGAACGTGGCTTAGGAAGGTTTCAGGAGATTCTGAGTGATGCTCGAGAGCGCGAATTCCCCCTCCGTAAGGTGTTCTCAGTGTTAAAGGGCATGTGAATAATCCACGTGAACGGTTTCTTATTCTTGCTGCGTGATTGTAAATCTGATCCAGACAGGTTATTGAAAATCCACTGAACTGAATTTCAGGCACGGGTTTTAACCCCATTGCCGCCATTCCGATTGATGTTGCGATTATTCCTGTTTCTGCAAGAGGAGTGTCCATAACGCGGTCGTTTCCATATTTCTTTGCAAGCCCGTCTGTTACTCTGAAAACTCCGCCGTCTTCACCAACATCTTCTCCAAGCAGAAGAACATTTTTATCTTCTTTGAGCATGTTGTCAAGAGCGCTGTTTATAGCGTCGACCATATTCATTTCAGGCATTGTAAGGCACCTCCATTTCATTCCCTTTAAGCATTATTATAGGGGATATACTTGAATATCCAAATACCTTTTGCACTGCAGGAATTGCAGCTTTTTTTGCATCTTCAAATGTAAAATAATGGCTTCCTCTGTGTTCGAGAACTTCCTGGATTGATGTAACCCCAAGTTGTTCTTTTTCGTATCCGCATGCTGGGATGTGTTCAAAGCCATATGTCGAATTATTTGAGGCGAAAAGTGTAAAACCATTATACATGACACTGGTCCGAGGATCAAGTCCTGTGAATGCCGCAATCTTTGAGCCTATTTTGTGTCCAAGTTCTGCATCTGCAGGCAACGCTTCAGGGGGCATGTAAATATCCCTCTTATCTCCTGTTGCAAGCGGGTCTTTGACCTTTACATCATTAATTCCAAAGTAGTTCACAATTTCCTTCATTATCAAGTCAAGTTTGTGCTGTCCGTCTGCCATATCTTTAACATTTGCGTTATAACAATTTACAACAGGGTGAACAACAAGTTGTCCAGGACCCAGATAAACAGGCCCTCCTGGTCTTTGTGAAAGAGAGAAATGAATTCCTTTTTGTTTCATTTTTTCTATAACAGAATTAATATCATCGTAAGGCTGAAGTGAATTATCAAAAAATCTATTATTTTCAGGGCGCCTTCCAAAGTCTATTGTTGGAGGGTGGTTCATCATTAAAAGGAGGTCTTTTGCTTCAGGATTCTCCGTTTTGTATTTTGCAAGCATTTGTTCTACAGGGAATATTTCATCATATCTTAGCTCTCCCAAATCCACCGCAATCATTCTGCTTTCTTCTGCTTGGTTTGAAATCATTTCTCTGAGTTGTTCGAATAGTTCATTTGTTTTATCTTCCAAATTCATTGACCCTCCTGCGCAGAACCTCCAGCGGGTTCCGCACCTCCAGCAACCTTACTCTCTTCAGAACCTCC
>CAZJIV010000008.1:2012-14115 GCA_964546165.1 Candidatus Woesearchaeota archaeon
TCCAGCAACCTTACTCTCTTCAGAACCTCCGACAGCCTGAGAAGATTTTATTTCTTCCAGTTCTATTTGCAGTTCTGCCGGCAATTCTGCGAACAAGTATTTTATTATGTCCTCTGCAGGGTATGGCTTTATTGCCTCGAATTTCTTCACCGCAGCATCGATTTCTTTCTTTGCCTTGTTATGGAGCCTTATGTCTTCTGCATTTGTCATAATTTTTTGCTGCATCAGATAAGCCCTGAGCCTTGTTATGGGATCAAACTTTTCGTGTTTCTTTACCTCTTCCTTTGAACGGTACTTTGTGTAGTCGTCAGAAGTTGTGTGGTCGCCCATTCTGTAAGTCAGACATTCAACAAGTGTTGGGCCTTTTCCGCTTCGGGCTTTTGTCAGCGCGTCTTTTACGACTTTGTAAACTGCGAAGATGTCATTGCCGTCAACTCTTATTCCTTCAAAACCATATGCAATGGCTTTTTGCGCTATTGTTTCTGCAGCTGTCTGCTCTTTTGTTGGCGTTGAAATTGCCCACTGGTTATTCTGGCAAAGGAAGACCGTGTTTGCCTTGAATGCTCCTGCAAAGTTCATTGCCTCATGAAAGTCCCCTTTTGAAGTTGAACCGTCGCCGAAGTATGCAATTGCTGCTGCTTTTTTCTTTTGATAATGGAAAGCCATTCCTGCTCCTGCCGCGTGGGGTATGTGCGATGCAACCGGGATTGAAGGCATGAACACATTGACACCTTTTCCCGCTGCACCACGCTCGTCTCCTTTATTGTAAAGGAACATTGCATCAAGGGGCGCTCCGCGCGTTATGTAAACTCCGTGCTCCCTGAAGGAAGGGAATGCTATATCATTTTTTGTCATTGCGAAAGCAGAAGCAATCTGAGCAGCTTCCTGTCCTCTTAGTGACGCATAAGTGTAAATTCTTCCTTGTCTTTGGAGAAGAATGCATCGTTCATCATATTCTCTTGAAAGAATCATAAGCCAGTAAATTTGCCTTAAATCTTCTTTTGAAATTTCGGGCATTTCCTTTTTATCGACTATTTTTCCCGTTTCATCAAGAATTTGCAGATAGGGCACCTCGAATTTTTTAATGACTTCCATATTCCTCTTTTACGAAGGAAAAACGCCTGTGTTCTTTATAAAATTTGTGAATAGGGGATAAGATAATTTTTTAAGCAGCAGTTTGTTTTATCTGACATGGAAAAGAGGGTTTACAACGCAGCAGAATCTGCGAAGTTAATGCAAAAATATGCTCCTGTTCCCAAGTTTCAGGTTGTCCAAAATTTTGAAGAGATTAAAATTAAACCGCCTGTTGCATTGAAAATTCTTTCAAAAGATGCTTTGCATAAAACTGAAGTCAATGGTGTAAGGCTTGTTATGTATCCCGACTCTTTGAAATCCGCTTTTGATTCTCTTGTTTCTGATGCGAAGGAACATAAACTGAAACTTGATGGCATAATGGTTCAGGAACTTGTAAAGGGTGTTGAATCAATTGTTGGAATCAAGAAAGACCCTGTATTTGGGCACATGATTCTTTTTGGACTTGGCGGGATTTTCACAGAAGTTATTGCAGATACTTCAACAAGAAAATGTCCAATTACATTGCATGATGCTGAAAACATGATTGATGAACTGAAGTCTGCAAAGGTTTTTCATGAGTTCAGAGGAATGAAAGTTGATTTTGATGATTTGAAGAAATCACTCGTCAGCATTTCGAAGATGCCTCTGAAATATAAGAACATAGAGGAACTTGATGTTAATCCATTTACACTTTCCGAAAAAGGCAATTACGCAGTTGATGTAAGAATTATTGAATCAAAATAAACTTATTCTAAAATTGGGTACTTCTTCACAACCTTGAGACCCTTCCACCATTTTCCTAGACCGAAGTAATCTCCGGAATGTGTTAGCGCTGATGCTATAAGTGCGAATGCAAAGAACCAATGTTCATCAAGGAAAGGATTTGTCGTTATTGGAAGTTCTGCAAGCCACATTAAGAAGAGCATTACTGTTCCGGTGATTGCACCCAATTTCATTTTTATTCCAAGAATCATTGTCAATCCGACGAATAAAAGTCCCAACATGAAAAGCCATGCAACTAAACTACTGTTTGCCATGCTCTGGAAAATTCCTGCAAATGGTCCTGTTGTTCCGTGAACCAAAAATCCTGAAACAGGTGAAACTCCGTTAATCCATGCCTTGCCTGGAGCGGTCGAAATTCCAAAACCAAACAATTTGTCAAGGAATGGCCAGAGGAAAATAAAACCTGTTGATATTCTGAGAACTGTCCAGAAATACTTCCATTTAGGATCTTTTGATTTTTCAGGAACTCTTGAATTCTTTTTCACCGTCTTTTTTGCCCTTGGCATATTATTGTATGATTTTAGTTTTTTTAAATGTTTACCTGTAAGGTTTCATTTCGCTGTTCTGGAGAGCAGTCTTAATCATCCTTGGAATTGTTCCGGTCATGACAAGATTTTTTCTGCAGAAAATTCCTTTTTTGTTTCCAAGGCTTACCAGCATTCCTTTATTCATGAAGTGATATTTTTTCAGAGGTTTTTTCTTTTCTTCTTTTTTGATATTTTCAATTATGAAATCAGCGTGCTCCTGTGCGCTTTGAGCTGTTTTTTCTTCTTTTATGTCTGTGACATCCCCTGCAACGAAAATGTTTCTGTGTCCTCTTAATTGAAGAAATTCATTGACTTTTATGTGTCCTCTTTTATCAAGCAGCGCAGGAAAACTTTTTTGCATGAATTCTGAATTTGGAACTATTCCGACACAAAGAAATGCCATGTCTGTTTTTATTTTAGTTCCTTTGTTTGTCATGTAAACATTTTTTTTGTCAGATGTAATCAATTCATTGAAAATCATTTTCACGCCTTTCTTTTTGAAGAATTTTTGCGCATACTTGCTTGCCTTCTCAGGCAGTCTTTCAAGAAGCTTGTCCATTGAGTGGACTATTGTGATTTCTTTTTCGGGATATTTGCAGACAATATCCCCTGCGAGTTCCACTCCTGTGAAACCTCCACCGATTACAAGAATCTTTTTAGCGCTGCAGAGTCCGTTGCAATGGTTTCTTAGCTGATTTGCACGATTTGTCAGAATTGCTTCATGGTCTTTGAATGGGAACTGGTATCTTGAACCTGTCGCAATCACGAGATAATCAAATTTTATTCTTTTGTTTTTGATGAAGACTTCGTTTTTTGAGATTTTCTGTACTCTGCCGACAATGACCATGGCTTTTTTGAGATAATTTGTGTGTAGAACACGGATTTCTTTCATGCATTCAGGGTCTACAATCGCAGGCAAAATTCCGGGTGTGAACTCGAAATAGTCTTTTGTATCTATGATGGTGACTTCAAATTTATTCTCAAGCTCTTTTGCTATTTTGCTTCCTGCAAATCCTCCCCCTATTATCACCACTTTTTTCATTCTGAGATAGTCAAATTTTTTTCATATATAAAATTTTCTCAATTGTTAATTTTTAATCATTACCAAACATTTTTAAATAATATTCATATTACAAAGTCTTAATATAAAATGGAATTTTGTCCCAAGTGCGGAGCTATTTTAGTGCAGAAAAAAAAGAATTTAGGGTGCCCAAGGTGCGGTTATGCCAGCAAGACCAAGGCAACTAAAATTACTACTTCTGAGACCATAGAGAAAAAGGAAGGTATTGGAGTTGTTTCTGATAAAGGTGAACAGACATTGCCAATAGTTAGCGAGACCTGCAAGAAGTGCGGGAATGATAAGGCTTATTTTTGGACTGTTCAGACAAGATCAGGAGATGAAGCTGAGACGAAATTCTTCAAGTGCACGAAGTGCAATGCAACCTGGAGAGAATACAGGTAATTTGGATAATTTTTTATATCGCGGTTTCTTTGTGCAAAGATGGCAAAAAAGAGGATGAAGAGAAAGCATAAAATTTTATTTGCTATTTATATCTCTTTATTGGTTTTGACAATTCTTTCCTCAATATTTTACGTAAAATTTGTTTTAGCTGCCGGTGCCCTTACAACTATCCTGACATCCCCTTCAAATAATTCTTACTCTAACTCTCTTTTGCAGACTTTAATTTCCAACTCTTCAAGTTCCACAAGCACACTTTCTACTTCAAAATTGTATATCTGGAATTCTGCAGGGCAGTTAGTCAATGCACCTCCTGCCGGGAATATGTGGACTGCAAATTATGCAGGAAATTCTGTTACGAAAGTTACTCCTTCAGGAGCGATGACAACTTATTCTCTGCCTGCCGGATCAGGTCCTTCAGATATTGCTTTTGACGGAACAAACATGTGGACTGCAAATGCTTTGGCGGATTCTGTTTCAAAGATAACCCCCTCGGGATCGGTCACAACTTATTATGGAACTGGTTCAAACCCGATGGCAATCGCTTTTGACGGAACAAACATGTGGACTGCAGATGATTCTATTAGTGGTCCATCTCTTACTAAAATCTATCCAAATGGAACAATGATAAATTATACAGGCAGTTTGGGAGGACCTAATGGAATTCTTTTTGATGGCACAAACATATGGGTTTCATCTTATTATTCTTATGGCATTGAAGAATTTTCAACACTGGGTGTTTCACAGGACTATCATGCAAATCTATATGGCACAGGGAATTATCCCCAACCAAGAGGGTTTGTTTTTGATGGGACAAATCTCTGGGTTTCCCTTTATAATAACCAGAATGCAGCAAAAGTTTCCCGAACCGGAAGTGTTACGACTTATTCTGGAATGGGGGCTACTTATACTGGGGGGATGACTTATGACGGGACCAGCGTGTGGGTTGCTACTTCGACAACAGGGGTAACTAAAATTAATCCTGACGGGAGCAAGACTTCTTATACTTTAAGCGGAGGAACTGCGTTCAATAATGTTGGCTATGATGGTACAAATATCTGGGTAACAGATAATAATGTAGGAGGCCATATTTGGAAACTTAATACTTCAGGTCATGTTCTTAACACCTATTCTCTCTCGGGTGCAAAACCTTATGCTATAGCTTTTGATGGAGCGACTAATCTTCCGAGCAGTGTTTTGTTCGCTTATATAAAGAAAATTTCGGGGACTACAGATTCTGCAAACTGGACATATTCATTACCCTCATCGGGAACTTATCACTGGAATGTTTACACCTGTGATGTTTCAGGAAACTGCGAGTTCAGCGCTTCAAATTACACTATTACAATAGACCAAATTAATCCTTCAGTTACTCTTAATTATCCCGTAAGCGGAGGTTATTCTTCTCAGAATGTTTCTTTTAGCGCTTTTGCGAGTGATAATCTTGGGATTGAAAATGTCTCTTTATATATTAACGGTGCTCTTGATGATTCCAACAGCAGTGGATTTAATGGGACCAATTATACTTTCAATGCAACAAATCTTCCCACAAACGATTACACTTGGTATGTAACAACCTGTGATGTGGCTGGGAACTGTGTGAATTCCCCTTCGAGAGTATTTTCTGTTGACGTTACTCCTCCCGCAATAAATATCATCAATCCTCAGCCAATTTATTATGGAAGCAATTCCAGTATCCCCTTGAATTACAGTGTTTATGATGCTGGTTCCGGCGTTGATTCTTCATGGTATAACATAAATTACCTTAATGGAACTTCTGTGATTGGAAATACCTCTCTTTCAGGGAATACGACTTTTTCAGTTCCGAGTTCTGGAGATTATTCTTTAAATTTTTGGAGTAATGATACTTTGGGGAACTTAAATTATTCTGAGGTTAATTTTAGTGTTTCTTTAATAGGAGCTGTCATTGTGCTGAATAGCCCCTTGAATGGACATGGTTTCAAATCAGGATATAATGCAACTTTTAATTTTACTGCTACAGATAATTTTTCAATAAATAGTTGTGACTTGTACATTAATTCTACAGGGACTTGGGCCCTGAATAGGTCTCTTGAAACCTTTTCAGGGATTCCAGTAATATCAAATGTTAATCTGATTAACAATAGTTTTTATTCTTGGAATGTTAATTGTGTTGACAGTGCAGGTTATTCTACTTGGGCCTTGAATAATGTCAGTTTTGTTACAGATAATGTGACTCCCCTCATAAGTAATCTCTCTATATTCACTACTGACGGAAGCAAGATTCTTTACTTTACTTCGAATGAGAGTGATTTGAATCTTGATTCTTGCTTTTATATAGTTTACAATTCAACGGGGGGAATAGATGGGAGCAACAACAATGTTACATTTACATGCAATTCTCAGGCTTCTGTCAGCGTTTCAGGATATGGATATTATAACATAACAGTTTATGTTGAGGATTTAGGAGGTAATTTGAATTTTACAAGGGGGAATTTTACAACTACAGCTCCTGTTTCTTCGCCCAGCACAGGTGGTTCTGGAGGAGGTTCAGGTGGGGGCGGAACAACTGTAAGTGATGGATTATCAACATTAGGAAATTCCACTGACACTGCTGCTCAAAAAATCATAGCCTCAGTAAATCTGGTCAATGCAAGCGCAGGTGTCCCAAGCAGCATCAATGTAAGTGCTTCATCTTTGGGAATAACCTCTTTTACCGTTACGACGAAGGAGAACATTAGAAATGCAACAATAACTTTGCTTGAGACCGGAAGTAAGGTATATTCTTCTTCCTTGAATATTTCATCTTCAGGCAAGACTTATCAAGCATTCGAAGTAAATCTTTCAGGGATAAATGATTCGCAAATTTCTAATGTTATAATAAATTTCAGAGTCAACAAATCATGGGTTGAGAACAATAATGTTAATGTAAGTGATATTGGTATTTACAGAAATCCAGGAAACGGAACCTGGACAGGACTTCCAACAACTTTTATAGGGAATGATTCACAGTTTTATTATTTCAGTGCTTTGTCTTCCGGATTTTCAATTTATGCAATTTTTGCCAAGGGAGGAACGCCTGTAATGATGGTTGCAAAATCTGCTGGAAACTTTTTTAATGCCATAACTCCCTCGGTATTCAAGAAGACTGTTTTGGGATATATCATTTATTATTTCCTTCTGGCACTTGTAATTTCAGGAATTTTTATAGTCTCTCATTCCATTTATAAGAAGAGTATCAGCACGAAATCTAAAAAGATTTGGAAGCAGGCGAATAAAAAAGGTAAATAGATTTAATAACCTTCAACGATTTTAATAATCATGTTGCACTTTTCCAACTTCGCAGAGGTGTTTTATTTCATTCAGATACAGGGCTATTGGATTGTATTTTTGCTTATGCTGATTGAAGGACCGATAGTCACGATGGCTGCTGCATTTGCAGCATCTTTTGATGTTTTTAATATCTACGTAATATTTGTGCTTTCTTTCTTCGGAAACCTTATTGGAGACATGTTCTGGTATTTCCTTGGAAAGTCGGGCAGGAAATCAATAATTGACAAATATCTTGAGAAGAGAGAAATAAAGTCAAGGGCAATTCGCCGCATAGAAAAACTTCTTGATGAGAATTATTTCAAGGCCCTGCTCTTGATTAAAATTGTTCCTTCCCTTCCTGTTCCAGGGCTTATATTCACAGGGATGAGCAGGCTCAAATTAAAGAAAATGATTTTTGCTACAATCACAATCAATTTGATTTATTGTTCCTCTTTTGTTGTTATAGGATATTATTTTGGCTCTTTGATAAGAAGTCATCTTCTTGACGTGAAGATTTTTGAGATTGTTGTTATTTCTATTGTCGTTGTCGTGGTTGCAATACTCTTTTACAGAAAGTATTCTTCAAAGTTTTATAATAATCTTGGAAAAAATAAGTAATTTTATAACTGGTGAATTCAAATAGGGTTATGGATTTTACGGACTTGCTTTTATTCTTCCAGACTCACGGATACTGGATACTGTTTCTTGTTATAATGTTTGAAGGGCCTATTGCAATAACCGCTGCCGCATTTGCAGCTTCTTTCGGAATTTTTAATGTTTATTTTATTCTTGTGCTTTCTTTCTTTGCATGCACTGCAGGCGATATGTTCTGGTACTTTCTGGGGAAGTTCTGGAGAGAATCAATAATAGACAGGCATTTTGGAAAAATTATGAAAAGCAAGAATATGAAGAAAGTAAAGAAATTGCTGGAAGGACATTATTTCAGGGCAATAATTCTGATAAAATTGGTGCCACCTCTTCCGGTTCCCGGGCTGATTTTTGCAGGTGCAGATGAATTGAAATTCAGAAAATTTTTGTTTGCTTCTGCTCTTGTTAATGTCGTTTCATGTGTTGTCTTTGTTGTTCTCGGTTATTACCTTGGAGCGTTTGTGGACAAGATGTTTTTTGGGAATATGCAGTTGATAATTGCAGGAGTTTTGATATCCGGTACACTCCTTTTTGTTTACAGGAAGAATTCTCACAAGATTTACAAGAAGATACACAGAATAAATTAGGTTGCTTTCTTTTCAATTCTTTCTGAATAACCGCATTTCCCGCACCTCAAAAGAATGAGTTCGTTCTCATCAGAATATTGGGCTCCAAGATTAATGATTTCAGCTTTTCCATACCCGCACTTTTTGCATTTGTGCTTGTAATTGGCGAAAACGTCTTTTTCTTTCACTACGCCGTCGCCAACATCTCTTGAGATGATTTTTTCATCTTCTATGATTTTATCTTCTTTTTTTGGCATTTTTCAAAATGGCCCCGAAGGGATTTGAACCCTCGACACCTGGATTAAGAGTCCAGTGCTCTAACCAAGCTGAGCTACGGAGCCTTTGTTTTTGCTTGACCCATACCACGTTTTCCTCACATGTTCGGAAATGAGCTACGGAGCCTTTATTATGATATAAAAACCTGAGAAATTGTTTAAATAACTTCCCATTCTCCTTGTAGTGTGGTTTTACTTACTTATTGGGTTTTTCACGATAATCTTTATAAATTGCTTCTCTCCTTTCCTAATATGAAAATGGATTATCTGGATAGGTTTCCTCTTACAGATGCCCAGAAAGCAAGAGTAAGGCAGGAGGGCTCTCAGGTTGAACCTACGAGCTATAACTGGCAGTATGGATTCAAGCTTGTTGATGCGTCCGGCGACACAATATATGATTCCGGGCTTTACACAAAGAAGGTTGGTCTTGCAAAGAGAGAGGGCAGAAATCTTGTAAAAGCTGTAAGAACTGAATCTGAGAGACAGGCTAATTAATTACACAATTAATTTAAACTTCTTTTTTTATTTCTTTTTTATGACTAACAGCGGAGGCTCAAAAGTTGCTTACGGTGGTTTTATTGCCGGAGCTGTTTCGTTGCCTGTTTTTTATACGTTAAAGAACAAAGGAATTTCTCTTGATCAGGGGCTTCTTTCAATTATCGGAACTTATTTTTATGTGGCTGTTTCGGGGGGGATGATTGGTGCTGCAGCGAGTTCTGCGTTTGAGGGTTTATATTCGGTTCTCCAAAGTGGTTTTAATTCTGTTTCAGGAAACAGGAAGAGAAATCTTGAGAAGGACGTTGAGACGCTTGATTAATTGTGCTTGAAGAATTCTATCTGGCGAAATCTTTTGAGGACTTTTCTGTATGAGCCTTCCGGCACAAGAATTTTTGTTTTCTTTTCGTTTAAGAGGCGAAAATGATAATGCCTTACTGGCCCCTCAATTTTTTCCTTGCCAGGATATTTCTTCCATCTTCCACCTGATTTTGTTTTGTATTGCAGAACCATCTTTTAGTCAAGAAAATAAATTATATAAAATTAATCCAAGTCTTTGACTTTTCCGAAATTATATGTTTTATCTTCGCCAATTACGTAAACCTCTGAGTCAAGAATTTCTTTTTTTGGGATTATTGAAAAATAATTATTGTAATCTTCTTTGTAGTCATTTACGCTGGTTCCTTCAATTATATCAAAAAAACTTGGGAGGAGTATCATTCTTTTGCCGTTGAATTTTCCAACCAAGAAGCATTTGAATTTTTCCCGCTTCACGTTTGATTTGTCTGAGATTATTACAGAGGGGTGCAAATGCCCCATTACGTAAGTGTGAACTTCTTTTTCATAAATTTCGGGAAAACTCATGTGGCCGTGGACGAAACAAATGTCTCCGTTTATGTAGTAGTTTTTCATTTTTTTCCCGGAGTAATCCATTTTGTCGTGGTTTCCCTTTATGAGTATAATATCTGAATCTTTGAAAAATTGCTTTAGGAAATCAAGAACCTCGTCGAAGTATTTTCTTTCCTGGAAGTCGAAACTGAAGTAATGCTTTATATCTCCAAGGAAAACTATTTTTTTGAGTTTGTATCCTCTGGATTTTATTTCACTGAAAACTTTTTTGAGGTTTTTAATCATCTCTTCTGTCTGAGTTTCAGGCAGGTTTACCTTGCGTGTCAGCATGTGTTCGTATCCGAGATGCAAGTCTCCGACTGCGAGAATTCCTTTCTCCGGGAAGAATACTGTTTTTCCAATGAAAATAAAATCTTTTTCCATGATTTAACTTTCTATTTTTTATTTATTAAGTTTCCTAAGATTTATATAAATTAAACTATTGTTTATCTTATGGTTGTGATAAAACGAGCGAAAAAGAGCGTTAAGATAGAGCACTATGCGTTCCGCGCTTCCATTCTTATAAAAGGATTTGACAGTGCTGTTGAAATTATAATCGGGGCAGTTTTGATGTTTATTACTGCAGGAGGGCTTTATAATTTTGTTACAAATTTGTTTTCGAATGAGATTGCTGTTGATCCGCGGGATTTTGTAGCTACGCACATTATATCTTGGGTTTCCAGCATTACCCCTGATGTCAAGATTTTTATTGCGATTTATTTTTTGAGTCATGGGTTGATTAAACTTGGCCTGCTTATCGGACTCTGGAAAGAAAAGGTGAAGTTGTACCCAATTGCCATTGGGGTTTTTGTTTTGTTTATTATTTATCAGGCTTACAAATACATAATCCAACCTTCAGGGTGGCTCATTTACCTCACTGTTCTGGATTTGATATTCATTGGGTTGGCAATTCTTGAGTACAGGCATTTGAAAGAGCATTTAATAGAGAAGAAAAACAGTTAAAAACATTAATTATTCTTCTCATCCCATGAAACAAATACTAATTCTAAATTATGAGCCTTGCAGAACTTGCCAAATAAGAATGAACGGAGAATGCGCATATTACGTGCCCAGAGATAGAAAATCTGTTGAAGTTGAGTGTATTTACAGGAATAAAAAATCCATAGAACAGAAATTTTCTCTGGATTCCGGAAAAGGGCAGGACTAAAAGCTCAGGCCCATTTTTCTTTGGATTTCTTTCATGTGCAAATCATGCATTCTTTTCAGGAATGCCTGTTTTTCCTCAATCCTGATTAAATCGCTGTATCCCTGCATTATCAGATTTATTGCAAAGGGACTTGGAATTGAAGTATCTTTGAACTGGACTTTGACTTTTCCTTCTTTTATCCATTTGATAACCTGTTTTGCATTTTCAATGTCCATAAGGTCTTCAAGGACTTCACGCCTTGCTTCACGGAGAATCGGGAACTCGTTTGTTATTTTTTTGACTGCATAAAGAAGGAAATGAGATTTCATCTGTTGTTTTCCGACAGTTTTGCTGTTTCCTTTGTAGTTTTTGAGAATCATCAATGAACGCGAAGCGCAGTGCCTGAATCTTCTGGCAAGAACATCTGTTTTTTCGATAGCTTCTTTAAGGACTTCTTCAAGGTTTTCCGGTTTTATAAAATTTAGAACTTTTTCTATATTGAGCTTTTCCCCTGCGAGGTAAAATCCATTGTCATTTATTCCCAGTTCAATGTCTCTTCCACCCGCTCTCCCTATAAGGAATCCAAAGGCTCTTGAAAGCGCATCATTGACACGGCGTCCATACATACTGTGGAAAATAAGATATTTCTTTTCACCCTTGTAACGCTCGACCATCATAATTTTTTCATTTGGAATTCCGAGGAATTTGAACTGTTCGTAAAAATAATTGTAAATTTTTTTTGCGGTGTCTTCTTTTACGTAAAGATAATCACATATGAATTTTTCTATTTCCTTTTCCGGTTTTTTGGCAGAGAACTTTTCATTCATAAAAAGCCTGAATTTGTTTATTTCAAGGCCTGAATCGAAGCTTAATGGAAGCATTTCTGAGAACCATGATGGAATTGTCGGAGTGAGCTTTTCTGCAGAGGTTACATAGAGGTTCATTCCCTT
>CAZJIV010000008.1:14215-22982 GCA_964546165.1 Candidatus Woesearchaeota archaeon
ATGGAATTGTCGGAGTGAGCTTTTCTGCAGAGGTTACATAGAGGTTCATTCCCTTTGAATACTGGTATTGGTATTTTTTGCCGCCGAGGACAAAGACATCGCCGCGCTTCATTCTTTCCATAAAACCTTCATCAATGAAGCCGAGTTGGTCTTGTGTTTTTGTAAGTTTTACTGTTACAAAAGATTCATCAGGAATTGTTCCGAGGTTTGTCATGTATAACACCCTGGCCATTTTTCCACGCTTCCCGATTTGTTTTGTTTCTTCATCATACCAAATCTTTCCATAAACGTGATTTTTCTCCAAATCATATTCTCCCGCAAGATAGCTTATTATGTCAAGAAAATCTTTTCTTGAAAGGCTTGCATAACAGTAACTTTTCTTTATTGTTTCATAGAGTTCGTTGATGTCCCATATCTTGTAAATTGCCATTCCGTAAATCTGTTGCGCGAGTACATCAAGACAATTTCTGGGAAATTTTATTTTGTTAATCTTCTTTTCAATCATTTCTTTTTGAATAACTGAGCATTCTACAAGGTCATCACGGTCTGTCACAACGAATCTTCCCACTGCGATTTCGTGGAGTTTATGTCCGGCACGCCCCAATCTCTGAAGGGCACGGGCAGAGGATTTTGGAGAGCCAATCATGACGACCAAGTCAATATAACCAATATCAATTCCAAGCTCAAGACTTGTTGAACATACAACAACTTTCAGTTTTCCCTGACGCAAACTTTCTTCAACTTCATATCTATGGGCTTTCGATAATGATGAATGATGTGCTGCAATATTATCTTCTCCGTATTCTGTGGGGAATTTTTCCTTTAAACTGTTTACAATTCTTTCTGTTGCGGAACGCGTGTTTGTGAAGACAAGAGTTGTTTTATGATTTCTTATTAATTCTCCGAGAAGATTGTAAGTACTTGGAAAAACATCTTTGTTTTCTATCAAATCATCTGTTGGTGTTAAAACTGCAATATCTACTTTTTTTGCAAGAGGCACACGGGCAATTAATACAGACCTGTCTTCCGCATTTCCTACCAGAAATCCTGCAACTTCTTCCATTGGTTCTATTGTCGCGCTCAGACCTATTTTTGTTGGCCAGATTTGACTCACTTCGTTTAAACGCTCTATTGTTAAACTTAGATAAGTTCCACGCTTGTTATCAAGTGCGTGAATTTCATCCACAATGCAAAATTCAACCGCCCTCATATTTTCAACAAACTTTGGGCTTGTTAATACAATTGCAAGTGATTCCGGTGTTGTAATGAAAATGTGGGGTATTTTCTTTGCCATTTTTGCTCTCTCTGCGGTTGTTGTGTCACCTGTTCTGAGACCCACGCGAATGTCTTTCAATTTTATGCCTTTTGATTTTGCAAGTTCCTGAATTTCCTGAAGGGGTTCTACGAGGTTTTTGTGAATGTCATTGCTTAACGCTTTAAGGGGTGAAGTGTAAACTGCATAAACTCTATCTTCAAGAGTGCCGTTTTCTGCCTGTGTTACAAGATAGTTTAGAATTGATAAAAATGCTGTAAGTGTTTTTGTTCCTCCTGTTGGGGCTGAGATTAGGATATCTTTCCTGTTCCAGATGTTCAAAACACCGTACTCCTGAGTAGGTGAGAGGTCCTTGAATTTTGAGAAAAACCATTCTTTGACAAGGGGGTGAAGGATTTTTCTGACCTCTGAATTGCTGCTCTTCTCAGCTTCGGAGATGGTTGTCATTTTTTATATATAATTCAGTATATATGTTAGATAACTAATTAATACAATTATTCAGTGGACGTGGGGTTTTTAAGTTTTGTGAGATGAAGTTCTGGAGATTAAAACTTCAGATAATCGTGATGTTCAAGGAAATCACAGATGAGTCTAAAACCCCCGACCTCCCGCCCCTAAAATGGAGAAATCGCCTAATCCTTCGGATAATTTGTCGGCTCACGCCGAGTTATCAACAAGAAGTTTTCTACCCGAAAGTTTTGTACAAACTTTTTTTAAAATATCTTCATTTTTGACTTCTTCTAAAATATCTAAATAGTTTTTTCCTGATAAAAATCTTCTAAAGATATTCAATTCTGTAGGAGTTAAAATTCCATTTATTCTTGGAGACAAATAGATAGTTGTTACTCCATTTTCTTCACCTCTCACCCTAATATTTCCTTCCTGAGTTTTCAATTTTTTAAAATCAATTAATTTGTTTCCTCTTTGAGAAATATTTCTTTTTACGGGGTGAGTAAAATAAGGCTCCAGACCACTTAATTTGCCTGAACTTGCCTCAGCAGAAACTCTGCATCCTCCCCTGCATAATTGAACATACTCGCAAGGAGAACATTCTTGCGGAATATTTTTTCCCTCTCTCCAATCATTCATTTCAATTAAAATTTTCTCTAAAGAGTTATTCATAATATTTCCATAACTCCTTCCTTCCTGAGAACAAGGCCTAACCTCTCCTTCGATAGAAAATGTCAGTGTTCCTTTCCCCGCTCCACAAGCCCTATTTTCAAAAAATTTTCTATATTTTTCTTGATCACCTTCAGGAAACATACAAGGAATTGCAGGATTTAGCGAATCGGTTTTTATTCCTAAATCATCTTCTAATTTTAATAAGTTATCCAGAGTTAAGATATATTCTTCTCTTGAAAGAGTAATATCTGTTAGGTCTTTTCCTGGAGAAATTGTCATAGGTGTTGCAGCAAAATAATCTATTCCGAAATTTTCAAAAAGAAATTTTCCTGTTCCATATACTTCTTGGAGGTTATTTTTATTAACAACCATATTCATAGCAACTCTTAGATTATTTTTTGATAAGTACCTAAGTGATTCTCTTAATCTTTTAAAAGAACCTCTCACCCTGGTCAATGAATCATGGGTTTTTTCATTTGAGCCTAGGATTGAACTTAAAATTGAATTAACCTTATATTCTGCAAATTTTTCTGCATCATAATCTTTTAATAAATGTAAGTTTGAATTAATCCTAACATCCATATTTTCTCTTTTAAAAATTTCAATAGCATCATAAAGTTGGGGTCTTGCAGATAAAGGTTCTCCGCCAGTCAGAGTTATATCAAAAAATTCTTGTTCCGCAACTTTATTAATAACATCCACATTTGTCGATGCAGAACTTCTATTATCTGAATAATAATTGTAACAATGCCTGCATTTATGGGTGCATGATTCCGTAATTTCAAATTGAACCGAAAGAGGTTTGTAAATCATTTTTTCAAATAAGTCACACACTTGTCAAGGAGTGATTTGTAGTTTTTATTTTTCAACCACTCTTTTTTTATGAATTCCCTTAATTCCTGTTGTTCTTCTGAATTTTTTCCTTTATCCTTTACAAACCATAAATCCTTAAATTCCAAATTAAGTAAAGCAGTTAATGCTTCTTTCAATTTTTCAGTCTTTTCTTTTCCTATCTTTTCTTCGATTTCTTTCCAATTGTTATTATGAAAATCAAGGTGCATTAGTTCGTGGGCAGAAGTCTTTAACATTGTTGGAATATTACTCCAAATTGATATAATAAAACTCCCTTCTTTGAAGTCATAAGGGCATAAACTTTGTGTTGTTAAATATGCAGTTACATTCTCAAAAGGAAATTCATTTCCAGTTATTTTTTTTAATCTCTTAAAAAATTCTTCACTTATTTTTTCCCATGCTGATTGAAAAGATTTTATAGTTTCATCAATCAGATATGAAGAATAAATCTTATCGTGGAATTTTGCTATTTCACTCTTACATTCTTCAAAGTTTTTATTTTCACAAATTTCCTGTAATTTGGGAATATTGTTAAAGTTTCTATCTTTTTCCAGATTAGATTTAAAATTAACTGCAAACCAGTTATTCCGCAAATCTTTTTCTTTATCAAATTTAAATGTAACCTTTACCATGGAAATTGAATTTTATCATATTATATAAATATTTATAAGGTTTGGATCTGATAGATTATTATGGTAAAAACATTGGAGCCTTTACTTGGAGAACTTCCAAAGATGGATTTATCTAAACAAGAAGGGCTTTTGGTAGAACCACAAGAGTCAAAATCTGAAGTACTTCATTCTTCAGATACTGGCTGTTACTCTACTGGATGCTATAGCCCCTCAAGTTGCATAGATTGTTATACTGTAGATTAAGGCAAAATGGATTGGATTGAAAATACTTTAAGCAATCTATTTGGAAGTGTGCCTATTTTTATTTCTGAGATTGAATGTTATAATCGGAATTCAATTTCAGTTTATTCTATTAAAGGTAAGAAGATCCTATTCAAGAAATATAATGAAAAGAAATTTGCAGAAAGAGAAAAGCTTTTTTATGAAGTGTTAAAGGGTATCTGCAAAATTCCAAAAGTTTATGGTTCTGGAGAAGATTATCTTGTTACAGAGTATATAGAATCGTCAAATCCTGATTTGAAAATGGCGGTAGAGGACTGGGCCAAAGTCCATTCAGTTTTTTTAGGAAGTGAAATTTTAAAAGATCCAGATATTCCTATGCACAAACTAAGAAATTTATCTAATTATGTTTTAAACCATAAAAGGCTTTTTGGAGAAATCTCCGATAAGCTTAGTAAAAGATTATCAGATAAATCAGAAATTGTAGATTATAATACCATTATTCATGGTGATTTATTTGGAAGAAATATCCTATCTAGAAATGGGGAAAATTATTATATTGATTTTGAATTTTCCGGTGTCGGACATCCTACAAGGGATTTATCTCTTTTGTTAATAAACCATCCAAGTATAGAAAGGGAACTCATCGAATCTTATAGAAAAAATATTTCTTTTGATTATGACGGAATTGAAAAAGATATTAATAATGAATTATTAGAAAAAGGGGTGCAATTAATCGCAGGGTTAGGGAATCTTAGAATGCCTTCTGAAGGAAAAAAGAAAATTCATAGAAAATTCATAGAAGTGTTAAAAAACCATTTGGATTAACTTTCGCTTTTCGTAAGCGACTTCTTTTAGAAAAAGAAGCAAAAGCGAGTCTCTCGTCCTTCGGACATATACACTCCCTGCGGTCGAAATTTATATGAACCTAAATACAACTCTTCGGAATTTTTTCGCTTTGCTCACCCTCTTTTTTCGGGACACATTTTCCCAAATTCAAAATCAAAGATTTTGAACTCTCGAGGTCACTTCGTTCCACTAGAGCCCTTCGGGTTGTTTAAGCCTGATGTTAAATACTTCAATTATTTCCAAGAATTCTTGTTTCAAAACAAAAACTACGCTGCCTTTATCTTAACTGCTTTGGGTCCTCTGTCGCCTTGCTCAACTTCAAATTCAACAGAATCGTTTTCTTCCAATCTGGTCCCTTCAGCCAAGCCGCTTTCATGAGCGAAGTATTCTTTTCCATCTTCGCCTTTTATGAAACCGAAGCCCTTCACTTTGTTGAAAAATTTCACTGTGCCTTTCATATTATTTCCTCCTGATAGTTATTATCTTCTCCTTTGTTTTTTCCATCTTTCCTCTTTAATTTCTATGTCTTTGGAACCGCATTTGTTGCAGGTCAAGCTGATAACTGCCTTGGACTTTTTTCCGTGGGGGTAGTTTTTGCGTGACTTGATGTCCGTACTTCTGCATTTTTTGCAAGTTTCCATATTATTGTCTTTTTTCCATGCTTTAATTGTATTAAGAAATCATCAAACTTAGAATCAAAAGATTCTCCAACTCAAAGCATGAAAATACTTAACTAAATTAAGAAATTATAAAGGGGTTATAAAGGTATGTTTTTAGGCGGTCCTAATTAATATGAAGATTATTGTTAATTCAGATACTTACAATTAACGTTTTCTTTTATTTTTCCGAGTCATACAAGGCGAGATATTTCCCTTTCTACTTAACTAAGGTCTGAATATCTTCTATATAGTCAGCTACTTCTTTACCCTTCTTTGTAAGCTTTATCAGCTTAACTCGCCCCTTTTTCTCGAAAAGAACCAGTCCCAGTTTTTCGAGGGTTTGCAAAATCTTGACTGCGTGACTGTATGTGCAATCAACTTCTTTTGCAAGAATACTGCCATATCTCATCCTTGTATTCTTCTTTAGGAAAACCAGCATCAAAGCAGGCTTTCTCCTGAAAAAGATGTCAAAATTGTCTTTCATTTTGAGATATGTTTTTTAATGTATATATCCAGATAGTGACGTCCTTTTAAATGTTTCGCAGAGTATACTTTCAAGTCTAGAGATATGTTTTTATACTTTATTTTGGTAAAGTCAATATGACTCAAACGAGTAAAAAGAGGGCTAGAGAATGGGTGATGCTCTTCTTTATTTTAATATTCCTGATGTTTCTGACAAAGGACATAAGAGCGACTGATTATGAGTGCGATACTGCAGCATTGTGCAATTCGCGGATTATTTCTGCTGCTGATGGTGATGTTGTTAGAATGAATTCTTCGATAGATTATAACCAAAACGGAACTGCGATAAACATTTCCAACGTAGGTAATATAACTTTTGACTGCAACGGTTCTGATTTGGTTGGACCCAATAATGGAAACACGAGTAATTATGGGATTCGTGTAGAAAGTTCAAATAATATTTCTATTTATAACTGCAATATCAGCGGATTTAATTATGGGTTTTATTCTTCTTCAAGCTCCATGCTGGATATTCAAAACTTTTCTACCACTAAGGTTGCTTACGGCATCCGAGATTCTTCCGGAAATAATAATTTTTATAAAAACATTATAATCACAAACACAACATACCGAGGTTTTGGTCTTTTTTCAACGAATAACAGTTTTATAGACAATACATCAATTACTAACAATGCAACGTCCTCAGATTTTGAGAAGATGGGCTTTTACATTTACTATGGATATAATAATTCCCTTATCAATTCTGTTTCAACTCAGGCTTCACTTGCGGTGGATCTTTCCACAAATTTTAATACAACTCTTTCTAATCTTACTCTTGTTTCAAGCCCAATAGGCGGAATATCCCTTTCTCTGGATGGGAACGACTCCCTTGAAAATATTATTATCAGAGATAGTCTTTGGGGTCTTTACTTGAATGGGGATTTTAATATTCTTGATAACATAACTCTTGATTCAAATCAGAATTATGGGATTAATTTTATTCAGGCTAACTATAATGTTTTCAAAAATTCCGAGATTTTAAACACTACCCAATATGGCTTATGGTTTTCGTCTTCAAATGATAATTTCCTTTATAACAATTTCTTTAACAACACTGTTAATTATTACAATTCAACTTCAGGACTTGTAAACTACTTTAATACTACACAAACCTTAAATACAAATATTATCGGTGGACCTTATACTGGAGGAAATTATTGGGCAAACCCTTCAGGGACTGGTTTTTCCGAGACTTGTACCGATTCGGATGGGGATTATGTTTGCGATTTGCCTTATTCTCCTGATGGAGCAAATTATGATTATTTGCCTTTGAGTTCTGAGCCATCTTCGATATTGTTTTCTTTTAATTTCCTTTATCCCTCTTTATTTTCCTCTAATCTTACACAAACATTTTCTGCAAATATTACTTCTATTTTTGGAAATCTTTCAAGCGCTACCCTTTATGTTTGGAATTCTTTGGGTAACAGAATCTTGCCTGTTGTTGGAAATATGTGGACAGCAAATTATGGAAATGATTCGGTTACTAAAATATCACCTACCGGCTCAATGACAACTTATCCTGGAACAGGCACAAGTCCTTATGCAATAGCGTTCGACGGAACAAACATGTGGACTGCTAATTTTGATGATAATTCAGTAACAAAGATATCACCTACCGGCTCAATGACAACTTATCCTGGAACAGGCACAAGTCCTTATGCAATAGCGTTCGACGGAACAAACATGTGGACTGCTAATGAAGGAGATAACTCGGTTACAAAGATATCACCTACCGGCTCAATGACAACTTATTCTGGGACAGGTCAAATGCCTCAGGGAATAGCGTTCGACGGAACAAACATGTGGACATCAAATTATTGGGATGATTCGGTTACAAAGATATCACCTACCGGCTCAATGACAACTTATTCTGGGACAGGCACAAGCCCCCGTGCAATAGCGTTCGACGGAACAAACATGTGGACTGCTAATTTTGATGATAATTCAGTAACAAAGATATCACCTACCGGCTCAATGACAACTTATCCTGGAACAGGCACAGCCCCCAATGGAATAGCGTTCGACGGAACAAACATGTGGACAGCAAATAGTTATGGCTCTGTCACGAAGATATTTCCTAACGGAACTATGATAACTTATCCAGGTATTTCTATAGGTCCCTATGCGATTGTATTTGATGGCGTAAATATGTGGGTTGCAAACGGTGGAGGCTACCGCTCTGTCACGAAGATATTTCCTAACGGAACTATGATTACTTATGCTGCCACGGGTGATGGAGCGGGGTCGATCGCATTCGATGGAATTGTCTTGAAGGATATGCCTTACGTCATGAGGCAAATATCTGGGGTTTCCAATCAAACAAACTGGACTTATACTCTTCCTTCAACAGGAAAATATTACTGGAATGTGAAAACCTGCGATGATGAAGGAAATTGTTCTTTTGCCTCGCAAAATAGAACTCTGAATATTGATGCGCAATGCGGAACTGTTTCGGAGTGTAATGCAGCTATTGCTAATGCTGGGCCAGGGGCTGTGATTTATCTTAACACTTCAATATCTGGAGCTACCGGTTATGCAATTAATATCACAAACACACAGAATGTAACTTTTGACTGTCAGGGGAATTGGGTTAATGGAACAAGAGTTTCGAATTCAATGGGAATTTGGGTAAATGGGAG
>CAZJIV010000009.1:0-12654 GCA_964546165.1 Candidatus Woesearchaeota archaeon
CTTATCTTGCAAAAGTCAGAAAGGAAATTTATGCAAGTGTCAGTCAGGATTATGACAGCCTGCTTTTTGGTGCTCCAAAACTCATCCGAAATTTGACGCTCGCAAGAAAGAGAAAAACTTTCAGAGGATGGATTGAAATCAAGCCGGAGATAATTGAACTTGAGAAGGTCCTTAATTCCCTTAACATTAACCTTGACCAATTAATTTGTCTTGGCATTCTTGTCGGAACGGATTACAATCCAAGAGGGGTTCCCGGAATCGGGCAGAAGAGAGCTCTCGGAATAGTTCAGAGATACAAAAGACCTGTTTCCATCTTTGAATCTGTTAAAGAGCAGATAGAACAGATGGATGAGGAAGACAGATTTGACTGGAAAGAAATCTTTGAACTTTTTCACAAGGCTAATGTTTATGATACTGACATGAAGCTGGACAGGATGAACAAGGACAAGATTAAAGAAATTCTGGTCAATGAACATGATTTTTCTGAAGAGCGTGTTAACAAACAATTAGACAAACTTGAAGAAGCAAATGAAAAGAACAAACAGAAAGATTTGAATAAATGGTTTTAATTGGTTAGTGCCTTCTTCCCATTCTCCTGGCTTCTTTTTCCTGCATTTTCCTGCTTTTTCGGGCTATTCTCTTTTCAGGTTTTTCACTTACTTTTAAGAGAACTCCGACAACAATAAATGCAATTCCAATCAGGAATGCCATAGTGGTATTGTATACAAGTCCGGCAATCGCAATAAGTATAAACCCTCCCCCGATTATAAATAAGGATGTTACTCTTAGCTTTATGAACAGAAATACGACAAGGGCAATCATAAGAAGGCTTCCCACTGTGTAAAGTGTTCCTGTTGAAATTCCAAATTTCACGAACCAGCCGCTTAAATCGACAAGGTTGTTAATCCAGTAAACGACAAGTGCGGACAAACATAAGGAAATAACCATTGCAACTGTGTTATCTTTTGAGAAGACTTTTGATACTGAGAAATAGAAAACTGCAAAGAAAATTACAAACAGGATTGAAAGGATTACAAGGCTTGAATCAATCCCCGAAAGAAAATTTCCAAAACTCTGTGCGCTTGCAAAACCAATGCTTGCAATTAACAATGACAATGATAGAATTGCTGATGAAGTCATCTCTTTTTGCATTTATAATTTTGTAATCTGATTTTTATAAAGTTATCTTTCGTTATCAAAATATTTATAAAGTTTGTAATTGTAAAGTTGTCATGGCTAAAAAGGTGGTGAAGAAGAATTCAAAATCTCACTCAGGTTCTAAGGGTTCACGTTCGAAGGGTAAATCTGCAAAGGCTTCACAGAAAAAGGACAACTCATGGGTTTGGTCTGTTGTCGCTGTTTCTGTTCTTGTTGTAATTCTTGCTGTTGCAGTAATTATGAGGCTGCCTGTTAATACCTCAAATACTGTGAGTGGAAATGTTGTCAGTGGAAGTGCTGTTGGAGCCGGTGTTCAGAATGTTGGTTCGAAAGTTTTGGATAGTCCTGTGCAGGGTCCTGTTATTACATGGATTGCCAATTTTCTTAATCTGGGTTCTACATTAAAAGACATTATAATAAGTTTGATTTTAATGGCTATTCTTGCTGCAGGAATATACGATATTCTTGAGTTGGTTTCAATATTCCAAAGCACACCTGTAAAACTTATCATCGCAATCGGTCTTGGTTTGATTGCAGGTCTGACAGGATGGGTAAATGCTACTGCAAGAGCCTTGCTCTCTGTTGCTGCTCTTCTCGGAACTCTTGGGGTTATAATGGAAATTTTGGCTTCTATAGTCGCCTTTATACTCTTAATCTGGGGTGGAGAAAAAGCTAAGGAATGGGCTGCAAACAGAAAGAGGAAGGCAATGGAAGTTGCAGGGATCAAAGCGGCGGGAAGAATGAGAGAAGGTACAAGGGTACTTACCGCTGCTGCGAAAGGAGCTGAAGAGGCAGAGAAAAAAGAATAACTTTTCTATAAATTTTTAAATCAGAGTTTCTACTTATTTGGATGAAAAGGATTGGTGTTTTGTTGGTTTTTGTTTTGTTGGTTTTTTCTTCAGGTTTTTTGATTGCAGATTCTGCAACAAATCAAATACCAGGACTTCCTGCAGGTCTTAGTTACAATCAACTTGAGGCTGCGAACGGGCAGGTTATAAACATCAGCAGCAATTTGGGGTATTTGGGGGAGCAGTGGAAGAACATCCTGTTCTCAAATCCAGTGTTCATTGCTTTTGATAACTTCATGCACACAATCAACCCTGTTTTTTTAATTGTCTTTAATCAGGATTACGCCTTCTCGATTTCTTTTTTGTTGACTATTATATTGTGGTTCTTTTTCTTTTCATCTTTCAAAAGGATTTTTAGGATGATTTCTATGTTCCAGAATAAATGGGTGTCTCTTATTATTTCGGTTGGGCTGACAATTGTTTTGGCGCAGACAGGCATGATTGGAGCACTTTCAAACTGGCTTATATGGTTGGTTCTGGGGACTGACAAGCCTTGGTGGGTCCAGTTGATTATTGCTGCCGTTATTGCATTGGTTATTGTGGGGTTATATTATTTTATCCGGACTTTTGGCATTGCAATGGTAAAGGCCATGGCTGAAAAGAAAGAAGCCAAAGACAGGGAAGAACTTCATAATGAAGCGAAGTTTGGCAAGGTGTTCACAGATGCAATGTCTTCTATATTTGACAGAGAGAAGAAACCTAAGATTTAATTACTCTTTTTTCTTTTTTCTTAAATGAAGAATTATCCGTTTGACGTTCTTGGAAATGTCGTTATTGTGAAATTTCCTGACGGGACAAGAGTTTCTGAAAAGAAGAAATTTGCAAACTCATTGATTAAGAGAAATGTTTCGTCAACTGTTCTTGAGAAGACGGGGAAGTTTTCAGGAAGATTAAGGAAACAGAAAACGGCTTATCTTGCCGGGGAGAAAACAAAAGAATCTCTTTACAAAGAGAATGGATGTATTTTTAGATTTAATATTGATGATACTTATTTTTCTCCGCGTTTGAGCAATGAGAGAAAGGAGATTGCGGATAAGATAAAGAAAGGTGAAAAAGTTTTGGTTATGTTTGCAGGTGTCTCGCCTTTTTCTATTGTAATCGGGAAGAATTCAAGGGCAGATATTGTTTACTCAAATGAGCTTAACAGGAAAGCAAATCAGTATGGCGAGTTTAACATTGAAAGGAACAAGCTTAAGGGAAAAGTTGTTTTGGTTCCCGGAGATATCAAGAAAGTTGCAAAGAAACTTTCCGAGAAGAAGGAAAAGTTTGATGTTATAGTGATGCCGAGACCGCAGTTAAAGGACAGCTTTTTGCAGGAAGCTTTTTTGCTTTCAAAAAAAGGAACAAGGATTTATTATTATGATTTTTGCAAATTTGATGAAGTCAAGAATTTGAAGGAAATGATTGAATCTGAAGCCAAGAAAGCCAGAAAGAAAATCAGGTTTTCCCTGATTAAGAAGGCGGGAGAGACAGGACCTTATAAGTTCAGGATGAGATTTGATTTTAAGGTTCTATAATAGTGATATCACTTTAGTGGGGTAACACATAGTAAGATTTATATATGATTTTCTGCATGCTTTTTTATGGCAAATTTGGAATCAATTGCAGGAAATTTGGGAAGAGGCGTACTTACAGGAATATCAAAAATTGTGGACCCGCTTGGATACGTTGCTTCAAAAGTTGATTATGCTATTACTGGAACAGGATATTCTGAAGAAAATTCTCCTGATACAATCCACAATATGACTTATAAAACGGTCTACAGAAAACCGGAGGAGGAAGTTTCTTTTAAGAAGGGTTATGCTCCAAGGTTGATAGGAAATGTTCTTGGAGGGGGATTGGCTTTCGCAGGACTTGCAGGATTGTATGTAGGTCTCGGGCCGATTGCTGCCCTTACGGTTCCCGCACTTTTTGGAGTGTACAGCACAATAACTACAGCAAAAGAATATGCAAAAGGATTTTTCAAAAAATATGAAGAGGGAGAAAGAAAGGCTTCATTTTCTGATGGCTTCAAGTATGGGTGGCACTCAGGAACAAATTCATATCTTAAACTATTCCATTATATGGAGTCTAATCTAAACGGAAGGGGTGTTGACCAAAGTGCTGTAAATTCTTCTATGAAATATTCTGCGGGAAAAATGAAATCCAGAAGTTTCGGAGGGTTTGCAGGGAGAGTTCTTGGGGGGATTACAGGAACTGCTGTTTCTGTTTTAAGTTTTGGTATCGTCCCATTGTACAAGACGATCAGGGACACAATGAGGGCAAGAAATCCTGAAGCAGCCAAAGCTTGATTATCCTAACAAATCTGTTTCCGCACTGACAGCTGTCGGTGCTTCGCCGCCGTGCCATGTGAATCTTGGTCTTATGCGCATAGGATAGATCCTTTCAGAATTGTCATCGAGAATTATTGCAGAACCTTTTAATGAGGGCAAATCATCCATGTATTTCTTTATGCTGTCCATCATATATGTTTGCATTATGTAACTCAGCGCCTGCAAATCGGGCTGGCTTGTAACTCTGTGTGAAATAACAATATCCGACTGTGTCATGACATCTCTATGGATTTGTCCGGGCTGTTGTGTTGCAAGTACTAGCGAAACTCCTGGCTGACGTCCTTCACGCAATAGTTGTATTAGAGCATCTGTTGCAGCAGTTTTTCCCTCCAACGGCAGGAACTCGTGAGCCTCATCAATGAAAATCCAGGCGACAGGCGTTTCTTTTTTTTCTGAAGATGACATGTAGTTCACTCCTTTTGAAATTGATTCTATTTCTTCTTTCTTCCTCGCATCCATTCTTTCATTGAAAATCTTTCTGCAAATCAAACTTATTACAAGTGCACGCACGTTGAAGGCTCCGATAGAATTGTAGACACTTAAGTCAAGAACAGAAGTTTTTCCTGCAGATATTAAATCACGTACTCTCGTTGCGTCTTTTTCGGTGTCGGAGAAAACGCCCCATGTTCTCGCGGCTTCAAACAAAGCTGTTGCAGCGTTCGTTGTTTCGGCTGTCGCTTTTTCATCGGTTTCAAACCCTTCCAAAATGTCTCTTATTCCGAACCTTCCCACTTTTTTCAGTTTTGTTATAACTCTCTCAATGAGAACAGATATTGGATTTATCATGTCCAACCCGAATGTTAAAATCCAGTCCTCGGGGTTTAATTCTGTGATGTCAAGAGCAAATTTTTCGTCGACGGGAACTCCCTTTTCACGATACGCCTCATAATGTCCGCTTGGAACAAATATTCTTACCGGGAGGGTTT
Source organism: Candidatus Woesearchaeota archaeon (assembly GCA_964546165.1). Taxonomy (GTDB): domain Archaea; phylum Nanobdellota; class Nanobdellia; order Pacearchaeales; family GW2011-AR1; genus JAKLIN01. Next base: position 5,266 of record CAZJIV010000009.1, read on the forward strand.
TTGGCTTCAAATCCCATTCCTGCAACAGGGAACGGTCTTTTTCATTTCTGTACTTCATCGTCCAGTAAATTCCCATCGTGTCAAACATTAATGTTGCTATGTTCTGGCTTGTTTCGGGAGGCAGGTTTGTGATTTCTTCTGCGATTGAACCGAGAGTGTAAGACTTCCCACTTCCTCTTTTTCCGGCGACAAGGACAACATGGCTTCGCGCAACATCCATGAGAATTCTATTGCTTAATGACGTATATTGACCCATGCGAACATAACCCTTGCCTATGAAAATAAGTCCTCTATTTCCGAATTTCTTTTTGTCAGAAGAATCTCTTCCAATAATTATATCATAACCCATTTACCTCTTTGTTGTTTTTACCTCTTAAGAAATAATTGAAGGGATTATTTAACTATTTTGTTGTACTCTTTTCTCAGAATATTTCAGTAGACTTTCGAATGCTGCCCCCCATTGAACAGGGTCAAGGTTTCTTTTTACCATCTGTCTGTACTTCTCAGGAAAGCATTCTTGAGTAAGGCTCCTCTTTCTTTCTGTTTCTTTTCCGAAACTTGAGCTTAAATGCTGTCCTATCCTGTAAAATTTTTGATATCTTGTTTCCTGGTTTGTTGTTGCTTCTGCTGTTTCCTCAAGATGTATCCTTTCTGCAAGCCCACTTTGGTAAAGCGGGTCATCTCTGTCTTGTTCTGCTATCCCTAGTTCGTCGCATGCTTCCGCGTATTCGAGACCGCGTTGGCTAGCCTGAGCTTCGCGCATTCTTCTTTCCCAAATTTCGTTCATTGCATATATTGAAATGTCTGACATATTAGTAGAGATAATTTTGGATTTTTAAGGCTTTCCAATGGGTTTTTGGGATTTCAATAATGTTTTTATACCCTTATTTTCTATATAAATAGTATGAGCACTAAAAAAGAGGATAGTCTCCGACGATTAAACTATTCTGTACTATTTGTTATTGGGGCAATAATAGTGGTCCTTACTTTTGTGAAATTTGCAAGTGTTGGTTATACCATTTACTCGCCAAGTTCTGAGTCAAATACAACTTCAGAATCGTTAATGTTCATGAGGTATCTGAATCATACATCTTGGGATGGAGTTGCATATCCTTTGGTTAAGGGATTGAATAATGAAACCATTGATGTTGGTGGAGTTATTGATTCTTCTCCTATGATCTCAAGCGGCTACCTTTACGTTGGCGGAGACCACTTATGGAAAATTAATGCCACCAATGTTTCAAGAAAAGTTGCTAATTTGTCCGGAACATTTGTTTCTTCACCTGTCATTTCTAATGGTTATGTTTACATAGGAAACGCAAGCGGTTTTTACAAAGTGAAAGCTACAAATTTTTCTAATGTTACTTCAGCCTCTTCGTTGGGACCTATTGTTTCTTCATCTGCCGCAATTGCGAGTGGATATGCCTATGTAGGAAGTTCAAACGGAACATTCTATCAGCTTAATGCAACAGACCTCTCTGTTAGCCATAGTTTCAATGCAGGGGCACAGATTGTTGCTTCACCCGCTATTGCAAAAGGTTACGTTTACATCGGAAGTTCAAACGGAACATTCTATCAGTTGAACGCAACTGACTTGACAGTTAAACACAGCTTTACAGCAGGGACTCCTGCAGCATTCAATTCATCTGCGGCTGTTTCAGGAAGTTATGTCTATGTCGGAAGTGCTGATGGTTATTTGTATCAGTTGAATGCTTCAGATGTATCGCAGGTTTTGCATAGCTATAATACAGGAAGTGCGATTGGTTTGCAGTCTCCTGCTGTTTCTGGAAACTATGTTTACATTGGAAGCGGTAGCAGTGTTTATCAGTTAAGTGCCTCAAATGTAACGAATAAAATTAAGAATTATACGGTTTCAGGAACGGTAAAATCCTCGCCTGCAATTGCTAATGATTATGTCTATATTACAACGGGCAGCATGCTTTATCAGCTTAATTCTTCAGATATCTCGAAGAAGGTTGCTAATTATTCACTTGGTTCAGGGAGTTTATCTTCACCTGCTATTGCGGAAGGGAAGGTTTACATTGGAGATGGTAATGGTTATGTTCATCAGTTGCGTGCTTCAAACATAAGCATGACTGTGAATGATTTGGTTGCTCCAAAAGTTAAGATAACATATCCAGGACAGGGAGACCAAGCAACGGGTTTCAATGAACTTTCATTTAACGTTACAGACACTCATTTGGCTTATTGTTGGTATAAGATTAATACCAGCAATTCAAGTTTAATGACCTCTTGCGTAAGAGATTTAACTGTTCCACAAGTTACGGATGTAAAGTCTTATACTTGGACTGTCTGGGCTAATGATACTTCCGGAAACTACAATCATTCTTCTGTAACATTTTCTGTTACTGCTTCAGATACTACTCCTGCAGTTACAGTGACAAATAATGCTGCGGGCAGTTCCACACCTTCAAGTGCATCTCCTTCAACACCGACCGCAGTTGCTTCGGATAAACCAGATACACAGGCATTCAGTAAAATAAAAAGGAACAAGCCGGTTTCGATGAACATAAGTAATGATACAGGATTGGATTTAACTCAGGTTGTTATAAAAACAAGCAAAGATGTGGACAACGCTTCTGTTACGATTATAAAGGACAGCTCAACCTCACTCTCTTCAATAGGGAAGACTTCCAGCCAAGGGAACATTTATCAGTCATTTAAAGTAAATACAAGTGGAGTTAATGATACTTCTATATCTGAAGTTTCACTGGGCTTCAAAGTAAGTGTTTCATGGATTTCCAGCCATAAGCTTGATCCTTCATCAGTGATAATTTATAGGCATCCGGACAATTCAGGAACATGGACAGTTCTTAACACCACTTTAGTAAATTCTGATTCACAGTACTATTATTACACTGCCAAATCTCCCGGTTTCTCTACCTATGCGGTATTTGCGGGCAAGCCTACATGTTCTGTGGGGCAGATTAGGTGCCTTGGCAATGTTGTTCAGGTATGCGCTTCAGTGAATACATGGGAGAATAACATAACTTGTGAGGATAGTTGTGTGCAGGGGGCATGTGTCAGTAAGAGTTCAAACTTTACACTTAACGGAATCCTGGGCGGAATTGCTCCTTCGTTCATAAATACTGTCTGGGGATATGTTGTTTATTACGTGCTCCTTATGACTGTTATTGCAGGAGTTGCATTCCTTGTTTATCTTGGTGTTAAAAAAGGTACATTTGGAGAATTATTTGTTCGGGCTAAAAGATTGTTTAAAGGAAAGAAAAATCCTGAAGTAGGAATGGTTCAGGAATTCTTCAGTTAATTCTTCTAATTCATTAGCTTTAAATAATTCTTGCTTTTACTAATTTTATGGAAACAGAATTCATTCCTCTTGACTATGATTATTTTGATTTCAGGGGGAGAAATTACATCAAAGTAATTGGAAGAGATGAGAAGGGCAGAAGAGTTTGTGTTATAGATACATGTCCGGTTTACCTGTGGGCAGTTCTTGAAGGGGGATTAAAGGAAAAGAAAATAGATTCTCTTGTTAAGGAGATAAAACAGATAAAGCTTAATGTAAAGGGCAGGAACACGAAAGTTGAAGACGTTGAGGTGCATGAAAAAAAATTCTTGGGAAAAGATGTTAAAGCATTGAAGATTTTTGCAACGAATTACAAAGACTTGCATGACATTGCAGACCAATTGAATCTGGAGGGGATTGAAAAGAGGAGAGGTTATGATTTGGGATTTGTTACTCATTATATAATTGAAAGGAAATTCAAACCACTTCATTTTTACAAAGTGCACGGAGAAACAGTGAGGGATGATGAATTTGACGGCATTTGTGCCCCTCTTGATGTTACTTTTTCGATAAAACTTGACAAATTTGAAGAACTTAAAAAAGAGGATTTCAAACCAAAATTCTTGGCTTATGATATTGAAACTGATGATTTCAAGATAGGGGAAGGGGAAATTGTCATGATTTCAATGGTTTCTGATAAGTTTAAGAAAGTTCTGACCTGGAAAGGAGAGCTTAAAAAAAATTCAGAGATGTCAAAACATGTTGAATTTGTGAAGAATGAAAAAGAACTTCTCGAGAAGTTTTGTGAAGTTGTCTCTAAAGAATCTCCTGATTTTCTTGTGGGTTATTTCTCAGACGGATTTGACCTTCCCTACTTGAAATCCCGCGCTGATAAACTGAAAGTCAAATTAGCCCTTGGGCTTGACGGAACTGTTCCAAAATTTCACGGAGGGGGGATTCCGACTGCAAAAATAGCCGGAATTGTGCATCTTGATTTGCTGAGGTTTATCCAGACTGCATATTCTCAGTATATGCAATCAGAGACTCTTTCGTTAAATGAGGTTGCAAAAGAATTTCTTGGAGATGAGAAAAAAGAATTCAAATTAAAGCATTCTTCAAAGCTGGACGGAGAAGATTGGGAGAAATATTTTGAATACAATCTCCATGACTCATTCCTCACTTTTGGTCTTGCAGTGAAGTTCTGGCCCGACCTTTCAGAATTTACAAAAGTGATGCAAGAGCCTGTTTTTGATGTCTCGAGAAACGGCATGTCCAGAAATGTTGAAGATTACATAATTCATAATCTTGAGAAGTTTAATGAAATCCCTGAGAAGAGACCGATGTATGATGAGATAGGGAAGAGAAGAAGGCAGGGCAAATATGAGGGCGCTTTTGTTTTTGAGCCGACTCCCGACATTTATGAAGATATTTCAATATTTGATTTTACAAGCAGTTACGGGAGCACGATTGTTTCTTACAATCTTTCCAGGTCCACTTTGTTGGATAGGCCCTCCAAGAATGCTTACAGTATTGAAATTGCAGGAGAGAAGGTTTACTTTTCTAAGGAGCCCGGATTTTTTCCGGAGATGCTTAAAGATATTATAGTAAGGAGAAAACAATACAAAAGGGAATTAAAGGAAAAGCCAGATGTCATAAAAAAGGCAAGGAGCAATGCTTTCAAACTTTTGGCGAATGCTTCTTATGGTTATCAGGGATTTTTTGGGGCAAGGTATTACTGCAGAGAAGCTGCTGCGGCAACTGCAGCATTTGCCAAGAAGACAATAAAAGAGGTTATTGAAATAATTGACAAGAGCGGTTACAAGACTATTTACAGCGATACAGACTCTATAGCGTTTCTGATGAATGGAAAATCTGAATCAGAAGTATTAAAATTTCTGGGGAAGTTGAATTCAGACCTTCCGGGAATAATGGAGCTGGAACTTGAAGGATTTTTCAAAAGGGGGATTTGGGTAACGAAGAGAACTGGAGATATCGGGGCAAAGAAGAAATATGCTCTTCTTGGAACTGATGGAAAGCTGAAAATTAGGGGATTTGAAACTGTGAGAAGAGATTGGTGTCAGCTTGCAAGGAAAGTTCAGAATAAAGTTCTTGATTTTGTTTTGGAAGACGGGAATGACAAGAGGGCTTTTGAATATGTTAAAGATACGATACATAAATTAAAGAAGAGAGAAATTGAAAAAGAGAATTTGATAATCAGAACCCAGTTGAAGAAATCCCTTTCAGAATACAAGGCTGTTTCTCCGCATGTTATTGCGGCAAGAAAGATGAAATCAAAAGGCATGCCAATAGGGCAGGGCGATTTAATTGAGTATTTTGTTGCTGAGCCACAGAGAGGTGAGAAAAAGAAACTTGTAAGAGACAGGGTAAAGCTTGCTGATGAAAAGGGAGACTATGACATAGACTATTATCTTGAACACCAACTTCTTCCCGCTGTGGAAAATATTTTACAGGTTTTTAATGTTGATACAAAAGAATTGATAGAAGGCAAGAAACAAATGAGTTTGAGCGATTTTTAATTAAGCTGCGCCAATCAACTGAGACATCTTTTTTATTCTTACCATGAAATCTTCATCTTCTTTCTTTTTTCTTTCTTTTTCTGCTTCAAGCGCATTAAGAAAAGCCTGATATCCTATGATATTTTCATTTTCACGTGTCTGCATTTCACGGTTTCCAAGTGTTCTTAAAAGTTCTTTTGTTGCATTGTGCAGGATTTCTTTTGGAGTGTACTTTGAACTAATATATTTTTTAATTTCCTTTACTTTTGTTCTGTTTCCTTCTTGTGAATATTCCGTCGACACAATTTCCAGATAATTTCCTTTTACAGTAAATTCTATTTCCCTTATGCCCTCTGAAACTGTATGGTTCAGGGTTATTTTTTCTATGAGGCTTGAACCTTTTTGAGATATTGAATACGAGCCTCCACGTATTTTTGCCCTTAAAGGACTTATGTATCCCGCAGGTTCGTCACTGGGATAAGTTTTTGGATTATGGTATGCCTTAGCGTTATTTTCAAGTCTTGAGATTCTTCCTGAAGCCTCCTTGTAATCTCTTCTTCCATCTTCATCAAAGTAATCCAGAGGGAAACTCTTGTTTTCCACTTCTGTTGAAGTTATGGAAACATACAAGCCACCTTCTTCCAGAAGTTCTGTTTTTGCCATGCAGAAGCATTATTTGGGGTATATATAAAGTTTGTTGAGATTAGTTGACCCAATGCAGTCCTTTGAAATCAATTTTGAAATCAATGCATTTATCTCCAAATGCCTGTTTTATCTTCCTTTTGTTGCCGTAGAACAGTATGCAACCTCCACCGCCGGAGCCACAAATTTTTGCTGCCAGAGCGCCGTTTTTCTTTCCTTTTTCTATGATTTTCACAATGTTCTCAGGGGCTTCCATTTTGCTGAGTTTGCTTCTTTCTTCTGTTTCCTGATTCAGAAGTTCTGCAAATTTGTCCAAGTCCCCTCTTTCAAGAGATTTTTTTATTTCAAAGGCTATCTGTTTTATTTTCAAGAGATTTTTTACATTTTTGCCTTTTTTGAGGTTGTCAATCATGCTGCCATTTGTGTTTCCCGAGAAATGGGGTTTTCCGGTGTAAACAAGAATAAGCTTTGATTCCAGTTCTTTTACTACTGTTGGCTTTACTTTTATTTTTTTGACTGTTACTTTGTCACCTTTGAATTCCATTAGGTTTATTCCGCCCATTGCACCTGCATATTCATCCTGCTTTCCGCCAACAAGCCCCATGGACTGTTCTATCTTGTAAACTCCTTCTGCAAGAGCCATCTTGTCCTTGTCGTTTTTGAATCTGCCCTGACTTATTAATGAAAGCCATACGAGGTTCATTACACTGCTTGTTCCGAGACCTGAGGACGTTGGTATGTTTTCAGAATAAGAAAGTGATACTCCTTCATCGCTTGATGCGAGTTCACCTGTGACATAATGATTTATTGTTATGTTAACAACGGCGCCACCATATAATTTTGGAAACGGCTGAACGTCTGTGGTTCCTCCCGCAAAATCAACACGAACAGGAGCCTTCACCTTTTTGACCTCTTTCATACAGAAGAAAAGTTTTTATGGTTTTTAAATTATGTGATAATTAA
>CAZJIV010000009.1:12754-16826 GCA_964546165.1 Candidatus Woesearchaeota archaeon
ACCTCTTTCATACAGAAGAAAAGTTTTTATGGTTTTTAAATTATGTGATAATTAACTTATTAAACACATTTTCTATCTAATTTTATGCAGAGATATCCCCTTAAACCTGAGTTTGAAGAAAGAATGAAAGAACTTCTTGACAAGGATTTTGATAAATTCAAGGCGTGCCTTAACGACAGACCGTTTAATTCTATTCGTGTTAATGAACTGAAAATTTCTGTTTCTGAACTTAAGGAAAGACTTGAAAAGAAAGGCTGGAAACTGAAACAGCCTATTAAAGGACATCCTGAGATAATTGTTGTTGAGTCCCAGCTTGAACCAGGTGAAATCGGGAGGACGCTTGAACACTTGCTTGGATATTATTATGTTCAGGAAATCTCCAGCATGATGCCTGCAACTGTTCTAAATCCAGGAAAGGATGATAAGGTTCTTGACCTCTGCGCTTCTCCCGGGAGCAAGACAACACAGATGGCTTCAAAGATGGAAAACACCGGTCTGATAATTGCAAATGAAATTGAGTTCAACAGAATGAAGATTCTCTCTTCTAATCTTGAAAGATGCGGTGTTGTGAACGCTGTTGTTACAAGGAAAGACGGTGGTGTTTTGTGCAAGAGACTTTCTGAGAGGGATTTTCTGTTTGACAAAATTCTTGTTGATGCACCATGTTCAGGAGAGGGAACTTTGAGAAACAATCCCAAGACTGCTAAGATGTGGAATGTTAAAGGGGCTGTTAAAATGCCTTCAATTCAGAAGAGACTTGTTTCCTCTGCGATAAAAGTTTTGAAAGAAGGCGGAGAGCTTGTTTATTCTACGTGCACTTTTGCTCCGGAGGAGGACGAAGGAGTTGTCGATTTTGTCCTTGATAAATTCCCTGAAATGAAAATTTGTGAGATTGAACTTCCTGTAAAGGCGCGTGAAGGAATCAGGGAGTGGCGCGGAAGCAAGTTTAATGAAAGGGTCAAATTTGCGAGGAGAATTTTTCCGTTTGAAAGCGGAACCGAAGGATTTTTTATTGCTAAATTCGTTAAGGAGAAATCAAGATGAAAGCTATAATTCTTGCGGGAGGGCTTGGAACAAGACTCAGACCTCTGACTGATAATACCCCGAAACCGCTTTTGCCAATTAAGGGAAAACCAATAATGCAACACGCTATTGAAAATCTGAAAAAATATGGCATCAATGACATCATTCTTGGTGTTAGCTATCATGCAGATAAAATAAAGGATTATTTTGGGAATGGTGAAAGTTTGGGAGTCAATATTTCTTATTCTTTGGAAGAAGAGCCTTTGGGGACTGGGGGTGCTGTCAAGCAGGCTGCCGAAGGAATAGGTGAACCTTTCATTCTCGTTTGGGGAGATAACCTTATGGATGTGCATATAGGGGAATTGATTGAAGCTTTTGAAAGAAATAATGCTCTTATTGCAATGACTTTAACCCAAAGGGAAGATGTTGAGAATTTTGGAGTTGCAAAACTTAACGGAGAAGTGTTTGAATATTTTGTTGAAAAACCTGTCAGGGAAGAAGCGCCTTCAAATTGGATAAATGCGGGATGTTTTGTGATTCATCCTGATGCTCTTTCAGTTCTTCCGGAAGGGAAGTCCAATATAGAAAGGGAATGCTTCCAAGTTCATGCAAATAAAGGAGTTGTTTTTGCCTACAAGCATCCGGGACAGTGGTTCCCTACAGATACAATTGAAAAGTATAATCATGCTGAACAAAATTTTAATTCCGACTATCTTGATTTGACCTAAAATGAATCCAAAAACAAAACAAACCCTAAAGAAAATCTTCAAGATAGTCTGGATTGCGCTTGGGGTGTTTTTTGCCTTTTTTCTTTTTAATGCTGTGATTAAAGCCCATAATTTCTCAGGAAATGGATTTGCTGCAATTGGCGCAGGTATCGCGGTCGGAATTTTGCTCGCAATTGCAATGTTTCTTTTTGCAGTTTATATTGTTTCGACAGGGTTGTTCTTTTTGATAAGATGGCTTGTCAGAATGCACAGAAAACGTAAAACAGGAGGGAAGAAAGATGATTGAATGGAGATTTCTTAATTCTCAGGAAAAGAAAAAAATTGAGGCAACTCTTAAAGGGGAATTCGGAATAAAGAAAATACCGGGGGAACTTATCTCTGCAGGAAGTGAAAAGTTATTTCTTTTTTCAGGGGATGCAAGCGAGTCAGATGTTAAAGAGTTTATAGAAATCTCACCTGTTGACAGGGTTGGAATTTATTTTGCAAAGGTTTTTGATGATGGCATAAGATTAAGCGTTGACGGCGTTCAGATTATGAAAGACCAAATTTCCAGGAATATTGTTGAACTTGATGAAGAGCAAGCAGAGATTTGGATGCAGGGAAGTGAGTTGCTCCTGAAAACAGGAAAGAAGGGTTATGTTGTCATGAAATACAAAAATGATTTTCTTGGTTGCGGGAAAGCTTCTGCGGAAAAGATAACTAATTTTATTCCAAAGAACAGAAGGCTGAAAAGCAGGCTTAATTAGATTCTTCTGAAACGGTTCTCTCTAATTTTTCGAATTCTTTTTCCAGCATTGATGCAGGTTCTGAGAAGTATCCTTTTGGACCGCAGATACCCTGAGATTCCATCTCTTGAGCTATTGAAGTTGCCTCTTCAGTAGAACTCACTCCCGTAACTAGAAGGTACTCATAAATGGAATCTGTTTCTCTTGCAGTTCTTATCATGTACTTGCAATTATGTATCTTTCTTGAAATTTCTTTTGTTGATTTTTTCAATAATTTTCTTTGCCTGTAGAGCGCTGCTGATGTTAATAAATAGGTTCCCCATCCTATCGTGAACACCATGTTGGCATCTCCCCCCATTTTCCATGTCAAATATGCAGCGACAAAATCTGCTGCAAGAGGCATGATATAATTAGCCCCGAGTTTAAATCCTAGTTTGAATCTCTCTAATTGATCTTTTCCAATGGTCTCTTCAAGGTTTCGGATTCCTATATTTTCTATGTAATTGTTATTTACCATTATTTTTTCCATCTTAATTAGCTTTATAAAATACTTTATTTTCTGATTAACATGAATGAGAAAGATTACGGGGGAGACACAAAGTACAGCGGAAAGGAGAAGAAAGGAAAAGGATCCAAAAATACTTCAAAGTCTGCAGGAATTGGAAAAGAAAAGAAAGTCAAGAAGGAAATTTCTTTTGATACTGGTGAAGAGTTTGACAGAGACAAACTTCTGAAGGCCGGAAAGATTTCTGCTGAGATTAAAGAGTACATTAAAACGATTGTCAAGAAAGATGTTCCTTTGGTTGAAATTGCTGAGAGGATTGAAGGCAAAATCGAGGAGCTTGGAGGGAAGAATGCATTCCCTGTTAATTTGAGCATAGATGATGTTGCTGCTCATTACACACCTTTGCCTGATGATGAATCTGTTGCAAGAGGTTTGCTGAAAGTCGATTTTGGAGTTCATATTGACGGCTGGGTTGCAGATACTGCTGTTTCATTCGATTTGGAAAATTCAGATGAAAACAAGAAATTGATTAAGGCTGCCGAAGAAGCCCTCGCAAATGCGATTAAAGTTGTAAGAGAAGGTGTGAATTTGGGAGAAATAGGAAAAGCAATTCAAAGCACAATTGAATCTTACGGTGCTACACCAATAATTAATCTGTCAGGACATTCAATTTCGCATTATGATTTGCATTCGGGCGTTACCATTCCCAATTATGACAATAATACAGGAGAAATCCTTGAAGAAGGTGTCTGTGCGATAGAGCCTTTTGCAACCTTTGGAAACGGGAAAGTTTATGATGGCAAGCCTTCCGGGATTTATCAGCTTATTAGCGACAGGAATTTAAGGAGTCCAATTGCGAGGAAAATTCTTGATTTTATAATTGAAGAATATTCAACATTGCCTTTTTGTTCAAGGTGGATTGTCAAGAAGTTCGGAAATATGGCGCTTTTCGGTCTGAAGCAATTAGTTGACAATGGGAATCTTCATAATTTTGAAGAGTTAATTGAAGTTTCACACAAGCCAGTTGCACAGGCAGAACATACGATGATTGTCAAGAAAGACAGCGTTGAGATTACAACGAAGTGATTATT
>CAZJIV010000009.1:16926-19820 GCA_964546165.1 Candidatus Woesearchaeota archaeon
TATCCCAGATAACTTCCGCTTGTAGGAATGGCGACTTTTGCAGATTTAATAAAGCTTTCTTCAATCTTCTTGTATACATCAAGTGTTGATTTTGTGACGCTTGGCCTTACTCTTTCGAGAGCCCTGTCAAAGTGTTTTTTCTTCACATCTTTCGCCTCATGGTCTTCTCTAAGTGAGAGCATTGCAGCTTCCCTTACAACCGCTTCGATATCTGCACCAGTATAGCCTTCAGTTCTTGCAGCCAAATCCTGAATATTTACTCCCTTTGCGACAGGCATCCTTTTAGTGTGTATTGTAAATATGTTTTCTCTTGACTTTTCATTTGGAGCATCTACGAGGAGTATTTTATCAAATCTTCCCGGTCTTAATAGTGCTGAATCGAGCATGTCCGGCCTGTTTGTTGCCCCTACAATTATGACGTCGCTTAAATCTTCAAGTCCATCCATTTCTGCGAGAAGCTGGTTGAGAACACGTTCTGTAACTTTTGTTCCGTTGTCAATTCCCCTCTTGCTTGCAAGAGCGTCTATTTCGTCGAAGAATACAACACATGGAGCGACCTGCCTTGCTCTTTCGAAGATTTTTCTGACTCCTTCTTCGGATTTTCCAACCCACATGCTTAACAGTGAGGGTCCTTTAACCTGTATGAAGTTTGCTTCTGATTCTGTTGCAACTGCCTTAGCCAACAGGGTTTTTCCTGTTCCCGGCGGTCCATAGAGAAGAATTCCTCTTGAAGGACGGATTCCCATTCTCTGGAAACTTTCGGGGCTTTTTATTGGCCATTCAACAGCTTCCTGAAGCTCCTGCTTTATGCTATCAAGGCCCCCGACGTTTTCCCAACTCGTGTTTGGGGTTTCAACAAGAACCTCACGCATTGCACTAGGACGAACAACTTTCAGAGCTTCATTGAAATCTTCATGAGTTACTATCATTTTTTCAAGAACTTCTGAGGGGATTTCCTCCTCTCTGTCAAGTTTAATCTGCGGCAGATATTTTCTGAGCACGTTCATGGCTGCTTCTTTTGTGAGAGCTTCGAGGTCTGCTCCGACAAAGCCGTGTGTTACTGCTGCAATCTCTTCAAGTTTGACATCTTTTATTGGCATTCCCCTTGTATGAATTTTGAGAATTGAAAGCCTTCCTGCTTTGCCGGGGACGTTTATTGAAATTTCCCTGTCAAATCTTCCCGGTCTCCTTAAAGCCGGATCTATTGAATTTATCCTGTTTGTTGCTCCTATAACTATAACTCTGCCTCTTGATTTAAGACCATCCATCATTGTCAATATTTGAGAAACAACACGCCTTTCAACTTCTCCTGATGTTTCCTCTCTTTTTGGAGCGATGGCATCTATTTCATCAATGAAAATTATTGCAGGCGCTGTCTTTTCAGCTTCTTCGAAGATGTCTCTAATCTTTTTCTCTGACTCACCGTAGAATTTTGACATTATTTCAGGACCGTTGAGGAGTATGAAGTTGGCTTCTGATTCATTTGCAACTGCTTTAGCCAACAGGGTTTTTCCTGTTCCGGGAGCACCATAAAGCAAAACACCTTTTGGCGGCTGGATTCCAAGCTTTCTGAAAATCTCGGGATGTTTAAGGGGTATTTCCACCATTTCTCTTATTTTTCTTATTTCTTCACTTAATCCCCCAATATCCTCGTAGTTGATTTCAGGAATGTTTTCGTCGCTTATTTCAACTGCTTTTGGACTAAGAACGACTTCGGTGTTTTCAGTTATTATGACAGGCTGGTTTGGGGCTGTTGCAACTACGACAAATCTGATTTGTGTTAAGCCTCCACTGAGATTTCCAAATCCAAAATCTCCGAAGATGTCCCCCATTTTTCCAAGAATATCATTTATGTCACCTCCGAACTCATCAGAACTCATCAAGTCTCTACGCCTTTGAACTCCACCTATTACAAGCATGTCTCCTTTGATTACAGGCCTTGCCAACAATCCTCTCTTGAGTCCTTCGGGGTCTCCCTGGACCATTATCCCCTGTTGTGCCGGTGCTATTGTGACTTTCTTTGCTTCTTTTATATTTGCTTTTGAAATTGATACAACATCGCCAATCCCCGTTTTTGCATTTTTTCTCAGAATTCCGTCAATTCTTATTATGCCTTCGCCGACGTCTGCAGGGTAAGCACGATCTGCGATAGCGATTGTTTCACGTCCACCTTTCACTATGACAGGGTCTCCGCGCCTTATCTCAAGCTGACGCATAATCTCTGAATCAATTCTTGCAACGCCTTTGTAAGCGTCGTCCTGCAATGCTTCTACAACCTTGAGTTGAACTTCTTTTTTATTTGCCATAATCATCGCTCCTGTAAATTTTGTTTTGAGTTTTTTCAGGGTGGGCTGAATCATAAAACTGCTTTGAGTGCAACACAGGTTTTCCGTTTTTTACTACTCTCACCTCGCGAGCCTTTACAACCCTTGAGTTTGCTTTTTCATTCAGTTCATCTATTTCGGGATTTCCAAAGTTTAACGAGACGTGACCGAGGTCTTCAAAACAAAGCCTGACCATGTCATTCATCATTTCTTTCTGTGATTCCATGAATGAAACGATTTCTTTTGGGATTGATACGGCGTAACTGTTCCCCACCTGTCTCATTTTTACTTTAAATTCTTTATTCCTGAGATTTATATATCTATTGTACTCTTCATCGTCAACAGGGTGAATTATTTTCTCATTGCACTTGGGGCACACGACTGCCCTTAACAGAAATCCGTTTTTAGCTATACTCACCTTTTTCATTTCTTCATTGCATTTGCTGCAAATTATTGTATTGTCGAAAATGTCTGTAGCCATTGTGTATACATCTCTGTGTATACATAGAAGTATCTATTTATAAATTTTATTATCTTCCAGAACAATTATAGAACTTAGAACAACTCTGC
>CAZJIV010000009.1:19920-22952 GCA_964546165.1 Candidatus Woesearchaeota archaeon
TTGAATTTATAAAAATAGTTGGCTTGCAATATGGATTACATAGAGGCTTTTTCGTATTTGAACTCGATTGTGTCGTTGCCTTTTACATAATAAGATGCTGCCCCGAGTTGGGCCTCCTTATTGTTTACATAATAAATCCAGTAGTAGTTATTATTTGAACAGACCGAGTTTATGCAGTTTACGAACTTTCCATATTTTGAGTCTGTTACATTTACTGTGTTGTTTTTTTCAAGAAGTCCAAGGGCGGAGATGTTCTGGAATTCATACGAGAAGGACTTGCTGTTGTTGAACATATTTACGGCGAGTGTTACGTTCTCATTTGTGTTTTGATTTTTTGTTGTATTTGCAGAAGGGAGTCCACCGATTATGAAAATTCCAATTATTGCTATGACTGCGACTAAGACAATTATGAGGCTTTTAGTTTTCATGCTTTTTCTTCTTTAGTTTATTCAGGAATTTCTCGTAGATTTCCCTTTCATCAAAATGTCCGCGTTTCTCGACGAATTCTTTTGCTTTTGGGAGCGCGAGTGAGAAAATTCCGTTTGACACGACATGAATTGCAAGGAAGGGCAGGCCGAGAAGGAATGCGGTGAATATGCTTGCCGGATTGTAAATTATTGAACCGATATCCACTATTATTTCAAAGACCAATGTTGCAATAATCATCACGAGGAAGCATTCAAGCAATGTTGCTTTTTTTCTGAGGAGACCCCCGAGGAATCCTGCTGTTCCGAAAGCAGCCATCTGGAATATTGTCCATGGACCCTGTCCGCCAAAAACAAAGAAATTTGAAAGGAACAGTGATGACGAGCCTACAAGGAATCCTTTTTTGCTTCCGAAAAGCCATCCTGCGAGAACTGCGAAGAAGATTATTGGCTCAACACTTGGGATTCCCTGCATGGCAACCCTGCCGAGCCCTGAGACAATTATGAAAGAGCCAAGGAGAATTATTTCAAGGAGCCTTGTGTTCTGAAGCTGTTTTTGCAAAGAAAACTGGGCAAGTTTTTGAACAGAGTTTTGTTTATAGGATTGTTCAGAATACACCTCTTGTTTTTCTCTTTGCATTTTGTTTTAAGATATTAGGGGTTTTTATTCGTTACTGACTTCTTCAATGTTGTCAATTATTTTTCTTACATCTCCGATAACTCTTCTTAGAATCTGTTCTTCTGTTTCAATAGGATTTTCCTGCTTGTATTTTAATGCGGTTGCAGCACCTGCGATGACGGCGCGTTTCATTTCTTCCTGCTTGACTTTTGCCATGTTGAATTTAGAGGGGTCTAATTTAAAAAGATTTATATGAAATTGAGCAAAAAATCCCTCGTGAAGGAATATTTTAAAAAGATGCCCGGTTTTTATGATTGATGAATTTAAAGGGCGTGAAGAAGTTTTTTGATAAGGTTTGGTATCTGCTTTGGAAGGATAATAGCCTTAAAGGATGGATTTTTTCAATTGCTGTTATATTTGTTTTTATAAAATTCATATTTTTTCCACTTTTGAGCCTTGTTACCGGTACAGGATTGCCGCTGGCGATAGTTGAGTCATGCAGCATGTATCATCAGGGGGACATATTCTCTAATTTTGACAATTGGTGGGGTTTGCATGAGGTAAAATATGGAAATATTGGGATTAATAAAACTGATTTCAGCAGTTTCATATTCAAGGACGGGCTGAATAAGGGGGACATTCTGTTTATAGTGGGCGTGAAGCCAAGCAATGTTCATGTTGGAGATATTATAATATTCAATGCAGGACAGCAGGCTCCTGTGATTCATCGTGTCATAAATGTTACAGACAATAATGGGACTTATGTATTTGAAACAGAAGGAGACAACAACAACGGGCAATTGAGTTTTGAAAGCCACATAGTTGCAGATCAGCTTGTCGGAAAGGCTGTTTTCAGGATTGCACCTTACCTTGGATGGGTGAAGCTGATATTTTTTGAGGGTCAGAAGCCAATCTCAGAAAGGGGATTGTGCAGAGAATGCCCATGGCCTGATATCTGCTACAAAGATGCCAACGGAAACTGGGTTGATGTTAAGCAATCATAAATCATATAAATGAGATTTCATTGTATTCAAAATGGTCAAAAAGCAGGTGAAAGAACAAAATACTTCTAAGAGCAAGAGTTCTGAGAAAAAATTTGACCTGATTGTCATTGGCGGAGGCTTTGGGGGAATTGAAGCTGCGTTTGGGGCAATAAAGAAA
Source organism: Candidatus Woesearchaeota archaeon (assembly GCA_964546165.1). Lineage (GTDB taxonomy): Archaea > Nanobdellota > Nanobdellia > Pacearchaeales > GW2011-AR1 > JAKLIN01. Next base: position 22,126 of record CAZJIV010000009.1, read on the forward strand.
GGACTTAAAACTGCGCTTATTGAACCTAACTTTCTTGGAGGAGTTTGTCTGAATACAGGATGCATTCCTACAAAGACACTATTGCGTTCCGCGGAGCTCGGTTCGGATATTCTTCGTGCGGACGAGTTTGGAATAAATGTTCCGCAGGTAAGCGTTGATTTCACGAAAGTCATGGAGCGGGCGAGAGGAATTATAGACAATTCCAGAAAATCAGTGGAATTAAGTCTGAATAACAATAATCTTACACTTTTCAAGAATCATGCTTCTTTCGTGGGGGAGAAGAAAATAAAAGTGGGGGACGAGGTCATCAAGGGCGATAAAATCATAATTGCCACCGGTTCAAAGCCTCATGTCCCTCCTATTCCAGGTTTAAATGATGTGAATTATTTTGTGAGCGGAACTCAGAACAATTCTTCCGAAGATATCCTCAGCCTTAAGAAACTGCCTGAGACAATTGTGATAATTGGCGGAGGGTATATTGGATTTGAGTTTGCGAGCTTTTTTAGTGCCTTGAAAACAAAGGTTGTGATTCTTGAAGGAACAGATACTGTTTTGGGTGTGCTGGATGATGAAATTAGGGATTTATTGCTGAAAAAGTATCAGAGCGACACTTTTCAGATTTTAACCAATGTAAAGATTTCCAATATTAAACAGGAAGGTGATATTAAAACAGTTTCTTATTCGGACAAAAAGGGAAAAGAGAATTCTGTTTCAGGGGATGTTTTGTTTGTTGCTACGGGGAGAGCTCCTAATACTTCTGAACTTAATCTTGATAAGACGGGAGTCAAGGTTGACAAAAGAGGAGCTGTGGCAGTTGATGACAATCT
>CAZJIV010000010.1:0-2886 GCA_964546165.1 Candidatus Woesearchaeota archaeon
CTTGTTCAGTTAGCAGAAGGAATTAAGCAAAATTCATTTGAATTTCTGGACACTTTCGCAAAACTTGGAATTGAAGTTATATTCTCGGGAGAAACTTCGTGGGGGGCATGCGCGCCTGCAGTACAGGAGGCCCAATATCTTGGCGCGGATTTAATTGTTCATTTTGGCCATGCAGAATTCTACGATGAGAAATTCCCGATTCTTTACATTGAAGTCAAAGACAAACTAAACCTCACACCCTTATTAAAAAAATCCCTTCCTGCATTGAAGAAATACAAAAAGATTGGATTCTCGTACTCAATACAACACAGGCATGACTTGGAAAAAATAAAATCATTTTACGAAAAAAATGGGAAGGAAGTTGTACTCTCAAAGAAACTTGGACATGTTGCTTACGAGGGGCATATAGTTGGATGCCAATATGGCGGACTAAAGGCTATTGAAAAAGATGTTGAATGCTTCGTGATAATGGGAAATCAATTTCATGGCATGGGTGCAGTTCTCTCTGTTGAAAAACCGGTAATTCTCTTAGATGTTTACAATGATGAAGTAAGGAGTTTATCAGGACTAAGGGAGAAAATTCTCAAGCAAAGAGCAGCCTCAATCGAGAAATTCAAGAATGCAAAAAGAATTGGCATAATCGTTGAGATAAAACCCGGACAAAAATTCGGCTCTCCAAAATATCTCCTGGATAAAATAAAGGAACAGGGGAAGGAAGCAATTGTCATAACAATGAACGAACTGTCTCCCGACAAGCTGATGAACTTTTACAACATAGAAGCATTTGTGGAACTCGCGTGCCCGAGAATTGCGATAGATGATTTTGCAAAATACCCAAGAACAATAATAACATTCAAAGAAGCGCTTATAGCATTGGGTGTAAAATCTTGGAAAGATATGTTAAACATTGGACTTGTTTAATTGAGACTTATTATCCTTACGTCTTCTCGTTCTTAATATGAGAATGAAAACAACGAGAACAGAAATTCCAACCAGAGAAAATACAGAATAGTATATTATTTTTCCGAGAAGAGTCTTAGGTGCAACTTCAAACTGAGCGCTTGAAGGCGCAATGCCCTCAGGATAATAAACCTGCAGAGAGATCGTATAATTCCCAAAAGGAAGTTTACCTGTATCAAAATTTCTTTTTATTGTGACATTTCCATCAACAAGCAACGTCTCGCTACTGTTAAAGTACGCTCTTCCAGAAGAGTCTGCAATGGTATAATTTAAGGTAGCATCAATTCTGATTCCGGGACCTCTTGGAATTAATGTAACCTGTGTCCTAAGTTTATTTCCTTGCTCTACAGTATAAGAAGGGTTAAGGACGACGATTCTGGAATCAAAAAGGTTAAGTTGATTCTTTACGTTTATTGAAACAGGAATTGTAATACCTCCAATTGTCAAAGTTCCGGTATAAATCCCAACAGATGCAGGTGCAATTAAAAGAAAATTCACAATAGTGGCTTGGCTGGAGTTTAATGTAAAAGATGAATTCCCCTGCAACAGGACAAGATTTGTAAGATTGGATTGAGAAATTGAAATGTCTACAGAACTCGCCCCGGTGTTTGTAACAAGAATGCTAACGAGCCTATTGGTACTATTCAACATTGTGACATTTATCTCAGTAACGTTAAGGTTTACCCCCGAGGAGATTCCTCCCGTAGCTACCCCTCCTGCACCGCCCCCCGAAGCAGTAGTCGGATTTGAAGAACTTGCGGAAGTGGAGACGGGAATTTGTATAAAAAAAGAACCTCTCATGATGGGAGACAGAGAAGACACGACAGTACTGTTTCCTCCTCCTGAATTAAGGGATACTATATCATGTCCTGTAAAGCTGAATGAAATAAAAACCAAAACAGCTGTTGCCAGCAAAAGCATAGCTATTGCAAGCATCTTTCCTCTTTTATTCATGAGAGATAAAGAAAAAGTTAATTAATAAAATTATTGAGTTACTTCCATTTTCCTATTGCCATTAAATCTGCAGAAGGCTTTGAAGTTCCCCCATAGCCTGTATCTATATTAACAGAAGTAGTAGTTTTAGTTTCAACCACAGGATTTCCGGAAGATCCGGTAGTTGTAGCAGTCACAACATAAGAAGTTGAGGAGAAAGCAGTCGGAAAAGTCCAGGTAGTAACACAATTGCTTCCGCACGAAGAAGCACTATAGTAACAAGTCATTGTGCCCTCAGCATATTTAACACAAGTACCTTGACCTGTGATGGTTCCGATAATCCCATATCCCTCAGTCTGATTCCCATCAACTGTCAAGTTTTTTCCGACAGCTAAATTGTTTGGCAAAGAAACATCCTGGCTTTGATTTGAAAGTGTCACATTTCCTCCATTTGTTCCCCAAATTGTATTGCTTTGCATCGCATCTCCTGCAAGCTTTACACAGTATGTTAAAGCATAGGAAGCCGGTCTTGTCTCACCAGTATAACGAGGATTTCCATATGCAGCTCCAGCTGAAACAGGAAGGCCAGTAGTTGAAGCTCTATGTATATGGGGATTGCTACTTGCTGCCTGAGTATATTCAAGCTCATATGCTCCAGATTCTGCAGAGTAATCAAAATATTGAGAAGAAATACTTGGGCCCATAACGTGTCCCTGAAAACTATCATTCTGATAAGTCCCAAAAACTGCCGAAAAGGGTGTACTGTTAGCCATTGTCAAGACCCCACTAGTTCCGGCACCACGGACAAACAATCCTCTTAAATCAGGGGTTCCGGCGCTTCCGTTTGCGGGAATCCACCCGGGAGGACAATCGGCAGAATTGAAAGCAACAACAGCTCCTTCAGGAACATTTGAAATCAAAGAACCATTCACATAAAGTTTCCCTGTTATGTTAACATCCTTGCTAAGATTTACTGTTACAATATTTCCGTTG
>CAZJIV010000010.1:2986-9843 GCA_964546165.1 Candidatus Woesearchaeota archaeon
CCTTGTGTTCCGCTAACAAAATTTCCGGCAGGATTCGAACCAGTTATTTGACCATAACAACTGGCAATCCCATTTGCATACTCTGTACAAGTCCCATTACTGTTTGTAATTGTATTCACAATCCCACCGCTTCCTCCTGAGCCCGTTCCAAGATTGAGGTTTGTCCAACGGCCGATAAAAGATACATCAAGGCCATAACTATATGTGGAGCTTGAACTTTGTATTTGCCAGATATATGATGTCGAGTTAATTGCCCTTGCCGAACCAGCAACTCCATTTGATCCTACATAATTTGGACTTGTAGTAATCCTGTAACTATTAGAGCCCATAACAGAAGGTGTGCTTGCAAACCCTCCCCCAGGAAAGTAATTTGTGCCATAGCCATTTGTCGCAAGAGAAATTGACTGAAATACTCTGGCAATCATTGTCCCGTCTGCAAATTTAATATAAAAACCATTAGCATCAGTTCCTGATGCAATTATTGCACCATGGCTAGAACTCCAATTTACACCATTAACAACAAGACCCCCATTTATTCCTACAGTATTTGTAGTGTCATTAAACCAAAATGAAGACTCATTTCCGCCAGTATAACCGTTTTTATTATACTGTACCGCCCCAGAATTTCCAGCAGGAGATGCTGTTGCAGTAATCCCTGTAAGGAATCTTCCGTCACCAAGATAATAAGCAGAAGTAGAAATATTTCCAGAGGTTGTTATCCTGTTTGCAAAAATGCTTCCGATGGGATTAATCAAAGTTCCAAGAAAGTTAAAGAAACCATAATTTGCAGTTGCATTATAAGCAGATAGATTCAAATTTGTGTCCACACCCACACCTGAAAGGTTAACATACTCTGCCCTGAACGCATAAGGAGACCTTGTAAACTTATCAGTTTCAATCAAACTGCCATCACGATAATAACAAAGCCAGTACTGCTGGTCAAAAGGCAATGTAACATTTTGTAGATAAACTGAAACAACCCCGTTTGAGTCAGTGGCTATAATCTGCGTGCTATTGTAAACAACATTTGTAACATTACAGTCAGAAGAATTGGAAATATTAAATGTAAAAGTGTAAGTCCCGGGATGAATCGTCCCGTTGCTGTATAAAACTTGGACATTTAGGTGAATGTCATTTGAAATTGAAGCCGCAGAAATAAATCCCACAAAAAGGAAGACCATTAATAAAAACACAACAAGCAATACCTCTTTTCTCATTATTTAGTTAGCAAGATGTTTCTTATAAATTTTACCTTGTAGTTCCAAAAGAGAATTTTAATAAACCTTATAAACGGTATTGTATAAATTTGAATTAACGCCTTTAGGGCGAAGACATGAGCCTGTAGCTCAGCCAGGTTAGAGCACTGCTCTGATAATTCCCAACCTTTTTTCAAGAAAGGTCGGAGCTCCAAAAAACAAAAGGAGTAAAATCAGTGAGGCAGGGGTCCACAGTTCAAATCTGTGCAGGCTCATTTATATTTTTTCTTAAAATTCTAAAAATCCCCGTAAAAATATATAAAGTAGTGGAACTTATTTTTAGTATGAAAATAAAAGTTAAAGAAGTTCAGAGAAAAATTATAGAAAAAGGAAATGGAAATAGAGTTGCAGAAGAAGAATTTCTTTCAATACTAAGGTGGATTGTTCCGGGGACTCCTCTCAGAGCAGCTCTTGACGGAGCATTAAAAGTGGGTAAAGGCGCATTGATGGTTGTAGACAACGGAAATTTAACAGGTCTTCTTGATGGTGGCTTCAGAATAAACACAAAGTTCACTGCTCAGAAATTAATAGAATTGACAAAAATGGATGGAGCAATCATCGTAAGCAAAGACACAAAAAAAATAAACTATGCAAATGTTCTCCTAACTCCTTCCAGCAAAATAAAAACAATTGAAACAGGAACAAGGCATAAAGCCGCAGAAAGAACTGCAAAACAAGCGGGAACTCTTGCAATAGCAATCTCGGAAAGGAAAAATGAAATTACTCTTTATTACAAAAATATTCGGTATCCAATAATAAATACAGATGAACTTCTCAGAAAGGCAAATGAACATCTTCAAATGCTTGAAAAACAGAGGGAACTCTTTGATGCATATTCTGAAAAGTTAACAAGAATGGATTTGAAAAACTATTTCAACCTAAACCAGGCAATTCAGGTCATACAAAAAGGAAAACTTATACAAAGGATATCTACTGACCTGAGAAAATATTCTGTAGAACTTGGAAAAGAAGGGACGTTGTTAAGAATAAGATTAAAAGAGATAATGATTGGAGTTGAAAGGGAAACAGACATCATAATAAGAGACTATGCAAAACTCGATCTTGATCAAACAAAACTTGTACTTAATGCATTAAGTTATGATGAAATCCTTGATGAAAACATAGTATGTCAAATTTTAGGATATGATAATCCAAATGCAAATGATATAATCCAAGGATGGCATATACTTACAAAGACATCCTTATCAGAATCAGATGTTGAGCTGGTAATCGGAAAAGGTGAGAATTGGAAAAAAATAGCAAACGTGGACGAAGAATATTTTTATGAACTTCTCGGGGAGGAGAAAGCAAAAACTCTCAAGGAAGACATCAAGAAAATGAAAATAAGTTACAACATCTAACTATTCTTCATCAAGCTCTAAAACAAATTTCCCTTTTGAGAGTTTGTAATTTGAAATTGGAAGATTTATCGGTATTGACTTTGTATAAGCTTTTTTATCAGAAATTGCCCTAAGTTCCATGCTCTTTTCAAGAGGCATTATGGAGATATCCTTAACAGATTTTACACCTGGAAGATTAACTTCATAGATTACCTTATTTGAAAGTCTTCTTATATTTGTTTTTGGTTCTGTTCTTGGAAGTTTCGAGAATTTTTTAAGTTTCTCTGAATTAAGATTGTTAAAGAACATCTTCTTCAGATCTTCGCTCTTTTTCTTCTTCTTTTCTTTTTCAGAAGGATTAAAATTAAAAGTCTGTGGCGCAGCACCCATATTTGTCGAAATGCTTATGCTTATCCCCTGACCAGGCAGATTCTGTGGCTGTTTTTTGTCAGCATCCTTGAACTGTTTATCCAGATTCCTCAACAAAGAATTGAGTATATTGTTGAATCCAGAAGGTATCTGAAAGCCATTAAGAACATTCTCATCAATCAAATCGCTCTTTCCCAACATTCCGAAATCTTCGTCCTTCTTTTCAAGCATATTTCCGCAAAAAGGACAGAAATCATAACTCTGTTTAAGACTCTTACCGCATCTGCCGCAAACCTTTTTATTAAACATTTTAATTTGAGTCATTCCAAATTTAAAAATATTTGCTATCGTCTAAAATACTTTTTGATAGACAAAACTTGATGAACTTCACCCAAAACCGTGGGTCTGAATTCTTTCATAATAAGGTGCATCACACCACCATGACCTGGCTTTTCAACTTTTCTTACTTCTTTAATCAAAGGCATAAATATTCCAACAACAAGCATTCTCAAAAATCCGCTTATCAGGAAGATAAATAATATTGGAAGCATGAAATCTGTCTTAAGATATTGGATAAGCAATGCGCCGATTCCTGCACCTACAAAAATCCCAATGCCGTTCATCATATTATAATAGGAAACTGCCAAGCCCCTCTTCTCAGCAGACACATTGTCATAAATAAAATTGCTTGATGCAAGATTAAAACCTGCCCATGAGATTCCTCCAACGAATGTCGGAACAAGCAGAAGATAAACAGGAGAAGGAGAAACAACCCAAAGAAACATCACAAGAGGTATCAGAGCACTGCAAATATAGAGCAAGACATAATTCCCAAATTTATCTGCAAGTTTGCCCCAAAGCTCCATCATAAGAAGTGAATAGGCAACATTTGCGAGAACTATTATCATATAAATAGTGTAACTAAGGTTAAGATATCTAAGAAGATAAACTGTCGTAAGTGGTGAACCAATCATGACTGCCATATTAAGAAACATTGAAAAGAAAGAGAATTTCCCAAAATTTGTCTTACGAGCCTTTATTACAAAACTGAAAAAAGAGAAATAATCCCCTTTCTTAAGCTCCATTTTTGGTTCATATTGTTTTCCATAGAAATGTCTTGCAATAGTTCTTGATATAAAAGCAAGGCCAAACAAAATTATAAAACCAGCCATGGCTAAATTCATACTCTTAAAAAAATCTAAAAGAAAAGAAGCGGCAATTGCAAGAACAACCGAAACAGCTCCTGAAAGAAGATTCCTCTTTGAAAACCACCTGCCGCGATAACGGTCGTTTACAAGCTGCCCTGTCCAAGAAAACCACGCAGGAGTTCCAAGATTCCAAAATATTATGAAAAAGGAAAAGAAAAACAGGAAAAGAACAGGCAAGATATCCCTCACAACATTAAACCAATAAAGCAGAGCAATTCCAATCATCGGAATCCACGAAAGAATTTCAATAAGCGCTGCTTTCATAAAAACTTTCTTTCTAGAATACTTTTCAATGAGTCTTGAGCCAAACATTTGGCTTAGCGGACCGAGCAAACCTGTAATTGAACTGATAAGCGCAATAAGTGAATTGCTCGCATTAATTGCAATGGCAAAAGGAGGAGAAAGATAATAATCTCCAAAAGACATTCTCGCGGAAGTGAACATGCCTGCTTTAATGCTGTTCTGCCTTGCCTTGTACATAAGCTCCCTTGTTCGCGGAGTCTCTGGAGGATTCTTCTTATTCACCATCTTTTAAAATAGCCTCGCCAGGATTCGAACCTGGGTCGCCGGCTCTCTCCTCAGAACAGACGGAGGTGCGGAACCGTCCGGGTTCTGCCCAGAGGCCGGCATACTTGACCACTATACTACGAGGCTCTATATTCTAATTTTACAAAGTAAGGGTATAAAAAGGTTTCAATGAAAGCTAAATTGCATTTCTCCCGATTCTCTCAACATTTCCGCATTTCCCGCAAAATTTCATGATTATTACAACGCCCCGACCGTGATTCGAACACGGGTCACCGCCGTTCTCCATGCCCTTCAGAAAAATCTCAGAGCATGTAATGAGTATGCCTGTCTGTGAGCAGACAGAGGTTATCATCTTATCGACTAAACCTCGGCTATTTGAGAGGGCGGCATACTTGGCCTCTATACTATCGGGGCGTAAACTATACAGAAAATCATGCTTTAAAAGAATTATCTTTATTGTTTACCTCCTTAAGAATATTCTTTGAGGTTTTGCTGGAAACTGTTTTGAATATAAGGAATGAAACTACTATAATTCCCAAGACTATCATAATCAACAGGAGATAATAGAATAAATATCCCCAGCTTCCGGCCCTGAAGAACGCAGGAGTTATAGAATTAAAGAATGATTTGGCTCTTTCAAATAACCCCTGGGTAGTTGAAGAAATTGTTTGACTTTGGCTTACACATTTTCCATCAAGACACCCGCCAAGACAATTTTGATTATCAACCCAAAATTTATTCACAGAGCAAATCTGGGACTCATTAAGTGTACATCTCAAATCTCCGAAGTTGCATGGAACAGCCTGCCCGGCAAATATTGCATAATCAGAAAATCCAGGAGACGAAGAATCAAAATAATAATACAAACTGTCCTGATTTACAAGGGTGGTTGCGACAGGTGCCCAGCCAGTTCCTGGATTTCTATACAAAACGACACTTGAAACATCAAGCAAATTCGCCGTAAGCCAGCTCTTGTTGACTCTAAAAGCAAATGAAACATTTCTTATGTTTGAATCATTAAGGACAGATGTATTTATCTTGAAGGATTGATAAGTTGCACCGGGACCTGCTATCTGCAAATCAGAGGTTGAAACATTTGATTCTGAAACAGTGACTGCTGAATTAACAAGAGTCCTGTTTGTGGTTATAGAAATCCTTGAGAACTCAATTCCAGTGGTGTTGCTGTTTATGTCCATTACTGCAGGAGCTCCTGATTGTATGAATGGGAATGATTTTGTCACTGATACAGTCTTTGTCGTTACAGGTACGCCTCCACCACCTCCACCGCCGCTCCCTCCTGAACTGGCAGGAGAAGTTGGAGCAGGGGCAACAGTAGTAAAGTTTGTCTCTGTTGAATTCAGATTCCCCACATAATCTTCTGTGTAAACAGTAAGATTATAATTTCCATAATCTGTTACAGTAGCAGAGACCTTGGAATTGCATGAGAATGTTACATTGTCGTTACTTCCATCCACACTCTGAGTAGAATCATAAATTGTATAAAAACAATCTTTCAATTTCAGATTATCACTCTCGTTTGACATAAACGAAATCGTTTTGCTTCCGGATGTTGTCGTTACAGACAGGTTTTCAATTGAAGGCGCAATATTATCTATCCCAAGAGTTCTATTATTCAGTGCAAACTGGTTGTAATTAGAGTCGTCATAACATCTCACATTCCAGACATAAAAAGAGTTGTCTGAAAAATTCAGATTGGTTGTAACAGGAACACCAAGAGTTATGGAAGTAATTGTTTTATTAAGAGCCCATGATCCCGTTGAATTTGTGTAAACACTGCAATTGGTTATCGTTGTCGCATCATTAGCTGTGAAATTGAAATCTAAATTTGTGCCGTTCAAAAACCAAGAATTATCCGAAGGTGAATTAAGAACTATGACAGGCCCATCCAACGTAACAGCAAAAGTTACAGAACTCGAATTAAGATTTCCGAAGCTGTCATTTGAATAGAGATTCAATGTATAACTTCCGCCACCAGTAACATCAAAAGTAGAATTAGAACACTCTGAAAGACTTGTGTTGGAAACAATGAATGCTCCCGTGGAATTCTGCACACTGTACCAACAGTTGCCAATGCCCACACCTGCATCAACAGAAGTATAATTCAGATAAAGACTTACATTTGTTCCATAATATTG
>CAZJIV010000010.1:9943-22330 GCA_964546165.1 Candidatus Woesearchaeota archaeon
CCATTACCCGCTGCAGTAACATTACCATAAATGTAATATCCTGAGTAATTTCCTGTCGCCATGGTTGTTCCGGCATTGAAAGCAATATCAGGAAGCGCAAGCGTGTAAGTCAAAGCCAGAGAGTCATAACTGCTTCCACCAAGGATGTAAGAAACGTCACAGATTCCGTCATCATTCACATCTGTACAATTATCGCTGTAACCGGTGCCACTCGGCGTTGTCCAGTAATTTCCGCCAATTTGTGAACCTCCGATTATATTGGTGCCGGCAGTTAAGGTAGTATTAAAATAATTCACAAGACTGGAAGTTGCATTGTAATAATTCAGAGTATTATTAAAGAAATTATTGTAAAAAAGATTGTTGTTTGATGAAGAAAAATAGATACCATATTGAGAAGAATTTATTACCCTATCCCCTGAAACTATATTGTTATCAGAACCGGATTGGAATGAAATCCCTTGATAAAGAAAATTCCGGAGAGTGTTGTTTGAGAGGATATTGCCAGTAGAATTTTGCAGCAACAAAAATCCGTAACTTGAATTTGTTACGTTGTTCCCGGTAAAAGTATTGTTAGAACCAAGATAAAGCCGGACAGAACTTACATTTGTGAAACTGTTGTTCAAAAACGTATTATTTGAAGATCCTGACATATAAACTCCATTTCCCTTAGAATCCAAAACAGTATTTGAGGAAAAACTGTTGTATCTTGAATTTCCTGTAACATAAATTACATCAGAAGTTGAATTGATTATCTTGTTGTTTGAAAAATTACTGCTATTTGAAGCTGCATCAATGTAAAAACCATGAAGACTGGAAGTTATATTATTACCTGAAACAGAATTATAATTGGAACCAAGAAACTGAATTCCTTGTCCGGAAGAATTTAAGTGATTGTTTGTGATATTGTTACCATTAGAACTTGTGAAAAGCCTTATGCCAGTACCAAGATTGGAAAAATCATTATTTGAAATATTGTTGTAAGAACTAGAAGAAAGGAAAATTCCAATACCGACAGACAAGTTCGCGAGAGTATTCCCGGTCAAACTGTTATTATTGCTTGAACTCAAATAGAGGGTTGAATTTACTAACGTATTGTTCATTAGAGTGTTATTGGCACTTGAAGAGAGATAGATCCCATAAGTATTATTATATGCATTTGACCTCTCAAGAGTGTTGTTTGAATTGGAAAAAAGATAGATTCCATAAAGATTTGAGTTAACTGTTAAATCTCGGACAATATTACCAGAAGAACTTGTTTCAATATAAACGCCTCCATAGGAGTTTGAATTTGCTGTAGAATTCGAAATTTTATTTCCTGAAGAATATAACATATCAATCCCATTATAATTTGAATTAGATGTAATGTTTGTTAGGGTGTTATTTGAAGTCGAAGATAGATAAACCCCATCTCCGCCTGAATGATAATTTGTTATAACATTAGAAATCGTGTTATTTGAGCCATAAACCACATATATCCCATAACCATTCCCATTTTTTCCATTACTTGAATTTATATCTGCCAAAGAACTGTTCGAAGAAGAAGATAACGCAATCCCAAACATTTCGACTGAAGTTGTTGTTGAATTAACAATTTTAGCATTAGAACTTGTCTCAGCCCAAATTCCATAATAAAATCCAACCATGTTGCAATTGCTTACAGTATCGTAATTACTCCCACCATTGGTGTTGTTAAGGTAAATCCCAATATTGGCAGAATTTGAATCTGTTGGACCTATTATTGTATTCCCAAGACAGTCAAAAGTAACATTATCTTTTCCTGCAAAATCAATCGCTGTCCCATCTTGAGTGTAATTAATGTTACTTACAAGGTAAACCGTATCTCCTGAACTTGCAGAAGCTATTGCTGCATTGCAACTGGATACTGAATCACAACTTATAGGTTGAGTTGAAGATAAAGGCAAATAATCAACACTTCCATTAAAACTATAAGCGCTGTCACAGATTCCATCGCCATTAGCATCTGTGCATGTATCGCTGAATCCAGTTCCTGAAGGATTGGTCCAATAATTTCCGCCTATCTTGATGCCCTTGAGGACATTGACCCCAAATTGAAGAGTCGTATTAAAAGAATTATTCAAACCAACAGTAGTATTGAAATAATTTGCAGTATTATTGAAAAGATTATCATAGAAATAGTTGTTGTTTGAGGTCTGAATATCCAAACCATAATAAACACTGTCAGAGATATTTGAATTTTTTATGGTATTATTGTCTGAACCGGCAAAATAAATCCCATAACCATTTGAATAAATTGTGTTGTTTGAAGCAGTATTGTTATAAGAAGCTGCTTGGAAAGAAATTCCATATTCAAAATTTGAATGAATCACATTGTTCAATATCTCATTGAGATAAGAATTTGAAAGTGCTATCCCGTCCCTGCTTGTTGAATAAATAATATTATTGAATACTGTATTATTATGCGAAACTCCCAGATGTATTCCATCTCCGAAAGTGGAATGAACGGTATTATTCGCTATGGTATTATTGCTTATGGAACCTAGAGAGAGAACAATCCCATTATATCCTTTGCTTACATTATTATCATAAACTGTATTATTGGTAGTAAACCCTGAACTTGTACTGGTAAAATAAATGTCATTATTATTATTAGAGATGGAGGTAACATTGTTTCCCTTGACAACGCTGTTCCTTACATCCTGCAAAAACATTTGGAGAGATGTAACATTCTCTATTTTGGAATTTGTAACATTGAAGAAACCTATGCTCATTCCGTTATGATATGTCAAATTTAAATCCCTAATCGTAATATTATCACACGAACCACAAATTATTATTCCTGCATTTGGTGCAGTGGTGGGATCAAAAGTGTAATTTGCAATTGAATAATTGTAATAAATTGATTTATTATAATCAACAACATTAGAAGCATCGATGTCTGCCTGGATCTGGTAGTTATAAGCAGCATAAATGTAAAAATTAGCCATGCTATTGTTCGTCATATTATTGTTTCTCAAAACACTGCCCTGACTTGATGATAATCTAAGTCCATACCCATTGGAGTTGGCAGTTAAATTTGTGAAAGTGCCATTTGAAAGGGAGTTTACATCAAGCCCAAAATAATTTAGACTGAAACTAGAATTCTCAATTATGTCTCGTGAACCTGTTGGAATATAAACGCCATCATAAAAATTGCTTACATTACAGTTTGCCAAAGTATCATCATTGCTCCCACCATTTGAACTGTTGAAATAAATTCCAAAATTATTAGGATTGCTTATTCCGGGGCCCATAATATAATTTCCGGCACAATCAAAAGTGATATTGTCTTTTCCAGCAAAATCAATTGCCGTTATTGGCTGTGAAGCATTTGTAAGGTTAAGGGATTTAGTTAATATAATTGTGTCTCCTCCAGATGCAGAGGCTATTGCAGAATTACAACTTGCAACAGAATCGCAAGTTATTGGTTGAGTTGAAGACAAAGGCAAATAATCAATGCTTCCATTAAAACTGTAAGAACTGTCACAAACCCCATCGCCATTAGCGTCTGTGCATGTATCGCTGAATCCAGTTCCTGAAGGATTGGTCCAATAATTTCCTCCCACATAAGGTCCACCAAGAATATTAATTCCTGTAGTTAAAGTCGTGTTGAAATAATTTGTTAACGCAGAAGTTTGATTGTAATAATTTACTGTGTTGTTGAAAAGGTTGTTGTAAAATGTGTTGTTGTACCCTGAATTAAACCAAAGCCCCCTCCCATTCCCAGAAATGATGGAATCAAAGAGGGTATTGTTATTTGAAGAAGAATAAAAAATTATCCCAAGGCCCCCTGATTTTGTTGTAATATTCAAGTTAGAAACAACATTATTAGAACTTGAAGAGAATTCATTTCCCGCATCGAGGTAAGAACTAATGTTGGTTAATGTGTTATTAGAGCTGCCAAAAATCCCGAAGCCAAGCACCTTATTTTGCCGTAAAAAAATATTCTTGAGTGTATTATTGGAAGAAGAAGCATAATAAAGTTCTAGACCATACCCATTATTCTCCGCAGTTAGATTGTCTAAGGTATTGTTTGGAGAATTCGAAAGATAAAATCCATAGCCGTTCAAGCCACCAGGGTTATTATTATTGGAAGTTACATTTCTTATAAGAGAATTTGAGACACCATAAAAATATAGAGAGTACCAATTATTATGACTAAGGTTAAGATTTTCTACAGTTATATTGCTGCAGTTAGCACAAATCAAAGTCCCTGCATTTGGGGCTGTTGTCTGATTAAAGACATAATTCGAAATAGAAGTATTGTAATATATTCTATAATCATAATCCACAATATTCGAAGGGTTTATGGAGTTACTGAATTGGGATAGGCTACTTGCATAAATTTGGAGATTGGGATTATTTCCACTCACGTTATTATTTTCAAGAGTATTCCCGGAACAATACTGCATGCCCAACCCAATATCCCCATTTGAATAAGAGGTCAAATTTGAAAGTAAGTTATTATTAGAACTTGAAGAGAACATGAAACCGTAGCCTCCCCCATTAAAAGCTTTTAAACTCGTAAAATTATTGCCAGAAGAAGAACCTAAAAAAAAACCAGAATTGGTATTAGAATTTGCGGTTATATTTGAAAAAGTATTGTTGTTTGTATTAGAGAGATAGAGACCATATTGGTTTGAATTAGATGTAATGTTTGTTACGGTATTGTTCGAGCTTGAATAGATATAAACACCATATTCACTATTGTAACTTGAGGTAGAATTTAACATTTTGTTCCCTGAACCTCCAGTTATTACAACACCATCATAAGTTCTGGCAGTCGAATTAATATTTATCAAATTATTGTAAGAGCCACTGCTCACAACAACCCCATATTGACCGCTCCCGTAGATGTGTGAACCATTAATTAAATTATAATCTCCCAAGAATATTTTTATTCCGTCAGCAGAAGCATTAATCGAATTAACGTTAAGAAGGGTATTATGTGAACTTGTATCTATATTAACCCCATGATAAAAACCACTAACATTGCAGTTTTCAACAGTATCATAATTGCTGCCCCCATTGGAATTATTCAAATAAATTCCATAATTTGTATTGTTAGAATTTCCGGGTCCGGTAATGGAATGCCCTTGACAGTCAAATGTTACATCATCTTTCCCAGCAAAATCAATTGCAGTTCCGTTCTGATTGTAAGTTATGGATTGATTCATTTTTACAACCGACCCTGGATTAACAGAAGATATTGCAGAGTTGCATGAGGAGACAGAATCACAATAAGAAGTTTGTACATTTGAAAGAGGAAGGTAATCATAATTGGAACCTCCTAAGCTGTAAGCAGAATCACAGATCCCGTCTTTGTCTGAATCAGTGCAAGTTTCAGAAAATCCAGTCCCTGGAGCCGAGAAATTTGCCCAATAATTTCCACCGATATAACCACCGCCAAATATATTCGTTCCGGATGTTAAGGTTGTGTTATAATAATTTGTATAACCTGAATTAATTAGATTATTAGTACTGTTAATTATGTTGTTATAAATACGATTCCCAGTCATAGCCACAGAGATGCCATACAAAGAATTATTTGATATGTAAGAATCATTTATTATATTATTCCCCCCACTGACACCTAACCCAGTATGGCTCGATATCAAAGTCGCATTTGTAATATTATTATAAGAATTCGACAACAGAATACCATTGCTGCTCATGTTGTATACAGTAACATTCACGACTGAATTATATTGGGATGATATTTGCAACCCTATACTTCCCGAACTCACCTTAATATTTGATAGTTTATTATACCCGTTATTACCACCCTGCAAAAAAATTCCAGTTGGGCTGTCGGTAACTGTCAGATTGTCAATTGAATTGTTAAGCCCAGTACTGTACAAAACTCCATTCGAAGTAATCGATTTCACAATTATATTTTTGAAAATATTGTTTGAAGCATTAATAATAGAAAAACCCGACTGTGACGCACCACTAAATGTGGCATTTATTATAGTATTATTCTCAGGAACCTTTCCTGGCTCAGCTGCATATGCATTTGCTGCAATGGCAAGCCCATTATATCCTCCCGTTGTTTTAACATTTGCAAAAGTATTATTGTATGAGGAAGAATCAATTACCAGTATAGTTGAAGTAATCGAATTATTTCCCGCACTTATATTATTAAAATAGTTATTTGAACCCAAGTAAACCAAGATCTCTCCAATAGAATTATCAAAAGCAGTTAAATTATCAAAACTGTTGTTATTAGAGTTAAAATTATAAAAACCATAGTAAAAACCCCTCACATCACAATTTTGCACATTTGTATGATTGCTTCCTGAAACGTAAATTCCATAATTTGTATTGTTAGAATTTCCGGGTCCGGTAATGGAATGCCCTTGACAGTCAAATGTTACATCATCTTTCCCAGCAAAATCAATTGCAGTTCCGTTTTGAGTGTAAGTTATGGATTGATTCAATAAAATAGTATCTCCCGAACCTGCAGAGGCAATCGCAGAATTGCAGGTTGGAACAGAAGAACATAAAACAGGCTGGTTTGAAGACAAGGGAAGGTAATCATTGCTTATTCCATCCATCAAGAGATAAGAAGAATCACATATCCCGTTTCCGTCAGAGTCTGTACATGTTTGGCTAAAACCGGTCCCCGAAGGATTAGCCCAAAAGTTCCCACCAATATAAGGTCCCTTGAGTATATTCGTTCCAGTAGTTAGTGTACTGTTAAAATAATTTGCAAGTGCTACAGAACCATTATAATAATTGTTGGAATTATTCAAAAAATTGTCATAAAAAGTGTTGTTGCCTGACGAAGAGCCCATATCAATTCCAAAGAAAGTTGAATTCCAAATATTTGAACTGTAAAAATTATTATAATTAGACGAGGTAGTAATATAAATTCCATATTTATTTGAACTAATATTTGAATCAGAAACGTTGTTATAAGAAGATTGAATAAAATAAATACCCATGTTATTATTAGTCAGATTAAGTCCTGAGAATGTATTATTAGCTATACCAGAAAAAGTATAAACTCCCGACTGCGAATTTGAATAAGCTGTTAAACCTGTAAAGTTGTTATAACCACACGTTGTATAAATATAAAATCCATACTGACTATTCGAAGCGCTGGCATTTTGGATTAAATTATTGTTTGAACTGTACGAAACATAAACTCCATACTGCGAATTTGAATCGGTTATTATATTTTTCAGGGTGTTATTCGAAGCTCCACTTAATTGAATCCCCCATTGGATATTGCCATTTGAAACGGCATTAATAAGACTATTATTATTTGAACCTGTAAAATCAATTCCTGCATTTGCTTTATTACCAATGGATGTAATATTAACAAACGTATTATTATTGGAATTTGAACTAAGGAAAAAGCCAGCATTTCCGTTAAAGCTGGAATTTATATTATAAAACCTGTTTGAATTTGAACTTGAGAGCGAAACACCTATATTGGAGCTGTTAGAAACAGTCAGATTATCCAACAGGTTCTTTGAACTAAGAACTACAATGCCCCCATAGCTCCGCGAAGTTGTAGTATTGAAAATCCTAGAACTGTTAGAGTATGTGTGGATGTAAATTGCGGTCCAAAATTTGCTGACATTGCAATTTTCCACAGTATCATTCTGACTCCCGCCACCCAAATAATCAAAATAAATTCCCCAATTGGTATTATTGGAATTTCCAGGCCCTGTAATGCTAAATCCTGCACAATCAAAGATGATGTTATCAATGCCTTGAAAATCAATTGCAGTTCCGTTTTGACTGTAGGTTATCGGTTGTGTCATCTGCACAACATCCCCTGAAGCTGCACCGGAAATCGCAGAATTACATGTTGGAACAGAGTTACAAGTGTAAGTCGTAGCGCTCAAAAAAGAACTCAAAAGAAAAATAATTCCGAATGTCAAGAAAAACAAAACCTTTCCCCTTTTATCCATACTAGTTCTGATGAAAGAAGACTATAAAAAGATTATTCTCTCCGAAGATAAATAAGATTAATCAAACTTTACTTTAACAGGTTTCTTGTCGGCTTCTGCAATCTGTAAAAATTCTCTTGGCTTCTTTCCGTAAATTGATGCAAAGAAAACCCCTGGGAAAGTTTTGCACATATTGTTGTAAGAAAGAATTGAATCATTATAGAACTGTCTTGCATAAGCAATTCTGTCTTCAGTTGTTGAAAGCTCTTTTTGAAGTTCAAGGAAATTTTCATTAGCTTTCAGATTTGGGTAATTCTCTGCAATCGCAAAAAGTCTTCCAAGAGCGCCCTCAAGAACACCATTAGCTTTGACTTTGTCGACAAGACCTCCTGCAGAGACCATTGCCTTGTGAGCATCAGTAACTTCTTTCATAATTTTTCGTTCATGTTTTGCATAACCCTTCACAGTTTCAAGCAGGTTTGGAATCAAATCCGCCCTTCTCTTAAGCTGAACATCTATCTGACTCAAAGACTGGTCAATCCTGTTCCCAAGAATTGCAAACCTGTTAAAGTAAGAAAAGAAAATAATTGCTATGAGCAACACAATTCCACCCAGTATTAACCATGCGACTAACATGAAAAAATAAGAGTTGATTTGTTTATAAATTTACCTTAAATTAACGATAAATGAAATTTCAATTCTAAATATTTATAAACAAAAGAACCCTCCTAACAAAATGGCTAAGAAAGGGGTAAAATCTTCTGCAAGCAGCAAAAAGGTTACAAAAAAACCTGCAATCAAAAGCACATCTAAAAAAACAGTCTCCACGTCAACACCAAAAAATTCAAAAGATGAAAATATCCAAAAAATACTTATAGAAAATTTTGTTTCGTTCCAGACTGTAATGGCCGATTTAACCTCAAAGCTTAACAGCCTCTCAACACAAATATCAGACCTTCTCAATTTATTTGAAAAATCTGCCAAGACTTTCATGGAAAAAGACATCAAAATTGGCGGAACAGACAAAGCAGTCACAGAAAAGTTGGACAAGCTTCTTGAACAGAACAAAGTACTTGCACAGGGAATTTCATTATTGCACGAAGTAAACACTCCTGCTGAAGAAGATGAAGAGCCCGAAGAGCAGTATGAAGCTCCTGAACCTGAAAGACCCCCAACACATGCAGAACAACCACGATTAATGCCTTCAAGAATGCAGCCCAGAAACATGCAAAGGCAGCAACCAATGCCTCCGCAACCCAATCAACCAAAACCATTACAACAGGATTTTAAGGAACAAAGCGGAACAAATTATCAAAAATCAATCTCATCTCAACATTAAAATGCCAAGAATAAAAGAGGCTGAAATAACTGATAAGAGGAAAATTTTTCTTTTGCTTTTTACAAGGGAATTAATCATAAACTCAGGCGATGAGTTCACAAAACTTGAAGAAATTTATGATAAAGAGGAGGAAAAAGAGAAAAAAGAACCGGTATACATTCCACAACAACCGCACAAAAAACCAATAAAGAGGATTTTAACAAAACCACAAAGACCAATTCCACTTCCAAGAGAAGAAAAAGTAATTTCAGCGCCAAAGATTATTTCCGCGCCAAAGCAGGGTTCTCCTGTCATGGAAACATCAGAAGGGTCCAAAGAAAACATGACCAAATCTATTCTTTCAGAAAAAGCAAAATCAATTCAAGACAACAAACAAAAACCTGAAGAAAAACCAAAAATAACAATTCCAAAACCAAGGCCAGAAGAAGGATTGAATATTGTGGGACCTGTCCGAATAAGAGCGCCAAGAAGAGAAATATCAGATGACAGAGGAAGATTTGATTATCCAAAACTGAGAATACCTGAACCCAAATTGCCTGAAGAATTCCAGTATCTTAAACCAACCCCTAGTGGAAAAGAGATAGCGTTGGGAAAATTGCAGCCTCTCGCAGATGACCCAAACGTGCAGACAATTGAATGTGAGGGTCCTGACAAGCCAATTATAGTTACAGGAGGAATGGGCAGAAAACCCACAGCAACAAAACTATCAGATATGGAAATTGAGGAGGTCATAAAAAAATTCTCCGAGGCATCAAAAATCCCTGCAGAAGCAGGAGTTTTCAAGGTTGTCGTTGGAAGATTTATATTTTCTGCAATCATCTCAGAAGTCGTGCCTTCAAGGTTTTTCATAAAAAAGATGACAAACCAGCACCCAAATCAAGCGAAACCAATGACTATCCGGAAGTAGAATTTTGATAATATGGAACCAATATCACGCTTTGATTGTTTGGAAGCGGAATCTGCACGTAACCGTTATTCTGCAATTGCGAGATCATAGTGCTTATCGCATAATTGACACCTTCATTATAAGATTTGACAGCATACCCATTAATAGCAGGTTTCACAACAAAAGCGTAAATGACAAGCAGCGCAAGGACAACTATCACACCCACAAGGATTGGAACAAGAAATTTTTGCTCTTTCATAATTTGAGTAAATTTATAAAATATTTAAAACTTTTCAGTTAATGGAAGACAGAATCACAAAGCAAAAAATAAGCAAATATTTTGATGTTACAACAAGAGCATTTGAAGAAGTAAAGAAAAATGTCATAAAAGGAAAAGAATCACAAGCCAATGAAATCTTTGATATGGTTTCAAATTACGTTTCAGATGCAAAACATTTTGAAAAAAAAGGTGATCTAATAAATTGCTTCGCCGCACTAAACTATGCCCATGGATGGATTGACGCGGGCGTAAGGCTGGATGTGTTTGATGTCCATGATGACAAGTTGTTTACAGTAAAATAATTCAAAAATTATAAAAACTCACCAAACTTGTTTTCAAAATGCAAAAAGAGGTTAAAGTTCTGAGTCTCGGAGGGAGCCTGATTGTTCCCGAAAAAATTGATTTGAAATTTCTTGGAAGTTTTCGTGACACTCTTCAGAAAAATACAGATAAATACAAATTCATTGTAATCTGCGGCGGAGGAACAACTGCAAGAAAATATATTGATGCACTAAGCAAACTTGGTGCAGATGTAAAATCACAGGGTTTTGCAGGAATTTCTGCAACAAGGATGAATGCGCGATTCATGAGTTACATTTTTGGAATAGACCCAGAAGCAGGAATTCCGCACAAAATGAAAGACATAAAAAAATATCTCAAGAGACAGGACGTTGTCTTCTGTGGGGCTTTGACTTACGGAGAAAAAGAAACATCAGATTCAACATCTGTTGAAGTTGCAGAACACTTCAAAGCAGAATTCATAAACCTCACAGACGTCCCGGGACTTTACGATAAAAATCCAAAGGAATTCAAAAAAGCAAAATTAATTCCGAAAATATCTTGGCAGGAACTCTCAGATATTGTGAACAAAATGGAATTCAAGCCGGGCCAGCATTTTGTCATAGACCAAACAGCAGCAAAAATGATTCTGGAAAAAAAGATTACAAGTTACATAATCGGAAAAGATATGAGTCAGCTTGACAATCTTTTCAACAAAAGAGAATTTGTGGGAACAACAATAGCAGATTAATTATCCAAAATAACCGCTGCTGCTCTTATCCTCTTTTTTGTCCTTGCTGTTTTTAAGTTTCCTTATTATCAAAACGAGTTCCGATTTTATTCCCTTCCAGGATTCATGAGTCTTTTTTATGAAATCTGCATCTTCCTTCTCAGAAAATTCCAAATCAAGCCTCACAAGCTCCATGTTAATCTCAGAAAGTTTTCCGTAAATATTTGAAAGTTTTTCCCTGTCTTCCTGAGCGAGCGACTTTATCATTGAAAAAATAAACATGGGAGCATTTGCAGGATTCAAAAGGGTCTCACAAAATCTTATGTAATTGTAAACTTTGTCAGCAATGAATCTCCTTATTTCCCTTGTGAGAATTTCGGTTTCAGAATCCGCAATTTTCTCTATGTAAAAATCATGATTAAGATTCTCAAAAGTTGGAAGCCCATATTTCTGCTGAAGTTCTTTGTAATCAAGTTTCAGTTTTTCAAGATTAAAATCCTTATTCATAATATTAGTGTAATGTATTGGTTTATAAAATTAATCTAAGAAAATATTTAAAGCAAAATTCCCTCTGAAGAGTATGTTTTGGTATCCTACAGAAAATGGCTATGTAAATCTCGAAAGAGCTCTATACATTGATGTGGAGCAATTCGGGATAAAGTTCAATATCGCCGTACGCTTATCTCTCGACCCAAAAGATAAAATTGTCCTTAAAACTTTCAACACAAAAGAAGAAGCAACGCAACTTCTTGATTGGCTTATGAAAGAAATGAACAAACAAAAAGACTAACAAAATTATTTTCTTTTTCTGTTGACGAGATATATCAAAAATCCGATTAACTCAAGAATTATAAAAACAGCCAGCACAAATATTAGAACATTCATAAAATCAAGAGGATTTTGCATTTTTTAAGTTTATCTTTGATTTCCAAGCGTCAAAAACTTTTTAAT
>CAZJIV010000011.1:0-18919 GCA_964546165.1 Candidatus Woesearchaeota archaeon
AGAACATAATAAATTATGTAACCAAAAGTTGTCTGCCTGAAAAATGCAGGTGTTATAGAATTAAAAAATCCACCTTCATTTGTTTTCGGTGATTCTCCGTATATAGTATAGTTTGAGAATCCTGGAGAAACTGCAGAGAAATAATAAAATTGCGAATCGTTTGTTTTCCATGTCGTTGGCAGAGCCACCCAATTTGCAGGGAATCCTGTAGCAGTGTTTCTGTAAAGAGAAACTGTGTTTGGGTCAATTTTCTTTGAAGTTATCCATGAAGTATTTACACTGAAATTTATTACAACCTGTGTGATAACAGAATCATTTATATTCTGAGTGGTTACGCTAAAGGATTGATAAGTGTTTCCAAAACCAAATGAGTTTGTCGCAATTCTCAAATCTTTAGTGCTGAATACAGGAACAGAAGAGACATTCAAAGTTGCATTGTAAACAGTCTGATTTGTAGTTACAGTCAAAGAATTCAGAGGAACACTGGAAGAATTTGTGTACATTGTAACGGCGGTTCCAGCAGTAATGTTAGTAAAAGTTGCCGAAGTTGTTGAAGTGCCAAAAAATCCATTGCCTGTGGCGGTTGTGGTATTTGAAGCAACAGTTGTTCCGCCTCCTGAGCTTCCACCGGGTGTTCCGCTTGGAGGTGTTGTTTGTGGAGGAGCAGTGTAGGAAGTCAGAGGCAAATAATCAATCCCCATATTATCAGGAAGAATAAAAGCAGAATCACAAATTCCGTTCTTGTTCACATCGGCACATATCCCGAATTTCAAAGTTCCCGGAGCGCTTGAATTGTCCCAGGCATTTCCCCCTACATAAGGGCCGCCAGCAATGTTTGTTCCCGCGATTAATGTAGTATTGAAATAATTTGTATTATTGGCAACAGAACTATTCCAATAATTTAGAGTGTTATTGAAAATATTATTATAGAAGGTATTATTGGGAGAAGAATAAAACAGCAAACCATAGTTTGTATTATTGAACACATAAGAATTAAGAATTGTATTATTAACACTATGGTAACTTGGTCCGCTTGAACCGAACTGCAAACCCGCACCATTTAAGCTTGCAGCAAGATTTAGCACAGTATTATTTGAAGCTCCATAAAAATAAAGTCCCGAATTAGTATTGAAATACAAAATTAATTGGTCCAGATAATTTCCTGTAGAAGAGTAAATCTCAACACCCACAGAGTTATAATATGCACTTACATTAGTAAGAGTATTATTAAAAGAATCTGCTCCTATAAAGACACCATATTGTGAATTATGATTTGCAGTAAGATTCGTCAGCGTCTGGTTTGAGCCGCTCAGGTCAAAACCTTCAGTATTATAACTAGAGTTTACATTTTTGATAATTGTATTGTTGCTTGCTTGAATCGAAACACCCATATTGAAAGTACTTATAGTGCAGTTTTCTATGGTATTATTATTGCTTCCCCCATTTATGCTGTTAAGCAAGATTCCATAACTCGTCCCATCTCCAGAAATTGAATAACCTGCACAATCAAATGTTATTCCATCATAACCTGCAAAGTTTATTGCAAGACCTGAAACAGTTATAGACTTATTCATCTGAACAGTATCTCCAGGAAATGCATTTGCAATTGCATTATTGCAACTTGAAACAGAATCACATTGAACAGTAGTTGGAGAATGAGGACCAAAAGCATACATAACCCCACTTCCGTCTCCGATGTAAACCATCCCATTAGATATGCTTGGAGCGTCTCCACCAGTACTGCTTGACAAAGTGTAATTCCATATTTGAGTGCCAGTGGTAGCATTGAAAGCGCGAATAATTCCATTGTTGCTCCCCGTCCATACTACGCCATTAGAAGTAGAAATAGAAGAATAATTTCCTAAGGTAGAATTCCATAGAGGCGTTCCAGTAGTGACATTAAAGGCACATAAAGTAAAATTACTGTCTTCAGTGTAAAAAACTCCGTTAGCAACAGAGTTATAATTAGAAGAAGCGGAACCAAAACCTCTTATTCCATCAGTATAATTCCATATTTGAGTCCCGGTAGTAGCGTTGAATGCAAAAACGCTTGAACCCCCGGCATAAACAACCCCCTTGTCAATCGAGATAGTATAACTGTAGGTAGTGCTAGCGGGAGTACTGAAATTTATCATTAAAGAACCATTGGTAGCATTGAAAGCATAAATCTCATTTCGGTTTCCAGCCAAAGTATAAATCATTCCGTTATAAAATGTAGGAGAAGAAAAGTAAAAAGGAACAAAATCACCAGCACCATTATCCAATGAAGAGTTCCACATAAAAGATCCTGTGGTGGCATTAATCGCAAGGAGATTATTGTGATATTTATAATCATAATTCGAATAATTATAACCATAAGTATAAATGATTCCATTAACGACAGTAGGAGAATTTTCAGAAAGAGTAAATATACTTGCATTAGTCTCATTCCAAAAGGAAGATCCATCTGTAGCATTAAGAGCATAAAGACTACTCTGCATAATGTAAATTACTCCATCAGAAACTACAGGAGCATTACTATAGGGTCCGATTATCGCACTGTTATTCCAGATTTGAGAACCTGTTGTTGCATTTATCGCAAAAAATGTCCCGTACACCATATCCGGAGAATAAATAGTATCATTTGCAATAACAAGGGGGAATGAAAAAAGGCCACCTTCGGTGTTAGTAAAGTTCCACAAAAGACTAATTGAACTCGGATCTATTGTTTCATTTTGGTACCCTGTATGCTGAGGATTATTCATGAACATAGGCCAATCAGCCGCACTCACATTTACTGCAAATAAGATTAAAACTGTAAAAGCAAAAAGCCCCAGCAAAACTAAACCCCTTTTTCTAAAACTCATAACAAAGATTAAACATTAAGGTATAAAAATATTATCCTGAAAAAAACTAAAGATAGCTTAGCTATGAAATATTTATAAAATACTAAAAGTTCCTATTTCAACATGGAAATGAAAGACATTTTGGAGTCTTTAAGCCCAAATGAACTTAAGATTCTCCCGCATATTGAAGAAAAAGACATAATATCTATATGCAAGAAATCAAATCTCGATAAAACATCCGTCACAAGGGCGCTTGAATACCTGAAAAACAAAGGGCTTGTAGAACTTTCTTATAATAAGAAAACCATAATAGATCTTGGAGTAAATGGAATTCTCTACAAAAGAAAAGGACTTCCCGAAAGAAAACTGTTAGATTTGTTAAAGGAAAAAAGAATTCTTCTTATAAGCGAGGCACAGAAACAAGGGAAACTTTCAGAGGACGAGGTAAAAGCAGCCATAGGAAGCCTGAAGAAAAAATCTTTGATTGATATAAAAAACAAGAAGATATTGCTCAACTTTGAAGATAAGGAAGTTGCAAGAAAAATGCCCGAAGAACTCCTTCTCGAAACACTGCCTGAAGAACAAAACAAACTTTCTAGCGAACAAATGCAGGTTTTCAAAGACATGCAGAAGAGGAAAGAAATGGTAAAGCTTAGAGAAGAACGTGAAATTGTAATTAAGGTAACTGCAAAGGGGAAGGATGCGATGAATTCGAACATAAAGTCTGAAAGCCTCATTGAACAGGTTACTCCTGAAATGATAAAATCTGAGAAATTATGGAAGGGGAAAAGATTCAGGAGATATGATGTCCTCTCTGACATTCCTGCAATAAGTGGAGGAAAAAGGCATTTTGTAAATCAAGCCGCAGACTATGGAAGAAAAGTCTGGACAGAAATGGGGTTTGAAGAGATGAGTGGAAACATGATACTTGGTTCCTTTTGGGACTTCGATGCTTTGTTCACAGCACAGGACCACCCGGTAAGAGAAATGCAGGACACCTTCTTTATAGACAAAAAAACAGAATTGCCAGACAAGGAACTTGTTAAACGTGTCAAAGAAAGTCATGAAAAAGGTGTGGATAAGAGCAAGGGTTGGAATTATCAATGGGATGATGAAGAAGCAAAAAAGACAGTATTAAGAACCCACACAACGCCTTTGTCGGCGCAAACACTTTCGAAGCTCAAAAAAGAAGACCTCCCAAAAAAGTTTTTTGCTCTTGGAAAATGTTTCAGGAATGAAACGGTTGACTGGAGTCATGGTTTTGAATTCAATCAGACTGAAGGAATAGTTGTCGACAAAAACGCAAACTTCAGGCACCTTCTCGGTTATTTGAAACAGTTCTTCAAAAAAATGGGATTCGAAAAGATTCGTTTCAGACCTGCATATTTCCCTTACACAGAACCAAGCGTCGAAATAGATGTCTGGAACAATGACAAAAAAGTTTGGCTGGAACTTGGCGGGGCAGGAATCTTCAGACCCGAAGTCACAGTTCCCTTACTCGGAGAAAAAGTTCCCGTTCTTGCATGGGGTCCTGGATTTGACAGAATACTCATGGACTACTATGAAATAAAAGACCTTCGTGAACTCTACAAAAACGATCTAAACACATTAAGAAAAATGAAATTCTGGATGAAATCATAATGGAAATCAAAGAAGCACAAAAAAAAGTACAGGAATTCAATGAAGCCAGAGGATGGGGCGAAGAATGGGATATGAAAGACCTATTATTAAATTTAACAGAAGAAACCGGAGAAATCTGGAACCTTGTAAAATGGATTGACAACGAAAAGCAAAAAGAAGTCGTAGCAAAAAACAAGGCAGAAGTTTCTGATTTTATTGGAGACGTGCTTTACATAATTCTTAAAATAGCAAACCAGACAGGAGTTGATTCAGAAAAAGCAATTCAAAATACTCTTGAAGAATTTGAAAAAAGAATGCCTGCAGATGTAATGAAAAAAATTAAGCATGCAAACAAACTAGCAGGAGGATGGGACAATAAAAATGCACTGGAGGAAAAAAATGAATAAATCCGACTGTCTCTTCTGCAAAATCGTTAAGGGAGAACTTCCCTCCTTGAAAGTTTGGGAAGATGAAGAGCACATCGCAATTCTTGACATTAATCCAAATACAGAAGGAGTAACCCTCGTAATAACAAAGGAGCATTTTGACAGCGACGCAACGGACATGCCTGAAAAAGATTATACAGAATTAATGCTCGCCGCAAAAAAAGTTGCAAAATTGCTTGAAAGAAAATTGAGAGTGAAAAGAGTTGCAGTTGTAATGGAAGGGCTTGGAGTAAATCATGTCCATATAAAACTTTACCCTGTCCACGGACTTGATGAAAAGTTCAAGGAAATGTGGTCAAAAGATAAAATATATTTTGACAAATACACAGGTTACATCTCAACACAAATAGGTCCGCAAAAATCAATGGAAGAATTAAAAAAAGTCGCGGACGAAATAAGAGATTAAAATGGCAGTTATAACAATTGACAAAAAAGTCTTTGAACGTGAAATCGGAAAACTCGATGACAAAATGCAGGAAAAGATAGCCATGCTCGGAACTCCAATAGAAAAGCTTGAAGGAAATGAACTTCAGATTGAGGTTTTCCCAAATCGCCCAGACCTCCTTTCTTATCATGGATTTAAACGTGCGCTTCTTGGATTCCTTGACAAAAAAACAGGACTTCAGTCTTACAAAATAAAAAGTCCTGAAAAAGACTACAAGGTAATCGTCGATTCTTCATTAAAAGAAATACGCCCTTACACTGCATGCGCCATCGTAAGAGGATTGAAACTTGATTCAGAAAAAATCCGTGAAATAATAGAAATACAGGAAAAAATTCACACAACTCTTGGAAGAAAAAGAAAAAAACTGGCTATAGGAATCTACCCTCTTGAAAAAATAAAACTCCCCATAACATTCAA
The DNA here is from genome assembly GCA_964546165.1 of Candidatus Woesearchaeota archaeon. Taxonomy (GTDB): domain Archaea; phylum Nanobdellota; class Nanobdellia; order Pacearchaeales; family GW2011-AR1; genus JAKLIN01. The sequence goes on from CAZJIV010000011.1 coordinate 5,754, forward strand.
AGCAATTGAACCTGATAAAATAAAATTTATACCTCTTGAATCTGAAAAAGAAATGTCCGGTCTTGAAATTCTTCAGAAGCATTCCACAGGAAAAGAATATGCACATTTGCTTGCAGGAAAGGCAAAATTCCCAGTGTTTGTTGACGCAGATGAAAACGTGCTCAGCATGCCCCCAATAATTAACTCCCAGACAACAGGAAAAGTAACGGAGAAAACTAAAAATGTTTTCATAGAATGCTCTGGATTTGATTTTGCAATATTGAACAAATGCCTCAATATTTTAGTGTCCACACTCGCAGACATGGGGGGCAGAGTTTATGAAATGGAAGTCAGTTACGGAAAGGAAAAGAAAATCACCCCGAATTTTGAAACTGAAAAAATGCCGATTAATCTTGAAAATGTAAACAAGCTCCTCGGACTTAACCTGCAAGAAAAAGAAATGAAAAAACTTCTTGAAAAAATGGGTTATGCCTATGACAAAAAGACTGTTGAAATCCCTTCATGGAGAGGGGATGTTCTTCATGAAGTTGATTTGATAGAAGATATTGCAATAGCTTATGGTTATGACAACTTTGAACCTGAAATCCCTGAGATATCCACAATAGGAAAAGAAAACCCAAGAGAAACCGCAAAAAGAAAAATCTCGGAGATATTATCCGGATTGAACATGCAGGAAGTTTCAAACTATCATTTAACAATAAAAAATGACCAGTTTGTCAAAATGGGAATAAAAGAAAAATCCAGTTCAATTGAAGTAGAAAATTCAAAAACAGACTACAATATATTAAGAGAGAACCTGACACACTATTTGCTCAAGATTCTCTCAGAGAACATAGATACAGATTATCCACAAAGAATTTTCGAAATAGGAAAAGTCTTCTCATCGAAAGAGGACATAGAAGAAAGAGAAAGTCTTGCAATGGCAATAACGCCGGGAAATTTCACAGATTTGAGGCAAATGCTTGAATACCTTTTCAGAATGATTAACGTGGAAGTCAAAATAGAAGAACCAAAAGAAACCCCAGGATATATGATTTCAGGAAGGGCCGCAGAGATTCACTACAAAAACGGAAAAATAGGGCTCTGTGGAGAAATACATCCAAAAATACTCAAGAACTGGAAAATAAGAATGCCTGTCGCATTGCTTGAAGTAGATATTGATAGAATCCTAAAAGATATTGAAAACTAATCTTTTTTCTTCTCTCGGTTTTCCTTTTCCATCTTCCTCATAAAGTCTTGAATAAATTTCTGACTCTTCTCTCTGTTTCTGACTTCAGAAATTGTGTAAAAATCAACGTTTCCTTCTGTATGTTTTTGTGTCTTTACTTCAGACATAACGCTCTCTCTGATATCCTGACTAAGCACAACATCACCGCTTGAAAGCGAAGACAACTTCTTCATCATGGTTGCAAAACTTCCAAGAATCATGAATTTTATTCCCCTGCCAACATGCCTTGCAACAATAGTTCCCTTACTCAATGAAATTCCAAATTCAAACTTTTGCTTGAAAAGTTTGTTATGGTCATCGAGAAGTTTCTTTATTTCCTGAGCAGATAATATTGCGTTCATATCATTCTTGAAAGTCCTTGTCTTTATTGGTGCAAATATAAAGAACAGATATCCACCATTCTCATAAATCATAGAATTTGTTCTTTCCGCAATACGCTTAAGTTTTTCAAGAGTTTCAGCAACCCCTGTTTTTCTAGACTTCAAATCATGATGGTTTTTCAAATTAAGGCATACTATACTTGCATCCTGTTTGTCTCCTTGAATGGATAAAGACAAGTCTGCTCTGTTTTCACTTTCTATGAGAAAATCCTTTGCAGCAGGTTTCTCTTCCTTAAATTCCATTTTCTTTCCATTTGACTTCAACTTTCCAAGGTTTACTTTTCCAAAGAAACTCTTTTTATGCGACCTTCTGAAAAAGAAGAACATAACAAATCCAAGAACAAGAACCGCAAATGCCCAAAGAGAAGGGTAACTTACAAAACTCAGGAACCCTGATGGAGCAAGCCTGACGCCAACAACATTTCCTGTAAGAGACAACTGCCCATTGAAAAGACTGCTTCCACCACTTAAAACACTGACGGAATAATTTCCTTTTGGAGCGCTTAAAACATATTGCTTGCTTTCATTAACCCCCAAGTCCACATCAAAACTCACAGACTGATTGCCTCCTAAATCAACTTTAACAGTTTTGTTGTAAGGAACATTTCCTACATTTGTTACAGCTAATTTATTATCTGAGAAACTTATAGAAATTCTTTCATTTGGAAGAATTTTAAATGTTGAATCTGCAACAAGACCATTTGAAGTTCCGACAATACTCCATGTGCCGGGGGGTGTATTGTAATTTATAGGTAATTCAAGAACATCTCCCGTGGATTTCTGCTCGCTGTCCATAACTTCACCGTTCGCATTTTTTATTGTAAGATCAACAACAGATGCCATTTGGTCCCCTGTCTGGTCATGAAGAATTCCCCTCGTCATAAAAGTCCCTCCTGCAGGAAGAGACTTATTCAAAATTAATTCAAGACTTGTCGGAATATGCCTAACGAGAATATTGAAAGTTGCATACCCTGTATTGGTCTTGCTGTTGTCAGAATTAACCTCATACACATTGACTGTTGCAGAATAAATTCCTGCCTTGGAATCTTCAGGCATTGAAAAATTAAATGAGAAATAACCGTTATTCACCTGAGAAACTTTTTGATAAAGCGTCGTGTCACCTGAGGCTATCTTCAACTCCACAACCCCGTTTGCAGGCTTTCCGTCTTCCTTAATTGCATTGCCTGTGATGCTTGCAGACTCCCCCGGCTTTAGCTCAGTTTGGGAAGAAACATTGACATTAATCCTGTTTGAAACCTTAAACTGATTTGTACTCTGAGAATCCCCATTAAAAGATGCCTTTATTGTGCACGTGCCCGTTTGCGCACCCACAAGACTCTGGCTTAACGGAGGAATAAGAACATTGACTCTCTTTTGCTCTCCCTGAGCAAGACTCACATATTCTTGGTAGACAGCAGTCTGAACTCCCCCACACACAAGATAAACATAGAAAGGTCCGTTGCTTGCTGAAACCGCAACAATATTTGCTGAAACATTCGAAAGATCCCCGAGATTATAAAGGGAATTTGGCTGTGAAAGGAAATTTATTTGCGCAGAAACGCCTGAGGCTATGAAAATAAAAGTTAATGCAAAAGCAAGGCTAAAAATTATCTTCCCCATTTGTCTTTTTAATGTCGTTTTTATTTATAAATATTTGTAGAAAATTAGAAGAATTTTTAAAAACAGCAAGCATTGAATTGGAATGAAAAAGAGCACAAAAAAAAGCCATTCTGTAAATCCTTGGGAAGTCAGCGGCAAAATAGATTATGAAAAACTCACCAAGGAATTTGGAGTTGAAGCAATCGATGATGAACTTCTTGAAAGAATAAGAAAAGATGCTGGAGAAACGCACTTCATGCTGCGCAGAAAAGTTTTCTTTGCAAACCGTGATTTGAATTGGCTTCTTGATAAATATGAAAAAGGAGAGAAGTTTTTCCTTTACACTGGCTGCGGACCATCAGGTCCGATACACCTTGGGCACTTGCAGACATGGATATTCACAAAATGGCTGCAGGACAAGTTCAAATGTGATTTATGGTTCCAATTCACAGATGATGAGAAATTTCTTTTCAAGGACAAAAGCTATGATGAGATAGAAAAATGGACTTATGAAAACATGCTCGATGTAATTGCTCTTGGATTCAATCCAAAAAAGACACATTTCCTTGTTGATACAAAAAACGCAAATCTGCTTTACCCTGAAGCAATAAAGGTTGCAAAAAAAATAACATATTCTACAGTAAAAGCAGCATTCGGATTTGATGATTCAAAAAACATCGGAGAAATTTTCTACACAAGTATGCAGGCAGTTCCCGCATTTTTGCCGTCAGTAATCGCAAAAAAAGAAATCCCCTGCCTCATTCCCCTGGCAATAGACCAGGACCCTCATTTCCGTGTTGCGCGTGATGTTTACCCAAAACTAGGACACTACAAACCAGCAATAATTCACGGAGTTTTTCTTCCTCCCTTAAGCGGAATAGAGGGAAAAATGAGCACAAGCAAGGAAAACGACGCAATCCTGACAACAGATTCTCCAAAAGAAGTTGAAAGAAAAATAAAGAAGTACGCTTTCTCAGGAGGAAGAGACACCATAGACGAACACAGAAAACATGGCGGTAACCCCGAAGCGGATGTTTCGTTCCAATACCTTAAAATGTTCTTTGAGCCTGATGACAAAAAGCTTGAAAAAATTTACAATGACTATCGCTCAGGAAAAATGTTGACATCGGAGTTAAAAGAAATATTAATCAAGAAGATAAATGAATTCCTGAGATATCACCAGGAAAAAAGAGAAGAAGCAAAAAAACACATTGACAAATTTTTAGTCAAAGTTAAAAACTGACAGTTCTGAGATAATTACCTATAGTGGATGCAACCTCGTTTGGAGGAATGTAATCTTCCAGAGGTTTTCCGGGAATAGGAGCAAAATCCTCCCATGCTTCAGTATTATGGTCCGGAGAATTTTCCAGTAGGAACAATTGAAGGTTATCAGGAGCTATTCTCTTAAATGCCCCAAGAACTCTCCAAGGATACATTAATGATTCATAGATTGGACTCTTAATATTCTCTTTTGCATATTCTATCTCAGCACCATATCCCCCATTATACGAACCCAAAACAAGAATTGCTTTTTGAAGATTTGAAAGTTCATTCCAATTAGGATAAAACTCTGAGAGCATTTCATTTGCATGCAAGGCATATGATAAGCCCATATTCAGATTATCATAAGGATGATATACCGTCTCTTCGTAGCGGGTCTTGCTAATCTTAAGCGCCCTGGCTGCCATCTCTGTCACTTGAATTAATCCTTTGGCATCTGCACTGCTTACAGCGTTCACAACACCTGTAGATTCCGCAGTAACCTCTGCTCTGAAAAGTTCAGGAGTAAGGTAAGAAGGAAATTTGTACCCTAATTTGTCTTGCATATCATTGTAAACTCTTGAAACCTCCCTGTAAAGAGGGTCTTCCTTGAACAATTTCTGTTTTTCAGTATTTGCAGTAGCTTTTTTATTGGTAAGTTCAACCTCATAAGCAACTCTTTTCATTTCCTCGGCTGATTTCTCAAATGCAGGGTCAAGATATGTGTTCTTGTCAATTCTTTCAATTTCCTGTTTTGTAGGTTTATACTTAACCGGATCCATGGATGGAGCATGAGCTAGGCCTGCTACTCCTACTGTCATAAATCCTGTTAGGGCTAACGCTACTAACTTATTGTTCATAGGCTAACTCGCATAAAACACTTTTTAAACTTTACGAACGTTAAGTTCCTGTGAAATCCTAATTAATTTTATAAAGTTGATATATTTAAGGATAACATGAAATTTTTGAGTCTGCATTGCGATTTTATAAAGTTCAAGGCATTAAAAAAAGCCCTCAAAAACGTTGAACCTCTTTCTGAAGAAGAGAAAAAAGAGCATATGGTTGATGAGGCACTTGTAATTCTTACCGCAGTTGAAAAAGGCGATGATGACTCTGTACTGAAAGATTATGTAAAAAACATAAAAGACATAGCGGGCCAGGTCAAAGCAAAGAAAATTGTCCTTTATCCTTATGCGCACCTCTCTTCAAACTTGTCTTCTCCGGATGTTGCAGTAAAAATGCTCAAAGATTCTGAAGCAGCACTCAGAAAAGAAAACTTCGCAGTATCGAGAGCACCCTTTGGATATTACAAAGAATTTGAGTTAAGAGTAAAGGGTCATCCCCTGTCAGAGTTATCAAGGGAACTGCAACCAAAAGGATTTGTGAAGGAATCTGTAACAATCAAAGGAAAAGAGGATGATGAAAACTATGACCCAAAGCAGCTTCTCAGGCAGATAGGAAAATCAAAGCTTGACACTTCAAAACTGAAAAAAAATGACCACAGGATAATAGGAAATGAGATGGACCTCTTCAGTTTTAATGAAGTTGCACCGGGAATGGTATTCTGGCACAACAATGGTTTGATAATAAAAAACGAACTGATAAATTACTGGAGAGAAATGCACAGAAAAGCAGGATATCAGGAAATTTCCACACCCCAAGTCATGGATTCCAAACTCTGGAAAATTTCAGGACACTGGGACAAATACAAAGAAAATAATTTTGTGACTGAATACGAAAAAAGAAAATTTCTTGTAAAACCAATGAATTGTCCTGGAGGAATGCTTGTTTACAAATCCCGTCCAAAATCCTACAGAGATTTGCCATTAAGAGTAGGGGAAATGGGAACTGTTCACCGTGTTGAATTATCAGGGGTTCTCTCTGGTTTATTAAGGGTTATTCAGTTCACCCAAGATGATGCACATATCTTCTGCACAGACGACCAGATTGAAAATGAGATATTTGCAATAATGAATCTTATAGAAATTTTCTACAAAAAATTCAATCTCGAATTTGATCACGTGGAACTTTCAACACGTCCTGAAAAAAGAATAGGAAGCGACAAAGACTGGGACAAAGCAGAAAATCTGCTTGAAACTGCATTAAAGCACAAAAAGATGAAATACAAAATCAACGAGGGGGACGGAGCTTTCTACGGACCAAAAATAGACTTCCATGTTAAAGATTCTTTGGGAAGAACCTGGCAGGTTTCAACTATTCAGCTTGATTTCTCAATGCCCGAAAGATTTGAATTGGAATACACAGACAAAGACGGGAAAATAAAAAGACCAACAATGCTTCACAGAGTTCTCTATGGAAGCCTTGAAAGATTCCTCGCTGTCCTCCTGGAAAACAAAAATGGCCGACTTCCAACATGGCTTTCCCCCATCCAGATAAGGGTTATCAGTTTCACAGACAGGAATGATAAATATTCAAGAAAAATTATAGAGAAAATAGGGAAAGAAATCCCAAACGTCCGCCTCGACGCAGACTTCAGGACAACGACAGTTCCTGCGAAAGTTAAGGATGCTGAAATTATGAGAGTTCCTTACATAGTTGTCATAGGAGACAAAGAAGAAAAATCAGGGGAACTGGCTGTAAGAGAAAAAGGCAGCGGAAAAATCCACCACTACAAAATTGATAGTTTTATTTCTAAACTCAAAAAAGAGATTGAAGAAAGAGAATGAACTTCCAATTCTACTTAGAGAAACTCTTTGCATCTGAAGATTTTGAAAAATTCAGAAAAGAATTTCCTGAAGCTTTTTTGTGTTCAGGATTTTTCACAATAGATCATGAGGGCAGCGACAACCAGCAGCATCTTGATTATTACATTCCTTCAGTAAAAAAAATGTACAGCTTCAAACTTAATGAAAACCCTGTTGAAAGAGTTGAAACAGAAATTCACGGGGAATTCACACCAAAAAAACTGAAAGACAATCTTAACTTTGATTTCAAAAAAATTGAAGAACAGGTAAGCAAAAAGATAGGGTCTGAGGACACTAAAGGAAAAATCCTGAAAATGATTTTCTCTCTTCAGAACAATGACGGAAAAGATTATTTAATGGGAACAATTTTTCTGCCGGGCATGGGACTTGCAAAGATAATTTTTGACATAGACGCGAACAAAATAACAGAATTTGAGAAAAAGTCATTCTTTGACATGGTTAGATTTATCGGAAAGAAAAAAGAAAAATAAAAAAAATTTAAATACCCGAAAGACTAGATAAAATAAAGAGGATGATATACAAAGAAATCTTAAAGTTCTTCACAGGAGCTTTCTTCTGGGACGGAATTATCGCGCTTTGGGCAGTAGTTACCGGCATGTATCCTCTGAGGGTTTTTGGAATCAACTTCTCGCAAAACGGCTTGATGCTGGTATTCTTTCTGGACATGATCTCAACACTTATTGTAGCTTATTTCGCATGGGTCTTCCCTGAAAAGAAATTCTGGAAATTCAAAAAAAGTAATGTAAGGAGGAAGAAAAAATAATGGGCTACAAAGAAGTTTTAAAGGTTATTGCGGGTGCAGCACTATGGGACTTTTTGGTTGCTGTATGGTTCCTTTTCTGGGGAACAAAACCTGTAACGTTTTTCTGGATAACCTTTAACACAACAGGGCTTATAGTTGTAGCTGCAGTTGATTTGGTGATAGTGGTTGTGCTGTCTATATTGGCATGGTCCAAGAAAAATTCTGAAATGCCAAAAGCTCCAAGCGCATCCACAGGGGACACACCTTCAGTTCAAGCAGTCAAAGCTCCTGCATCAGCAAAGCCAGTGCCTGCCAAATAAGTTTGCTATAAAACTTATTCACTTTCTTCAGAAATTTTAGATTTCCTAAGCGCGACTAGGACATTAAACTCTTCTTCGCTTATGAAATTATCAACGGATGAAAATCCATTTTCCTCACTTTGTGCATCCTTCCAGGCGTCATAGTTCCCTTCTTCAATTGCAGAATTAAGAGCTCCTTCATTTACAGAAAAATTATTACCTCCAAAGTATGCAGTGCTGCCAAAAGAATTTTCAGAATATTTGAAATCGTCCCTTAATCCAAGATTTTCCGTCTGAAGAAATTTCTGAGGATTCTGACTGGTAAAATTAAGATTGCCTGGCTGCATATTTTGGCTTGCGCCCAGCATAGGCATTGCTAAAAAACCTCCGCTGACTACCAAAAGGCTCATAAGCACTGCACTCAAAAATTTGCTTCTTATCTTTTTTTTCATAGCATATTTCAGGACTGCAAAACAGATTAGTTTATGTTAATATCAATAAAACCAGGAGGTATTTAAACAAAGTGGACTTTAAATCCTTAGAGAACTAAAGTTAAGGAGATGCTGCCATAGCTACAGGCAAACCTGCAGTTCCTGTGCCTGATGCAAAATAAGGGGACTTCTTCCTGCATTCTTTTCTCAGCTTGTCAAGGGCATAAACACTGCTGAGCCTGACAGAATCCTTATTTCTATAACTTTCCACAAACCCTCTTCTTGTCATTCCTGAACTCCTGTATGCATCAAAGAAATCATCCATTTCAGATTCACTTAACTCTCCATACTTCTTTATCTGAATTTCTTTCTTGAATGGAATTATAACAGGTTTGACTTTTCCTTGATAAATCTCACTCAACTCATTAAAGAAATAGTTTACAACATCATGATTTTCCCAGGGGTCAGCAAGACTGTCAATCGCAGAATTGGCCATTGCCTTAAACATCCCTTTTGTGTAAGGGCTCTTTATTTTGTCTGTAGTGTCAATTTGTCTGAACCTTTGTCTTATCCCATAATCTTTAGGCAAATTTTGAGATTCTCCATTAACAAAAGAATTGAATTCTGCAAGAAAACTGGAAATAACTTGATGGTCTTCCATTTCATCATTTAAACTTTCATAAAAAGAAAAGAGTCCTTGTTTTAACGTTCCTTTCGTAACAGGATTTTTAATTTTATCCAGAACTTTTACAAGATTATCAAGCGAATCATTCATTAAAGAAATTTCAAACCAGAATATATAAGCTTTGTTGTAAATAACGACAATTAAGAAGAGTTTGTGCTGTTCGTAACATTTGCAGGAATCATTGGCGCAGAAGACTCATTAGTAGTATTTGTTTCATTCCCGGATGTACTCTCCTTTGGTACAGAAACCAAAAATGCCCACCATGGTCTGTTTACTGCAACAACATTTCCATTTTCCGCATTAACCTCTGTATTTGTCTTCATACCTAATTTGAAAATCCCCAAGAATTTCCCATTTTGATTGGTCTCGACAACATAGACAACCTGAGGAACATTGTTATGCACCCTTTCCTTTAAAGAAATATTTGAGTTGTTGTTCATGACCTGAAGCTTTAATCTGTCCCTTACTCTCTGAAGAGCCTGGTCCGGAAGTATTGAAATATTAACACCTTTCCCGTTTGACAAATTCGCTCTCAACCTTGATTGGTTTCCGACAAACTCATCACTGATATTTATGCCCCTGTCAATACTGACATTGAAATGTTCTCCTTCCCTTTCAATATTAAGATTCCTGACAACCTTTCCGCTCTCATTTCCTGTTTGAATCGTAATCGTCTGATTGACTTGGGTTCCATTTGCATAATTTATTGTTCTCGTAATTTGAACAGAAGTTACATTGCCTTGTCTTTGAACCTCTCTGGAAGTGTTGTACATGTTTCCCAACCTGTCCCTGTACTCCTTTGCAATTCTTTGTTGTACCATAATTCGCTCAAGCTCTCTTGCCCTTTCCGGAGAAACTCCTGCAGGCAATGAACCATTATTAATGGCCGTAACGGGCCTTATATCTGTCGGGGAATTTGCACCAACATTATCATCAGCAAGAACTAAGATTGAATTCGCGAAGACACCTAAGACGAGAAAACTAACCAACATCAAAGCTATCATCCTTTTCATAACTTACCATAATAACAATAGTTTATAAATATTTTCCCAAGTTCAGATAAATTGTGTAATAAGAAAAATTAACGCAGCACCCGCAAGCAACGCAATTGAAATTCCAAGAGATTTGTGTTTATGTGTTTCCGGAAGAAGATTGGCAGCTCCGATATAAAGAAATTCTCCCGCAAAGAAAGCCAGCAGAAGAGCCAAAAAATGTTGGGGGATAATAAATAGAGAAGTTGCAACAATTCCTAACACAGGAGCAATTGCATCAAGCAACAGGAATATCTTAGCATGTTTTACTTTTTGGCGATTCTTCAGCATAAGTGTCACAGTATTAATTCCATCTGTGAAATCATGTGACAGAACAGCAACGGCCACAATAATTCCCGCTACAAAACTAACCTGAAAGGCTGCTCCAATCGCAGCACCATCCAGAAAACTGTGGACAACTAGACTTCCGGCACCCACTGGCCCCATGATGTGGGCGTGATCATCGTCATCATGATGGTGATGTGTAAGCACAAATTTCTCAATGAAAGTGTAAAGCAAAAAAGAGGCAACAAGAGTTAACATTACATATCTTACAGAAATACCTGAAGATCCCGCCAGACTTATGCTTTCAGGAAGCAAATCGAAAAAAGCAACTGCAATCAGGCTGCCCGAAGCAAATGCAAAAAAATAAGGCAAGGCCTTCCTGAACTTAATTGCAACAGAGCCTCCCAAAAGAGTGAAACAAAATGCTCCAAACGCCAAAAGGTAAATTAATGGATTCATAAAATAAGAAACAAGAAAATTTGTTTATAAAACATTTGATTGTTAAATGCCCCGACCGGGATTCGAACCCGGGTCACCGCCGTTCTTCGCGTGCACTCGGAGGTGCGGAACCATTTGGGTTCTGCGTGAAAGGGCGGCATTCTTGGCCTCTGAACTATCGGGGCATAGAGCAAACAGCTTAATTAAAGAATTACTTATTTAGTTTTTAAAGATAACTAAATCACAATTTTATCTTATCTGCAAACTCTCCAATTATTGGAGTCTCTTTTTTCTCACCTGAAAGAGCATAAACCCACATAATAATCCAGAGCACAAAAACAAGAATTCCTCCAAGCACAGATATTACAGGTCCTATAACAGGAACAACCTTAACGACAGAAAATATGACTGCAGTAATGGTCCAGACAAGACTTTGCTTTGCATAAAACATTACATAACTGTCTTTCCTTCTTGTGACCAATGCAATAAAAAACCCGATTAACCCAAAGAAAGTTGCTACAAAAGCCATGCCTGTATCCTGCTTGACAATTCTCTTTTTTCTTACTGGTTTCTTTGCCATGATAATAATTAGTAAGATGGATTTTTAAGGCTTTCCAAAAGTAAAGCTACTTCTTTCTGCTTCTTCGCTTAGGCTTTCTGTCCTGCCATGCCACAAATCCCAGTATTACGAGGAACGCAGCCCATGAAGGAACTGAAAGGTAAGGAACCGCCAATCCTATTAATGGAACAAGTGCAAGCCATCCGAGATAATTTCTCTTTTCAAAGAATCTCCAATGTGCTGTGAAACAAAAAACACTAAATGCCAAACTACCCAAGATTGAAAATGCAACATAAACCCACAGAAGCCCCACAAAAGCCAAAGGCCACAGGAGAACCACAGGGCTGTAAAGGAATATCCATTTCCAGTTAAAATTTCCCAATTGCAGAATCATAGCGCCTCTTGCAAAAGGCACCCAAGCCATCCAGGATTTCTTATACTTGAGTTTCTTGCCGATTTCCATGTATGCTACAGAAGTATAGCACCAAATTCCCAAAATAACCAAAAGAAAAAACGACATGAAAATCCACATCATAGGCCCAAGAAAATTACCAGTTTCCAAAGTCCCAACAGCAGGCCATGTAACCATATTAAGATAATTCCCGCTCATTCCAAGAACCTCGTTTCCAGTTATCATCATACCTCCTTAATTTATTTAATGAGCCTACGCGGATTTGAACCGCGGACCCCCGCCTCTCTCAAAGTTTTCTCAAGGAGAGAAATACAATCCCGAAAGATTGCACTCATATAAGAGCGGTGCTCTAACCTGGCTGAGCTATAGGCTCGTTGTTTGCTACCTATAGCGAATTCTCCATATTGGAGGAAGTGCGGAACCCTTGGTTCCGCGTGAGCTATAGGCTCGTTCAACAAAATTAATGCATAAAACTTATTTAAAAGCTTTGTTAAAGTCAATAAAATCTTCTATATCAGCCTATATACAAATTTATAAAAAGTTGCCACTTGTCCTAAAATTATGCCTGAAAAGAAGTCGAAAGAGGAGCTTGTCAATGAAGCAAAGAATTTCTTTGATTTTTACAAAAAAGTACTTGCAGAATCAGCAAGAAAAGGAAGCAATGTAGTAATCATTGATTTTATGAAGATAACCGAGTTTTCAAATAAACTCTCAGATGAACTCCTTGCTTCTCCGGAAGAAACACTCTCCTTGATGGAAACTGCTATTGAAGAATCAGGCAGAATAAAAAAGCCAAGAGTCAGACTCTCAAACCTGCCCGATACCCAATTCATAAAAATTCGTGACCTGCGTTCAAAACATCTTGATGAACTGATAATTGTTGAGGGAATAATCAGACAATCTTCTGATGTTCGTCCGCAGGTTGTAAACGCAAAATTTGAATGCCCAAGTTGCGGAACAGTACTGTCAGTTCTTCAGATTGAAAAAAAGTTTCGTGAACCTGTTCGTTGTTCGTGCGGAAGAAGAGGAGGCTTTAGGCTGATTTCAAAGGAAATGGTTGACACCCAAAGACTGGTCATAGAAGAAACTCC
>CAZJIV010000011.1:19019-21721 GCA_964546165.1 Candidatus Woesearchaeota archaeon
GTGCTTGCAGCAGCAAACCCAAAATTCGGCCGCTTCGACCCGTATCAACCAATTGCACAGCAAATAGATTTGCCTCCAACACTGATAAATCGTTTTGACATTATCTTCACCTTAAGGGATATTCCGGACAAAGAAAGGGACAAGAAAATCGCAGCCCACGTTCTCAATGAACATACAAAATCCACAACAACAGAAACCGCAATCCCCACAGCAATTATGAGAAAATACATTGCATATGCAAGGCAAAGAGTAAGACCTGGACTCGACCCCGAGGCAGTCAAAGAAATAGAAAAATTTTACGTTGAATTAAGAAACCAGCCTGTTGCTGCAGAAGGGGCAATGAGGCCAATTCCAATTTCAGCAAGACAGCTTGAAGCCTTAATCAGAATGTCAGAAGCTTCTGCAAAAGTCCGCTTGAGCAATGTTGCAACAATAGAAGATGCAAAACGCGCAATAGACCTGATGAAATATTATCTCATGCAGGTCGGATATGACTACGAATCAAAAACATTTGACATCGACCGTGTCGGAAGCAAATTCACCTCTTCACAAAGAAATAAAATCATGACTGTAAGAGAAGCGATAATAGCACTAAGCACAAAAATAGGAAAGGAGATTCCAATAGAAGAAGTCAGAAAAGAACTTGAAGACAAAATGGAGCCTCACGAAATTGACGATGCAATAACAAAGCTCATAGACAATCAGGAATTTTACAGGCCAAAAAGAGATTATATAGGAGTATTTTAATCCAGTCAATAAAAACTTATAAATTAACCAAATTTACAAAAACAATGCCAGACCAACAATTCAAAAGAAACATAGCATACAAACTAAGAATAGGGGACCTGCTGGTCGGAAAGCCGATAATGGACGGAGAAAAATTCAGTTTTCTCGAACTTGGAGGCAAAAGAATTGTCCGTGTAAATGTAATTGGAAATGTCATAGAAAGATATGACAGCGAAGGCGAACGAAAATATTCTTTCCTGACAATTGATGACGGCTCTGGTCAGATAAAGCTGAAATCATTCGGAGACGATGTCCAAAAACTAGATAACCTAAGCCAAGGACAAACAATTGTCACAATAGGGGTGTTAAGGGTTTTCAATAATGAACTTTACATTTCACCTGAAATTGTCAGACTCCAGGATCCAAAATATTTACTCATAAGAAAACTTGAAGTTGAAAAAAACAGAATTACGTCTCCTCCTGCTCAAGGCCCAGAAACCCCTGCAGGACAAAAGCCAGGACAATCAAATTCAATCAGGGACAAAATTCTTGAAGATATAAAAAATTCAGAAGAAGACGGTGGGGTTTACATAGATAAAATTATAATGTCCCACAAAGAAACTTCCGCAGACATAATAAACACAGAAATCCAAAAACTTCTTGAAGAAGGAATAATATTTGAGCCACGCCCAGGCAAGGTTAGATGGTTAGGTTAATCATCTCTTCTTTCTTGATTTAGATTTCTTCTTTCCAAGGATTTTATCCAAAGGAAATTTCCTGTTAAACCAATATGCAAGAACAATCAGAAGTACAAGTGCAAAAAGTGAAACAAGGAACCTGAACCAGTTATTTGCATACCCCCAATAAGCGCTTATTCCAAAAATCAAAGTTGCAACTCCTCCGCCCATCAGACCTGCACCGACAGCATCAAGATTGAAAAGAAAAGCTCCGAGAGCCATTATTATAAGAGCAAGAGGAATTGAAATCAGAAATCTGTTAAGTGAATATTTTTCATTTGCCGAATTGAAATTTTGATTGCAATAATAATTCAGGTCACAATATCCTGTCAAGGTCACATTTGTCTTTGGGTCAGTGGGCTGCGCTGTGAAGTTCGTCCATTGTCCATTCATTGAATCGCAAACAGATTCTGTAGTCGCCTGAATAGTTCCGGAATGATTGCAAAAATCTTCATACTGGGGGGAAGGGTAAATTGCTTGAAATCCGTAAACTACAACAAAAGTTGTAAGAATAATTATGGCGATACCAAGAATAAAATTCTTAACATTCATGATTAAACAAAATCTAAAAGGTTTATAAAGTATTTTGAAGAAGAAAAATTATGGATTACGAGAAACTTTTGAATTCAGCATACGAGAAAATAAAGAAGCCCGAAGGAAACAGCGAAAGGTTTGAGATTCCAAAAATTGAAGGACATTTCGAAGGCAAGAAAACTGTATTGACAAATTTCTTTCAGATTGCATCATATTTGAGAAGGAAGCCTGAACAGTTCCAGAAATTTCTTTTGAAAGAACTTGCAGCATCGGGACAGATTGAAGGCGAGCGATTAGTTCTTAACAACAAGGTTCCAAGCGCAAGAATAAATCCAAAAATAGAGGCCTACGCACGCGAATTTGTTCTTTGCAAAGAGTGTGGAAAGCCAGACACAGAACTTGTAAAAGACCCCGAAAAAAGAATTACATTCTTACATTGCCTCGCTTGCGGAGCAAAACACTCAGTCAGCAAGATTTAATTCACTTCCTTTTCTTATTAATTTCCTTCCAGATATTGTGGAAGTTAATCCACAAAGTTCTCTTATAAAGATTATATGAAACAAAGGCTATTCCTCCGATTATTAATATAAGAAGAACATAATAAATTATGTAACCCAAAGTTGTCTGTCTGAAAAATGCGGGAGTTATTGAATTAAGGAACCCTCCTTCATTTGTTTTTGGAGCCTCACCATAAATTGTATAGTC
>CAZJIV010000012.1:0-15897 GCA_964546165.1 Candidatus Woesearchaeota archaeon
CTTATTGGTTTTCCTATTGAATTGAAGAATCCTGAGATAGACACAAAAGTTTCAATAACCTCCCCCGAGCAACTCAAGGGATTCATAGACCAAGAAGAATCAACAATGAAATCGATGATAAACAGAATTAAGATGTCAGGAGCAAATGTTGTTTTTTGCCAGAAAGGCGTTGATGATTTTGCCCAGTATCTTCTTGCCAAAGAAGGAATTTATGCGTGCAGAAGAATTGCAAAGGATGATATGGAAAAGATTTCCAAAGCCACAAGGGGAAAGGTTGTAAACGGGCTTAATGAACTTTCGGCTGAAGATTTGGGAAGAGCAGACATTGTTGAAGAGGTAAGGCACGGGGATATTGTTTTCACTTACGTCAGAGGTTGCGAGAATCCGAAGTCACTTACAATATTAATTCACGGCGGGAGTGACCATGTAATAGATGAAATTGAAAGAGCAATGAGAGACGGTCTTGGTGATGTCATATGCTGCTTAAATTCAGGGAACATAGTTCCCGGAGGAGGAGCAATTGAAATAGAACTTGCGAGAAGACTCAGACAATTTGGCCAGAGTCTCAGCGGCAGGGAACAGCTTGCGGTTGAAGAATTTGCTTCCGCGCTGGAATTTATCCCTGTCACACTCGCAGAAAATGCAGGCATGGATCCAATTGATGTTCTTACAGAATTGAAATCACTTCACGACAGCGGGCAGATGACAACAGGGCTTAACCTGTTTACAAACAAAATAGAAAATACTCTCGAAGCACGTATTCTTGAACCTGCAAAAATCAAAAGCCAGGCAATAAATTCTGCAAGCGAGGTTGCAATAATGATTCTAAGAATTGATGATGTAATAGCAGGAACAAAGGGAAAATCAAGGGGCGGAATGAATTTTGGAGGAATGCCTCAGAATTTTAACGGCGATTATTAATCTTCGTAATCTACTTCAGTTTCATATCTTGATACAGCCAACCTCTCGGGATGATTAAATTTCCTCATAGCTTTATTATTTCCAACTATCGAGTAACAAACTGCTTTTGTTCCATCATATACCCAAAATCCAACTGTAACACCCATGTCTCCGTAAAGTCTTTGGGGCTCTTTATTGGTTTCCTTTGCAATCCTTATGAACTCTTCTCTTGAAACTTCTACTAATCCCATTATCTCATACTTCCTTTTTTGTTGGTAAGATTTATATTCAAGAGTATAAAAATTGTTGCCACAATCATCAAGACCAAAAGGACAACAATTGTAATCCAAAGCCATGTTAAATTTGGTTTTGCGGTCTCTGGACTTGTGAGTATAATTCCTTTGTTTGTTCTGTTAAGCTGCTCTTCGTACTGACCTGTGTAAACATCCTTGTAATTGTATGAAGCAGCAACGAAGTTATTATTTCCGCTTTGATTTGTCTGGTTGTTGTTCCCTGAGGTATCTATGGTTATTTTTCTTGTTCCCGTGCTTGCATAATTTCCAGCCATGTCATAAGCAGTTGCTTTAAGATGGTAAACGCCGTCAGGCAAATAAACCATTGTAAATGAGAATGGTGCGTTGTCTGAAGCTTCCCTTACAATGTCTCCGGAAGAGTTGTAAAGATAGACTGTGATATTTTTTAGTCCTGAAAGTGGGTCTGAGGCGGTTACATTAACGGGGAGTTCTGTTGAGTTGAGGATTGAATTTGTTAAGGGAGTATTTGAGATAAAACTCACGCTTGGAGATGTTGTATCAATTATAAAGTTCCTTGTTACAGAAATTGTTGGATTCCCTGAAGTATCATAAGCCTCATAAAACCAATTGTAATTTCCGTCAGGCAATGAGACACTGAAGGTGTAATTTGCAGAATTAACTCCTGAAAAGTTTGTCTGTGTCAAGCTTGAATCAATGTAAAGGGAAACATTTGATATTGCAATATTGTCTATAACAAAACCCTTGAGATTTACAATATTTGAGTTTGTAATGTAATTTGTTACAGGGGATTTCAAAGTTACAATTGGAGGTATTGTGTCAGGATTTACGGGGGTTGTTGAATTGTCTTTTACTGTCAGAGTATAAAATTGTGAGACATTGATTGTCCCGTCTGAAACTTTTACTTCAATGTTATAATTTGTATCCGAGTTTACACCTGGGGCTGTTCCGCTTATCAAGCCTGTTGAAGGATTTATTGATAACCAACTTGCTGATGTGCCCATGTAGTATGTTAAAATGTCATTGTCAGCATCAGTTGCAGTTATTTGGTAATTGTAAGGCTTGCTCTCATTAACCTGTGTTACAGGTGTTGATGTTATTACAGGTGCATGGTTTGTCGGACTTGTTGAGGGAAGCACTACCAAAGTAAGAGTATATGAATTGCTTCCGTCGGAATCTGTTGCAGTTATATAAATAGTGTAGGTTCCGTTGGTTTGATATGTTGAAGGCAAAACTGTGAATACTTTTGAATAAGTTGTGTATCCTGAACCTGTGACCTGTTTGTTGTTTTCAAATGTATAAAGCAAATTATTTGAAGAATCGTAAATCTTTACACTAACAGTCATTGAATTTTGCAATGAGCCTGCATCTGCTGTAAATGATGCGCTCTGTCCGTTTGTTATTGTAATACTATTTTGATTGTTGCTCCAGAAACCTCCTGAAGAAACAGTGGCACTAACACTACCCAAAAAGAATGTGAAAAATGCAAGAGCCAGGAATAATTTCAGGAATTTCATTTTGTGCCTGGAATTGTGACAATAACATCAAGATTTCCGTAGAACTGGTTTAAATTGTTAAAATTGCCCCTATAGCCAAGATTAGGATTTATAGCCAGAATGTCACTTAATTTTATTTTTGGTCCTGCTGCGAGTTTTACATAAAAATTGCTCTCGGAATAACTAGAATCATTTGGATTAAGTTCGCTTCCGTCAGGAGCAATTATTGCTGTGTGGTCTTTTCTTTGATACCATTCTTTACCTCCGCCGATTTTTACAACTGCGGAAATGTTCTTGTTGAGCGGCTGGTAGTAAACAAGGGTTGCTCCAAGATTGAAGAAATCTTCCAGCGTTTCGGTTCCTGTAAAACCAGAATTGTTCAAAAGAGGGGAATTAACATCTTTAACAGACAGGTTCGGTCTTGAGCCCCCTTCAAGAAGTAATGCAAATCTTCCGTATTTCAATCCAAGGTTAAAATCGTAGGAACCTGGGATTCCTGCACCAGCACCCGCAACAATTCCAAGGCCTGCTTCAGGGTCACGTGTTTTAGATTCAAGATTTTCTTTTGGTTTGTAATTGTGGCTCATTTCTTCTTTCTCAGCCTTCTTTTTTTCCTCCTGTCTTTGCCTGTATTGATCTATTGTGCTTTTGACAATACCTTCAATTTGTGATTTTGAAAGTTCCTGTTTCTTTGTGTTCTCCGCTGTTGCAGAAGGAACTTCGGGCTTTTCATATGAAGGCGTAAAGAACATTATTGCGTCCCAATCTCCGTTGACTCCCCTTCCAACAGTGTAGACAAATCCAGGAGCAAGTTCCTCCTGTTCTTTTTCTGTTAAAATGTGGTCAGAGAGATATCCTTCAAGATTTTTTTCAGATTGATAATATGCAGGTGTTTTTTTCTCTGCCTGAACCTGTGCGAGAAGGCTTTCATATTTTGATATCATTCTTAACCTTGCTTCCTGTGCGATTGTTTTTGTCTCAGGATTTGCTTGGCTGTTGTAGTAATCTTTTGCTCTTTGACTGTTGAGCCAGTTGAGTTTTCCCTTTATTGCTGTTTCAGCATCAATTACATAAAGATGTGAGTTTTCTCCCCCGCTTATGACTTTCAATAAGTCTACATCTCCGGAGAATTCGTTTACAATAGGTGTTACTGCAATTCCGTCAGCTGTCCAGAATCCCTGATTTACATCTTTAGAATTATTTCCTGCGTAAGCTGCTGCTCCTGCAAGAAGTAATCCTGCTGCAGTCAATCCGATTTTTTTGCCTAAATTTTCCATTTTATAGTGACTTTAGAGTGATGACGGAATTTATAAACATTTCTATATTGTAACTCCTGTAGAATTACATCAAATTTGTACAACTTTTAACCATAACAAAACAGGACTATCCCAAAAATAAGAAATGAGAAAACTTTAAGAATGAAAAATTTCTTTGAAATCTGTTAGGTCCATTAGTCTATCGGTAGAACACCTCGTTTACACCGAGGAAGGAGAGGTTCGACTCCTCTATGGACCATTGTAAAAAATGAGGGTGAATCTTAGAATCTGGATAAGAGTCGCGATTATTCTTGTTTTGCTGTTTTTTATGTATCTGGGAGGATTGCCTTTGTCTTTCATAATTATCTTTGGAATCATAATAATCATCCTTATAATTTTGAGAGGAAAACTTTACAGGCAGGTTGACAAATTTCTGAAGAAACATTTTAAATTTATGTCAAAGATAAAAAAGCCGTGGCTTGAGAAGCTGATAATAATAGTTGTGTTTGTAATAGTATATTTAATTTTCAGAGAAGTGGTCTATTTGATTCTCGGGCTGTTTGGAATTGACCTGACAAATATCCAACATGTGGTTTCAGAGAGTATAAACCAAAGTTTAAACAAAGGTGTCAATTACACAAAGTGATTACAATAATCTTTTAAATCTTAATTTACAGTAATTATTTAGGCGCGAGTAATTTAGTGGTAGAATATCAGATTGCCAATGAGGGGCACCAGAGGTTCCCCCTACATTACCCCCTCCTTTTTGGGGCAAGTGTAACAGCGAAGATCTGGAGGCCCGGGTCCGATTCCCGGTTCGCGCATTTTTACTTTCTATGATATATATTTTATGACGATTAAGGTTAAATATTATTAGGATCCTTTGTGATTATGCAAATTCAGATTGTATCTGACGGTTTGTTTAATGAGGCATTGCAGACTGTTCCGTTGTGTCCCAATTATTCATTAATTCAATTTACCGCATCGGGAATTGACGTAATCCCAAATTCTGAAATCAGAGTGGGCTATAACCAGATTGCAGGCGAATTCAGACCTGAGAGCCCTGTTTATTTTACAAAAGAATCCCCTGACAATATTCCTAATTTAATAAGAGGTGGCAAAATAGAGAATATTAAACTGGAGGCAAGCACGGATTACTTTCCTGGAGAAGAGATATTCACAAAGTTCAGAGACCTCTTGTTACCCACGTTTACAGATAATGGTTACGACATCACCAAAGGAGAATTATGGCTGAAAGTAAAATGTGATGAAAGATATAAAGGCAAATCTGTACTGGCGAGATTAGACCTTCATAAAATTCGTGGACTCAGCGACCTTGAGCTTAAAATTTCTCCGTGGATGGACATGGAGGGAAAAGAAACTTTGACAGGATGGTTCAAACAGCTTTTTGAGAGATATTCTCACAGATAATTTTCTTTATAGCATTTTGTTCCAAAGTTTTTGAAAAGAAGCGCTGTGTAAATCCATCTGGACTTTTTCAAGGACAAAATTGGCCACATCAACATCAACATATTCAACAGCATAATCTTTTTGAAATTCAATATGCTTAGTATAATCTATCAATGCCAGAAGAAGGGCCTTAGACTTGTCGCTTAAATAACCTGCATGCCCCGCCATCTGAGAATATGAAACAACACCATTAAACCAATTTTTTTGGAATTTTGACCTAAGTTTTCCATTTAAGTTTTCTCTTGGTTTGTTTCCGGGGATATTCGCCAAGAAATTTATAGTATTGAGAATTTCATCTGGTTCAAAGTCCATGTTTCCAGAGACAGTGCTGTAGTCACTAATAGAGTCTGCTTTCTTCATGAGCCCTTCTAGGGCTTTTTGAGTTTCATATTTTCTTGCCAGTTCATACAATCCCATGCAGAAGATTTTATTGTGGGATATTTAAATGTTGTTCTAAAAACATTTAAAAGTGATTAGAGCATCTTTTTTCCATGGCTGAAGAAAAGCAGAGCAAGAAAAACGGGAACAGTGAGATTCCCGAGATGAACCTGAACAATAATTATTCTCCGAAAAAGCCTATAATTCCTGATTCAAGTGAAGTCCAGAAAAGCATGGACAAGACCAAAAAAGAGCTGAATAAGTTAAAGACATTTGTCGTAAAAAAATATCCTTTCACGATGGCAATAGGTTTGCTTCCGCCACAGGCAATAAAATTCTTTGTCGAGGAAGAAATCTCGGAAAATGTTCCAAAAGAAGAATTTGAAAAGCTCCAGAAAAAAGCGCATTTGTGCATCATAATTCCGGAGGAAAAAGATAAGGAGATTCCGAAGATAAAAAAGGAAATCGTCGAGTATATTGACAGAGAGAAGATAAATGTCTGGACATACGTAAAGACCAATGAGGAAATCTGGGAATACGGACTTGACAGCAAGTTTGAACTTTTGAGCGCTGTTGCGATGTCTTTCCCCCTCCATGACAAGGGAGGATTCCTGAAGGGTTTGAGGGTTGCAGATGTTCACAAGTCACTTGTTTTGCAAAAATTCGAAAGGTATGTTGTCAGTTATGTCATAGGCGGGAGTCTTGTTCGCGGAGATACTGTAAAAACTTCAGATGTTGATTCTTTCATAATCATCAATGATACGGATGTCAAGAGAATGCCAAGACTTGAACTTAAGGAGAGATTGAGGGGAATTATATATCAATATATCTCTGAAGCTTATGCTATTGCGGGAGTTAAAGAAAACATTTTGAATGTTCAGGTTTACCTTCTTACAGACTTCTGGGAATCTGTCAAAGACGCAAATCCAGTCATGTTCACTTTCATAAGAGATGGTGTTCCAATTTATGACCGTGGAACGTTTATGCCCTGGAAAGCTCTTTTAAAAATGGGAAAGTTGAAACCTTCACCCGAGGCAATTGACATGTTCATGTCCATGGGAGACAAGACAGTAAAGAGAGCAAAGAACGCGTTGCTTGACATTCTTGTTCATGATATTTACTGGAGCATTTTAACTCCGAGCCAGGCACTTTTGATGCTTTATGGATTGCCTCCACCAACGCCAAAAAATACTGTTGCGGAAATGAAAAGAGTTTTTGTTGACAAAGAAAAAATGCTTGAGACAAAGTATGTGAATATTCTTGAGAGGGTTATAGGAAAGTATAAGGATTTTGAACATGAAAAGCTCAAAGAGATTAAAGGTGCTGAAATAGACAAACTTGTAAATGACATTGAAGATTATCTTAAAAGATTAAAGGAACTAAGGGAGCAGATTGAAAAGAGAGCACAGGGAAGAACTATTGAAGAAATTTACAAAGAAGTCTTTGATTTGATGAAAGTTGTGACAAAGAAATCCTCAGTTGCTTCTATAACCGAAGAGTTTGAGAAATTGGTAAAACAAGGCAAGTTTGCACCTCAAAATCTCAAGATTCTCAAGAACATAATTGATGCAAGGGCAGAATTCAAAAAAGGTAAATCAAGCGTTCATTCAATTGACAATGCGAGAAAAGATTCCACATCATTGATAAATGCGCTTGTTGAATACTCACAAAGAAAAGACCTTGCAGAATTTGAAAAAGGAAGGATGATTATAAAATACAAAGAAGGAGATAAGGAAAGCGCTGCAGAAGCTTTAATCTGCGGGGACAAGTTGTTCCTTTTCCAGAACGGCGGGATAAAAAAAATCACCGACAAGATAGAAGATTCTGACATGGGGGAAGTTTCCGAGTCAATGCAGGAGCAGAAAGGCAATAAAGCGATAAACATAAACTCCGAGGCATTTTCACTTTTAAAGAAACATCTTGGAAACTTTGAAATTAGTTTCTGAGCTTTGCTAAAATGAAAAAAGGGGCGATAATAAAAGGAGTTTTCATAACATTCATTTCTTTAACTTCGTTGATACTCTTTTTTCTGATATACCTTTCGGTAGTTTCCTTTCATGGCAGAGTTTACAATACAGAGAATAATTTTTGCACAAACGAATCCAGAAATGCTCAGGCATGCTATGAGATTTACAATCCCGTATGCGGTTATTTTTCACAGGATATAAAATGCATAAAGGCACCATGTGCCCAAACTTACAGTAATGAGTGTTTTGCGTGTATGGATCCAAAAGTGTCTTATTGGGAAGCCGGCGAGTGCCCAGTTTAAACTAGAATTATTTCTTTTTTCCTGAAGACTTCTTTGCTACAGGCTTTTTTTCTTCGCGCTTTTCAGCATGTTTCTTTTTGAAGATAAATTTGGAAACCCACGCAATCAACGCGCCCAAACCAGCGTATATTAGGGGACTTATTACAAGACCTGCGAACAAGCTAATCTGTGTGAAGAGATTTACTGTTGAAGCACTTGCTCCCGCTGCAACTGCCTTTTGTATTGCCTCCGCAAACCTCTGAGGAAACATGTAATAGGATGCTATTGAAAACACTGAGGCCACAAGACCTGCAAATACACCTGCCCATGCACCTGCTTTAGCGTGTGAATCATCACCTGCTTTTGAGACGTTATATCCAACAAAACCAAAAACAAATACCATAAAGGTGAGAGAAAGCAAAGATGCAAGGGTGTTAGACATAAAAGATGTGAAGGGGAAAAAGAAATTCACGAGTATATAAACAAGATATATTACAAGAGGTATATCCATGAAATCCCAATAATATGCGAGATTTTTTCGCCTCTTTTCCATTGAAAATTAATAGTTTTCAAAGTTTATAAATTTAAGGAAATAATAAAAAGCTGTTTTATCTTTCTGAATCATGAAATATCTTTTTGTCCTTGGAAGAAATGTTGAACTTTCAATAGCAGAGCTGAAGTCTTTTTTCAGGAAAAGCAAAATGGAATTTAATCAGATTGGATTGACTGGCAACGGGCTGTTGGTCGAAACTTCAGGGATGTTAAGGGAAAAATCGATTGACGGGCTTGGCGGAACAATATCCATCGGAGAAGTTCTTGTTGAAGGAGACCTTGATAAAATTGCAGGCTTTTTAGAAAATGAAACTCTTTACAAAGTTACCGGAAACAAACTCAATTACATCCTGTTTAATTTTAAGGGTGAGAACTTTGAAGGCATTTCTGAATCTTTAAAGAGAAAATTCAAGGAAGAAAAACTCAAGGCAACTGAAAAAAAGCTATCCGGAAATATTAAAATGCAATCAGGGGAGTCCATAGGAAATGTGTCTTCAAAATTGATTGACGAGCAATATTTTGTTTTTGAAAATTGTTTTGGCAGGATAATTCAAAAGTCAAATTATGAGGAAATTGAAGAGCGGGACATGAAAAAACCCGCCAGGAGAAATGAACTATCAATTTCACCGAGGCTTGCAAAGATTCTGATAAACTTGTCAGAAGTTCCTGATGAAGGAATTTTATTGGATCCTTTCTGTGGAATTGGCGTTGTAATGGAAGAGGCATTGCTGCAGGGCATGAAAGTTACGGGAATTGACAAAGATAAATCTGCGATTGGAAACGCTGAAAAGAATTTGAAATGGTTCAAGTTCAGCAAAAAAGATTACAACCTCATTCATGGAGATTCAACGAGAGTCAATCCCGGAAAAACCAATGGGATTGCAACGGAGCCTGATTTTGGAGATTTAAGAAAGGTAAGTCCCTCAGAGGGGGAAGCGAAAAAAACCATAGGTGGTTTTGAAAATCTGATGATTAAGCTCTTGAATAACCAGAAAAAACACCTTGAACAGGGGAGCAGAATAGCTTTTACTGCGCCGTTTATTTCGACAGGCAAGAAAAAACAGAGAATAGGGTGCAATTTCAAAAAAATCGCTGATTCGTCAGGTTTAGAAATTGTCAATGAACCAATTCCTGAATTCAGAGAAGATTCGATAGTTGGCAGAAGCATTGTGGTTATGAGATAATAACAATTACAAGAAAGCTTTTTAAACTAATTTTATTGTAGAACATTGATATGAAAGGAAAAGTTATACAATTCAGAAGGGCAAAGCACATAATTCATGAAAGGCACTTTTTGATAGAAGTTCCTGGCGTGAAAACAAGAGTTGATGCTGATAAACTTGCTGGAAAGGAAGTTGAATGGAAATCACCGGCAGGCAAAATCATAAAAGGAAAAATAGCTGCAGCTCATGGAAACAACGGAGTTGTCAGGGCGATCTTTGAAAAGGGACTGCCAGGACAGGCTATCACGACAGAGGTTGAGATAAAGTAAAATGGCAACATTAAGAAAAGCGAACGCATATTCAAAGAGGAAAGTTACTCCTTATACAAGGAAGAGCAAGAGAAGGAAAAAGGCATTTGTCAAAGTGGTTCCGCAGTCAAAGATTGTCAAGTTCACAATGGGAAATGAGCAGATGTTCAAGGAGGGCAAGCTTCCATACAAGTTGACTGTTGTTTCAACTGAAAATGTTCAGATAAGACACAACGCACTTGAAGCCTGCAGGCAGTATATGAACAAAATTGTTGACAAGGCTCTTCTGGGAAGATATCTTTTCAGGATTTATCCTTATCCACACCACATTCAGAGAGAAAACAGAATGCTTACAGGAGCAGGCGCTGACCGTATGCAGACCGGAATGCAGTTATCCTTTGGGAAGTCTATGGGGAGGGCTGCAATTCTCAAGCCAGGAACAAGGATATTCTCATTTTCCTTGATGAATGATGCAGCTGTAAGACTTGTAAGAAAGACCATAAAAGAAGTGAGATCGAAATTGCCTGGAAACATCAAGATAATTCAGGAATTTACAGGGGAAGTTCAAAAAGAAGAAAAGGAAGCTGTTTCTGATGAATAGATGTTACTAAATAGTAATAACAGATAGAAAAGTTTATAAAGTTCTGGAGATATTAAATATTACATTAGAGGTACAAAAATGCCTGAAGACAAACTACCAACAAAAGAAGAAATTCAGAAGAATACTGAGAAGAGATGGGACTCTCTTGAAGAAAATCTGAAAAATGATTTCTACATGGATGTTTACGGTTCTAATACTCTTAGGGCTCATTCTGACAGATTTGGAAGCATCGCAAAAGGTATCGGAGAGGTTGCGCAAGTTGAAGCTATGCAATCAGAAGAAGCTGCAAAGATACTCCAGCAAATGTATAAAGAGCAGTATGAAACTGCTATGAAAGAAAGAAATGCTCTTGACATGGCGGACATGCCAAATGTTAATATTTCAAGCTACGATGTCTCAAAATATTCACTTGGAGCTGTTCAGGAAGCAATTAGGGGACTTCCATTAAGCAGGCTTGAGAAGGTTGTCAAGGGACTTTCACCTGCAATAAAGCCTGAAATCCCTCAGGGAATAAAGGATTATGAAGAAGGACTTCATGAAATTCAGTATGAGGCAATTGCAGAAGGAAAGAAACCTGAAGCTCTGCAGAAAGCAGTGGAAAAATACGCAAAAAACAACGAAGAAGCATCACGTGCATACAGTGCTTATGTTGGCAAGTTTACGGAAGCGATTAGTGTTGCTGCAGCTTACAAGGTTCAGGATGCACACAAATTTGATGGGATTAATGCAGGCTTCAAGGAAATAAGCGATGCTTATAATGAATCTCAGAAAGAAAAAGAATCTGAATAATCCTAGTTATTGCCCAAGGTCTTATCTTTTGAGTCTCCGCTTGTATCAATAGCTTCTCCGGTTATTGTGTAGTCAACAAGTTTTGCCATAATTTTCATGAACTCGTCGGTTCGGTCCTGCCACAAATCTATTTCAACGCCTCTTAAATCAGTGACTTCACCGTGGACAATTTTTTTGTGAAGGACAAGCAGGTCCCGGTACCATGTAACATATTTCATTTTAAGAGTTCCTTCATTGACAAAAGTTTCTTTGAGGTTTAAAGGGATATGCTCCGGCGACGGAGGCAGAACGCCTCTGGAGATAAGCGCCGCGTGAGAAGAATCAACCATTGCCCAATACAAACCTTCAACAGTTCCAAGTTCTGAAATCTTACTCCTTGCAAAATGTTGAGGTGCGCGCTCAAGGCAGCTATAAACTGCTTCGGGAGTGGATTTTATTTTTCCTTTTATTAAGAGATATTTTAATGGCTCGAAGAATCCTCCAAAGTCTATAAGAGACTGTCCATAACGGAGAATATTAATCACAACAGGGTCCCCGCGAATTAAGTCGTCCCACCATGTGCTGAGCTTTATTGTATTTATATGCAAATCTCTTCTGTAAGGATTTTGCTGCAAAAGTTTGTCCAGCTCTTCCCTATACCATGCTATCAACTCTTGGTCCCAGTTTACGGTAACATCATCAATTATCATGATAATATCGAGGTCTGAACCGGGGGTCGGCGTTTTCTTGGCAACAGAACCGAAAAGAACTATTGACTTTACAAGCTTGTTGAACCTTTCATAAGTTTTTTTTGCAAAGTCCATTGCAATATCTTCATCGCGCGCAAGTTTGAAGCTTGGAAGATTTCTTGTATTGATTTTTTTAGAAGCTGATTTAGAAACGGTTTTCTTCTTAGTGCGGCTTTGGCTGGTCTTTTTATTTGCACTGCTTTTAGAATGAGATTTGTTCACCATCTTTAAACTACTAAACCGGTTTAGTTTTTAAATATTTTTGAATATATATTTTGAGATGATATCTTGTTATTTCTTTACAAAAATTAAAATTGCCATAATAAATGAAAAAATTCCTATTGTCGTTACTGCAGTCGGAACTGCAGAAGAGGAAACTCCAGCAACAGCACCCGTAAATTTCATACCCATGAGGGCAAGTGTTACTCCAAAAATCCCGAGAATCGAGGCTGCAATATTCTGAGGCTTTGAAAATTGTTTTATGTAATCCATGCGGGAATTTGCATAATTTTTAACTGCCTGTGCTGCATATGCTGTTCCTGAAACAATATTGCTGTAAATATTTCTTATTGCTGTTCTGTATTCACTGTTCCTGAGTTTTCCGCTGTCTCTCAAAAGCCTTAATTCAGGCACAAGCATTCCGGCTTCCTGTACATATTTCATCACTTTGACAACCCCAGGATCATCTATTGCCATTCTCTTCTTTACTATCATGTCTCCAAGTTCGTATGCTCCCAACAACGCATTCCTGAGGTAATCTTCCGCTCTTAAAGCCTTTCTGGCTCCAAAACCTTTCAGCAATCCGCTTTTTGCCTTTCCTTCGAGAGTCTCGTTGAGAATTGCTTTTTTCCCATCTTCATTGAAAGCGCGGCCTGATGTCACATAATCCTCGATACCCCTATGAACATAATTTAATGTTTGATTTCCGGAAAATCCCTTTTGCCTCGCGTAACCCACAAGCTCTTTTGCTTTTTGCTGAATAAGATTTTGATCAAGAAAATATTTCGCAATATAATCCCGATTGTTTCTAAAAATTGGATCTACTCCGACAAGAGTTTCAATGCCGTCAGTGATTGCAGAAACTATAGCTTTTCCTGCCCTTGTTTGACTTTTTTTTCGCGCCATTTTATTCCATGGGCCTGCCCGACATTCTACTTCCCCTTCCGCCGGGCCTTTGTCCGCCAAGTTCTGCAGGAAGCATTGAGAAACCTGAGCCCATTGTTTCATAATTTATTTGCGGAAGCATCTGTCCGTAACCGCCAAAATAACCCTGAACCCCAATTGACTGATTCCAATAGGGTTGCATTTTCATAGAATAGACAGGAGAGCCAAAAGCCTCTAACGTTTCCTGAAACGGTGCAGTTTTGAAATGCTGGAACCAGTTTCCTGCTTCAATTACTTTCTTCGCTTCGAATCCTTTCTCTCCGAGCCTGTTCATAATTTCCTTTATTGGAACGTTCCCCATGCCCATCGGGAGTTCTGTGTGCTCATATCCAAAATTATCAGAAAGGTGAACATGCTTAAGAAGAGGCGCAATTTTTTCAGATTCTTTTATGACATCCTTTTCACTGAATCCCTGTTTTCTTAACATGTTAATATGCCCAACATCCCATGTAACGCCAATAAGCTTGTCTGCCTGTTCCTGCGCTTCGCGTTCATTCATGTGGAGTTCTTCCTTTGCCTTCTTTACAAACTGGTCGCGGGCAACCCTTACAACTTTTTTCAAGTCCTCTGCCCTCGACAGACCCATACCGACAGGAGGGTTTTCTATACTGACTATTGGTGCCGTATTTTTGAATTTCTTGTAAGCACCGAATGCAACGTTCCCGAAAGTCTCGCCGCTTTTATCAACTGCAAAATCTTCTACAGGCTTGTAAATTTCGGGCGCGAAATCAATTCCATTTTCAATATCTCCGTAAAGTTTATGCATGAAATTTCCCATCGCTTCTGAGGCGTGAGTTCCAAGGCCATGGCTCTCCGAAAGTTCTTTCCTGAAATTATTTGCAAGGGCATCCAATTGTTTTCTTTTTTCTTCGTCCGCATAAGTATAAGCCTTGCTGAATATTGAATTGAGGTGCTTTTGGAGGTCGCTAAGCTGAAGGTTTGCAGTTCTATATTTATTGTATGCATTAAGTTCCGCCTGTGTAATCTGACTTGCATCATATCCTCTGTTTATCTTGTCTCTAACATTCAAAGCGACTCTTTCAGTGTCCGGAGAGCCTGCCATCATCCTGTCAGCCATGTCTTTTCCTGCTATAAGCGCAGTTATTGAATCACTCCATTCAGTATCATTCATTATTTGAGATTGCTCCTCTGCTTTGTGAAGAATTGCTCTTTGGTCTTCGGGGCGTGTGGGATAATATTTCATTTCTGTTTTTGCCAGGGTAACCTGCCCAGTATCCTGATTTATTATGGGCATTCTCCATTTTTCCATTCTTTTTTCTCCGCCTTCTTCAACTTGCTTATACTCAGGACTTGGATATCCTGCGGAAGAGTGAAAAGTTACAGGAACATTACCGTCCGGAGACATATCATGCGCTCTCATAACATTGGAAAGCATTTGCCTTTCTGCCTGTTCTCTTGCAAGCTCATTGTAACCCTGCTGCCCTATTCCCGAAGGCTCTACAATCATTCCATGAACAGAAATCTCAGCCCCCGTAAGTTTTGCAAGCCTGTTAACTTCCTGCAATTGCTGTTTCGGAATTGTATCAAAAACCTCCGGCTGAATCGTGGAAACTTCAACGTGCTTTATTCCTGACTGGAGTTTATTTGAGACATCCTGAAGAATATTTGCGGTTCTTGGGTCTGTTGCCATCCCGAATTTTCCTGCACCTATTCTGTATCCAACAAAAGGTCCCGCTTTCTCAGGATCAAGATTGGAATAACCGCCCTGATAAATATTTTCTATATTATAATCGCCCATTTTTCACCTCGGTTTTAAGAGGGAATTTCAATTTATTAATTTATTGATTTCCGTTATTAGAAGATTCGCTGTTGCTTGTTTCTGACTTGGAAGAAGCTCCTGCCGAATAGAAACCGGGGGTTTCTTTATCATACATCTTATTCTTCTCGTCGTATATATTTGCATCGTATTTTGTGTCAGAGTATTTCAATTCAATTTCCTTGTTTGAAGATATTCTTGTTACCCTTGGAGCAAAAGCAACTGCACCTTCAAGGTCATCAGCAGACTGGGTCTGTTCAAGTGAGGTCATTGCAGGAGAATTATTGAGATTGCCCAGAACTCTTGAAAGCTCTTGATTTGAAATTATTCCCCTTGCGTCAAGTTCCCCTGATTCCTGTATTTCTGATTCAAGATTTTCAGAAGGTTCTTCTTTCGTTTTTGGAATTTCTTTTATCTTAAGTTTTTCAACTTCTTCAAGAATTTCAGTTTTCTTTTTTCCGGATTTTTTGACAGACTTTTTTCTTGGCATTGAGAATCTCCCTAATTATATTAGGTATAACTTGGCATTCCATGAGCTTTTTTGTAAATATCAAACAAATCAAAGGTTGTTTTTTCTGCTTTTTTACCTGCGAGAGGTCTAAGGTAAGTCTTTTCCAGAAAATCGTCCGGCTTCACAACTGTTTCTTTTGGTTTTTTATCTCCTGATGATTTTGGAGCAGAACCTGAATTGTTTTGGGGATTGTAAAAACCAAGAAGAGCCATAAATGGATTTGACATGTCTTTTTCTCTTTTCTCTTTTACTTCTTTCTCGGATTTTTCTTCTTCCTTCAGGAA